>CAYSWZ010000177.1:0-10014 GCA_964434945.1 uncultured bacterium | reverse complement strand
GCTACCCGTTGTTCACGCTCGCGAGCGGACTCGGATTCTGGCCGGCCGCCGCGGTGAGTTCGCTGTGGTTCGGCATCCAGCACGTCGTGTTCGCGCACGTCTCTTGGCTGGGGGGCCTCAACATCGCGCTCGGCGGCGGGATCTTCTGTCTCATGATCCGCGGCACCGGAAACCTGTGGATGGCGATCGCCGCGCACGCCGCCATCGACTGGACGGAGGCGTTCGTCTACGGCGTCCCGGTGAGCGGCGCCTCGGTGCCGGGGGCGCTCCTGCACCCGTCGCTTCCGGGCCCGGCCTGGCTCTCGGGCGGCCCGGCGGGCCCCGAGGGCAGCATCGTGTTCACCGCCGCGATGCTGCCCGTCGCGTGGGGCCTCGCAAGCTGGGTCCGTCGTCGGGAGCGATCTCGACCGCCGGGGATCCCCGCGCGCTGAGCGCGGCCTCGCATCAGCCCCCGGCCACCGCCGCCGCGCGCTTCCCGCGCTCGAGATCCACGGTCGAGAGCACCCACGCGCCGCCGAGGAACAGCGGCAAGAGCGTCAGCGTGGCGAGCCGGCCTCCGTGCGTGAGCTGCGTGACGGCGCCGAACAGGATCGGGCCGACCACGCCCGCGAGCTTCTCGCTCACCGAGTAGAAGCCGAACATCTCGCTCGCCTTCTCGCGCGGGACGAGCGAGGCGAACATCGAGCGCGACAGCGCCTGCGTGCCGCCCTGGAACAGCGCCACCAGCGCCGCCAGCATCCAGAACTGCCACGGCGAGCGGAGAAAGTAGGCGAACACGCTGATGCCGACGTAGCCGGCGATGCCGAGCATCACCGTTCCGCGCGCGCCCAGCGGCGCGGCGAGCCGGCCGAACGCGATGGACGCCGGCGCCGCGACGATCTGCACCATGAGCAGCGCGCCCATCAGGTCCTTGTCGCCGAGTCCCACCTCGACGCCGTAGATGGTCGCCATCTTGATGATCGTGCCGATCCCGTCGGAGTAGAGCCAGAACGCCACCAGGAACCGGAGCAGGTCCGGCTGGCGGCCGAGGCTCCGGAGCGTGCCGCCCAGTTGTCGCAGCACGGCGACCGGCAGTTGCCGCGCCGGCACGCCCGTCCGCTCGGCTTCGGGCTCGGGCACGTCGCGGAACAGCGGCAGTGAGAACGCCAGCCACCAGGCGGCGACGGTGGCGAACGCAGCGCGCGTGGCGGTCGCGGCATCGTGCAGGCCGAAGCGCTGCGGCATCGTGACCATGGCGAGGTTGACGGCCAGCAGGATGCCGCCGCCGACGTAGCCCCACGCGAACCCGCGCGCCGAGACCTGGTGCATCTCCTCCGGTCCGGCGACGGCGGGCAGCAGCGAGTCGTAGAGCACGTTGCCCGTCGCAAACGCGATGAACGCCAGCGCGAACGCGATCAGCAGGCCATGCCACGCTCCCCCGGGCGTGAGCGCCAGTCCCAGCGTGCCCGCGGCGCCGAGCACCACGCACGCGAGCAGCAGCGGCTTCCGCCGGCGCGACTGGTCGGCAAGCGCCCCGACGAGCGGGGACAGCACCGCCGTCACGGCGAGTGCGGCCGCGCTCGCGTAACCCCACAGCGCCGTGGCTTCGTGCGCCGGCATGGTCTTCGCCGCGGTGCGCGCGAAGTAGACCGGCAGGATGGCGGCCACCACGCTGGTGGCGAACACGGAGTTGGCCCAGTCGTACAGGCACCACGCGCGTTGGGCGCGCGCGCGGCCGGGAGCGTCGCTCATGCCGGGGAGCAATAGCAGATTCGTGGTGTATCGTGCCCGCGTATGTTCCCGTACCCGTGGAGCCGCCCCCAGTGATCACGCGTCTCGCCCTACCCGCCGATGCACCCGCCCTCGCCGCACTGCACATGGAGACGCTGCCCGGCGACGTGAGCGATTTCACGCCGCTCGGGCGGACCGTGGTCCGGCGCTTCTACGCCAACGCCATCACGCGCGGCGCCGCGACGGTGTGCGTGGCGGAGGAATCCGGCCGGCTGCTCGGGTTCGTGATGATCACCCCCGACATCCGCCAGCTCTTCCCACGGACGCTGCTGGCGGGCGCGGGGGACATCGCGAGCTTCGTGCTGACCGCGAACCCCATCGGCCTCGCACGGGCGCTGTTCGCCAAGCTCACCTCGGGCACGGCCAGCGTGCCGGCCGTGCCCGAGCTCGTCTACCTCGGCGTGAGCGGCCGGGCCCGCGGCAGGGGCGTGGGCGCCGCGCTCATGGACGCGGCGCACGCGGCGTTCGCGGCGCAGGGCATCGCCCGCTACGAGCTGAACGTGCACGCCGACAACGCTCCGGCGGTGAAGCTCTACCTCGGCAAGGGCCTCGAGGTGACGCGGCGTTACGAGAAGGGCGGGCACGGCATGTACAACATGAAGAAGGAGCTCGGAGGCGCGCCCGGCGCCTGAGTCAGCCGATCTGCCGCGCCGCCCAGGGCCCGAGCGTGTCCGCCAGCCAGCGCGGAAGCCTCCGCCACGTGCCCACCATGAGCGCGTACCTCGGGCTCTTGGGATCGGCGTCCGGTGCGTGCGTTCCCTTCACCAGCCGGTATTCGTAGGAGAGTGGCTGCGGCTCGAACCCGAAGTTCTTCTTGAACGCGTAACCGCCGCTGTCGACCGGGCTCCGCCCGAAGTCGAACAGCCGGGCGCCGCGGGCCGCGGCGTGGTTCATGAGCGACCAGTACATGTAGGGGTGCACCTCGCCGTCACGACCGCCGCCGCTGCTGCCGGCGTAGTAGGGAATCACCTCGTCGCGGAAGTAGAAGCTCAGGAGCGATGCCACCGGGTGGCCGTCCCGCTCCACGAACCAGAACTCGCAATCGTCGCCGAACGCGGACTTGAGTTCGTGGAAGTAGCGGCGCGCGTAGACCGGCGAGCCGAGGCGGTGGACGCTCGCCGCGTAGAGTTCCCAGCACGCATCCGGACTGCTCCCGACCGCGGCCACGAGCTTCCGTTCCATGCCCTTCCGCACCTCGGCGCGCTGCTTGCGGGGGATCGCGAGCAGGTTCCGCTCGGGGTCGTCCGCGATGGCCTTGCGGAACGTGAAGTTGTTCGTGAGCCGCACCCAGTCGTCGCGATGCGGCCGCAGGTAGCGGAACTCGACGTGGTCGACGCCGAGGCTCTCGCCGAGCGCGACCGCGGCCTCCTCGAGCAGCGCGCGCGCGGCGTCGGAGTCGGCGGCAACGCCGCCGTAGACGCAGAACGGCGACGACACGAGCGCGTCCCCGAACAGGAGGCTCCTCTGCCGCGCCAGCGGGAGCACGCCGCGGATCTCTCCGGCCTCCTCGGCGTAGAGGAAGTACGGGCGCTGGCGGAACGTCCGGGCCAGCACCGATCGCCATGCGGCGCGATGGAAGAACGTGGCCTCGGGACAGGCCGCCACGAATCCTTCCCAGCGCTGCACGGTCGCGGCGTCGGCATCCAGCTCGAGTGTGCGCAGGTTCACGTCGGCGCATGGTGCTTGATGGGCTCGCGGGACGCCAGCCGGTCGCTCTGCTAGTCTCCGTCGTCGTTCACCTCCCGACCCACCTCACGGGCCCTGCTCATGAACCCGATGCGCAATCTGTTGCTCGCCGGCTCGCGGAGTGCGTGGCTCCAACGCCAGGCGACGAACCGCCAGTTCGTGAAACTCGCGGTGCGGCGCTTCATGCCGGGCGAAACGCTCGACGAGGCGCTGGTCGCGGCCGGCGAGCAGAACCGGCTCGGCATCGGTGTCACGCTCACGCACCTGGGCGAGAACCTGCGCGACAAGTCCGAGGCGGACGGCGTGCTCGCCCACTACCTCGGCGTGCTGGAACGCATCCGCGCCGCGAACCTGATCGGGGAGGTGTCGGTAAAGCCGACGCAGCTCGGGCTCGACATCGATCCGGCGATGTGCACGGACCACACGCGCACGCTGGCCGAGGCGGCGCGCGTGCACGGCAGCCGGCTGTGGATCGACATGGAGGGGACGCCCTACACCGATGCGACGCTGGCGCTCTACCGGAAGATGCGCGAGACGCACCCGAACGTCGGGATCTGCCTCCAGGCCTACCTGCGTCGCACGCGCGCCGACCTCGAGTCGCTGATGCCGCTCGGCCCGGCGATCCGGATCGTGAAGGGCGCCTACGCCGAGCCGGCCGAGCTCGCCTTCCCGGACAAGCACGAGGTGGACGAGAACTTTCACTGGATGGCCGAGCGCCTGTGGAGCGGGCCCGCGCGCGCACAGGGAGCGTGGGCCACGCTCGGCACCCACGACAGCCTGCTGATCGGCCGCCTCGAAGGCACCGCCCTCAAGCTCGGTGTGGGCGCGAAGGACTACGAATACGCGATGCTCTACGGCATCCAGCGCGGCGAGCAGCAGCGGCTCGCGAAATCCGGGCGCAACGTTCGCGTGCTCATCAGCTACGGCGTCCACTGGTTCCCGTGGTACATGCGGCGGCTCGCGGAGCGCCCCGCGAACCTGCTGTTCGTGGCAAAGAGCATGTTCTCGGGATAGCTCCGGCGTGCGCGTTGCCGCGCGGGAGCCCGCCCGGGATTCCCCGGTGCCGGCGTCCCGGGCGGGAGCCGCCATTCACCGGCAGGACATGAACCCACTCTCATTACTCGGCTTTCTCGCGCTCGGGATCGGGCTCGGCGCGTTCGGGACCATGATCGGCGCCGGCGGCGGATTCCTGCTGCTGCCGCTGCTCGTGTTCGCCTACCCGCACGATCCGGCGAGCGTGCTGACCGCCATCTCGCTGTGCGTGGTGTGCGCGAACGCGTCCGCGGGTTCGGTCGCGTACGCCCACATGCGCCGCATTGACCTGGGCGCCGGGCTCGTGTTCGCGGCGGCGGGGATGCCCGGCGCCGTGCTCGGAGCCCTCGCGACCGCGCATCTCGACCGGCGCGTGTTCGACCCCATGCTCGGAGTCGTGCTGCTGGTGGGCGCGGCGGCCATCGTGTTGCGTCCTCACCCTGCCCCGGCGTCCGTGCCGCCGCCCGGACACCACACGCTCGTGGAGGCCGACGGTACGGTGCACCACTACCGGCGGAGGATCGCGGCCGGCGCCGCGCTCAGCGTGCTGGTCGGGTTCGTCTCGAGCCTGCTCGGGATCGGCGGCGGGATCCTGCACGTGCCGCTCATGGTGTTCGCACTGGGCTTCCCGGTCCACGTGGCGACCGCGACGTCGCACTTCGTGCTGGCCATCCTTTCACTCACTGGAGTGCTCGTGCACGTGGCCGACGGGACGCTGCTCCCCGGGCTCGGCCGCGCGCTGCCGCTCGCGGTCGGCGTGCTGGTGGGCGCGCCGCTCGGGGCGCGGGCTTCTTCGCGCGTTCACCCGGCACTGATTCTTCGCGGGCTGGCGGTCGCGCTGGCACTCGTGGGCTTGCGATTGCTGTTCGCGCATTGAGTCACAAGCTGGCGATGGAGGCCTTCTGCGAAGGCGTTCCCGAGGTAGTCGCTGCCGATGTGTTACCACCTTGGCGGCTTGGCGAAGCCAACCTGGCCATCCCGCTCGTTGAGGCGGTCGGGGTAGGCGCCGACGGGCAGGATGCCGAGGGCCTCGAGGCCGGAGGCGTACTCGTAGCGGAAGATCAGGTGGTCCACGGCGACGGGGTCGGGCGTGAACTGCGTGCGATGGACCCGGTCCTGCTGGCGCTGGCCCCAGCCGGTGCCGGGGAAGCCGCCGCCCTGCTGCCCGCCACGCGCGAGGTTGTCCTGCTCCTGCGGCGCCGCGCCCTTCGCGCTCGGCACGGGCGCGCCGTCCTTCATCTCGTCGGACTGCGCGCGCGGAGCGTCGTCGGTTGGCACCGGCGCCGGTGCCTGGGCGCGGTCGTCGCGGGATTGCGACTTCGCCCGGACCTCGGGTGCCTCGAGCCGCGACGGCCACCACGGCTGCTGCTCGCGGAAACTCAGCACCCGGATCCAGCCCATGTCGGAGTTGGCCTGGCCGGTGCGCTGGGCGTAGCTCCTGCGCTCGTCCACGAACACGAACCGGCGGACCTCGTTCAGCGACGTGCGCCAGCCGCGGATCGTCGCCTGCTCCCAGGCGCCGAGCACGTACATGTCCTCGTTCGGCCGCAGTCCGGAAATCTCCCCGTTCACGGCGTTCAGGCCATCCACGGCGAGCAGCACCGCGACCCGGCGGCCGGTGTTGTTGCGGAGCACGACCGAATAGTTCCGCCCGGCGAATGCCTGGAAGTAGCGGCGGTCGTCGTGGCCCGGGCCCACGTAGAGCGGCGAGGCCTCGCCGTCCACGCGGAGCTGCACGTCGACGAGTCGGCCATCGGCCCACGTCTCGATATCCCGGAGGCTGCGCGCGGGAGTCAGGTCATTCCGATCGTCCCACGCGCGGGCGGGCGCCGCGGCGGTGGCGAAGAGCACGACGCCGAACAGGACGGCGGCGAAACGGGCGAGGCGGACGGGCGGATCCGCGCTGCGGTCCCGGCGTGCCGGGGCGCCGGCGGTCGGATGGAGCGTGGCTGCGGAGCGCTTCATGGTGTTCTCCTCTCGGGCTCGATGGGGGGTACGCCGGATCGGTCACGCGAGAGGTACGCCGGCCGGCCGCGGGTATTCCCGGGGCGGGGGAAGGGGCCCCGCCGTGCAGGGTGCAATGGCGCGCGGGGCGCGGGCGCCGGCCGGGGAAGCGTTCGAGCGGCGCGCGCCACATCCGCGTGGCGCCTCGCCCGCGAGGTCAGACCCCCATGATCCGGTAGCCGGCGTCCACGTAGAGCACTTCGCCGGTCACGCCGCTCGCCATGTCGGAGAGCAGGAACAGGGCGGCCTTCCCGACCTCCTCCTGCGTGATGTTGCGCTTCAGGGCCGCGCGCTCGGCGTGGTCCTTGTGCATCCCGGTGAAGCCGCGGATGCCGCGCGCCGCGAGCGTGTTGACGGGCCCCGCGCTCACCGCGTTGACACGAATCCGCTTCGGGCCCAGCTCGTACGCCATCTGGCGCGTCGCCTGCTCCAGCACGGCCTTGGCGCTCCCCATCACGTTGTACGACGGCACCGCACGCTCGGCCGCGAGGTAGGTGAGCGAGAGGATCGCGGCGCCGTGCTTCTCGAGCAGCGGCAGCACGCGGTTCGTGACGTTCACCAGCGAATACGCGCTCACCTCGAGCGCGACGCGAAAGCCCTCGCGCGAGGTGGCGACGAACGAACCTTCGAGGTCCGCCTTGTTCGCGAACGCCACGCCGTGCACGAGCATCTCGATCGAGCCCCAGCGCTCGCCGAGCGTCTTCGCCACCGCATCGATCTGCGCGTCGTCCGTGACGTCGCACGGCAGCACGAGCGTGCCGGGTAGAGTCGCGGCCAGTTCCTCGACTCCGCTCTTCAGGCGCTCGCCGGCGTAGGTCAGGCACAGCGCCGCGCCGGCTCCGTGCAACTGCTGGGCGATCGCCCACGCCAGGCTGCGATGGTTCGCCACGCCGAGCACGAGCGCGTGCGTGCGGTTCAGGTCGAGCGTGTACATGGGTGCCTCCCTTGCAGGCTGCGGGTCGCGACCGGCGCGCCGTGCGCACCACGCGGTCTCAGGCCGTCTTCCGTTTCTCCCAGACCCGGATCGGCAGAATGATCACCTGGATGCCGGCGAACTGGAGCCGGCGCTGGATGCTGAACGCCGTCTCGTGGTGCAGCGTACGCGTGAACACGGTCTCGCGCTGGAACACGAGCTGCCCGGCGAACACGATCGAGCGCCGGAACTCCTTCTGCAGATCATGGCAGATCTGCTCCAGCTCCTCGATCAGATCGGTGCCGAGCGTGTAACGGTACTCGGAGTAGAAGCCCATGCGCTGGCCCAGCTCGACGTAGCGCTCGAGGTCGCCGCGGACCTTGGCCTCCAGCGCATGCACGCTGTCGGCGCCCTTGAACTGTCCCGAGTCGACGAGGCCGACCGAGACGAACACCAGGTTCTTGAAGTGGCGCGGGAACATGCGCTGGACGGTGAGCAGCGTGTGGATGCCGAGCCCGGCATACGCCTCCACGAGGACCACGGCGGTGGGTCCTTCGGGCGCCAGCTCGGCGCCGGACTCGCGCTCGGGCATGGGCAGGTCGGACAGCACCTCGTCGAGGCTCTTGAGCACGCCGCGCACGCGCGTGTAGTGCGCGCGAATGAACATGCACAGCAGGATAAACGCACCGGTCGCGGCCAGCGTCACCCAGCCGCCCTTCTCGAACTTGATCACCGCCGTCACCACGAGGATCCCGGCCGTGACCATGGTGCCGATCAGGGACAGCAGGAGCCGGCGATGCCAGTGCGCCTCTGTGGCGCGCACCTCCCACCAGTGCCGCACCATGCCGAGCTGCGACAGCGTGAACGTGAGGAACACGTTGATGGAGTACATGACGACGAGGATCCGTACGTCGCCGCCGGTGTAGACCAGCGTCGCGATCGCCGCGAGCCCCATGGTGATGACCCCGTTCTGCGTGACCAGGCGTTCGCTCAGGTGGGCGAAGCGCTTCGGCAGCCAGCTGTCGAGCGCCATCACACTCATGGTGCGCGGGCCGTCGATGAACCCGGTCTGGGCCGCGACGAACAGCAGCGCACCCTCCGCGGCCAGCGCGAAAATGACCACCCACGGTCCGAAGTGGATTCCGTCGAGGGCCCAGTTCCCCGCGAGCAGGGTGAACAGCGAGGCGTTGAGCGTCCGGCCGGACTCCGGCGAGACGTGGCTCAACAGGTAGCAGAGCAGGATGCCGCCTGCCGTGAACGCGAGCGAACAGCTCATGTACAGCATCGTCCGCTTGCCGGTCTTGACCCGCGGCTCGCGCAGGATCTGCACGCCATTGCTCACCGCCTCGATCCCGGTGAACGTGCCGCCGCCGAGCGAGAAGGCCTTCAGGAACAGGGCGAGGACGCCGAACATCCCGAGCTCCCCGACCGCCGAGTGCGTATCCCGCAGCGTGTCGCCGAGCAGGTTCCCGAACGCGCCGAAGTGGCTGAAGATGCCGAACGCGATCAGGACCACGTGGCTCCCCACGAACGCGAGGAAGATCGGGATCAGCACCGCCACCGATTCCTTGACCCCACGCAGGTTGAGCGCGCTCAGTCCGCCGACGACCAGCATCGCGACCGGCAGCTTGAGCGGCTGGAACGCGTGGGGCAGGAACGAGAAGATGGCGTCGACGCCCGAGGCCACCGAGATGGCGATGGTGAGCACGTAGTCCACCACCAGCGCGCTGCCCGAGACGACGCCCGGCGTGGTCCCGAGCAGTTTCGTGGCCACCAGGTAGCCGCCGCCGCCGCTCGGGAACAACTCGATGATCTGGGTGTAGGAGGCGGAGATGAGGAAGACGGTGAGCACCATGGCCACGGTCAGGTACAGTGCCAGGTGCGTGTGCGAGCCGAGGGCGAGGAACGCTTCCTCGGGGCCATAGGACGACGACGACAGTCCGTCGGAACCGAGGCCTACCCAGGCAAAGAACGCGATGAGCGCGAGCTGGTGGTGGATCTTCGGGTCGAAAAGGTTCTTGCGACCGCCGAGGATGAGGCCCCGTAATCGTTCGAGCACCGGGGCAACCTAGGGAATTGCCCGAACTCTTTCAAGCATGGCCACGTCGAGGAGAGCCTTGAGAATCCTGCTCTGCGTGCTGCTCGTCACGTCGTTGGCCGCGGCCACGGCGGCCGGGGACCGCGCTCCCGTGCGAGCGCCCGCCCTGCCCGCGGCGGGAATCGTGAACCCGGGCACCGCCTCGCTGCCCCGGTTCGCGCTGTTCGGCTGGGTCGCGCCGCCGGCGGATTCGACGACGCCCGCGCGCTACGCCGAGCTGGCCAACGCGGGGCTCAACACCACGGTGCTGGCATGGGAGGACCCGGGCACGGCGCCGGAGAATCTCCTGCGCCTCGCCTGTTCCGAGCCCGTCGGCGTGAAGAACCTGCTGCTCGACCTCCGCTTCGACCGCGTGAGCGAGTCCGATCCCTCGTCGCTCGCGACGCTCGACAGCATCGTCACGACGTATCGCGATCACGCCGCGTTCCTCGGCTACTACTTCGGCGACGAGCCGCCCGCCTCGCGCTTCCCGCGGATCGCGGAGTGGTCCCGCCTGCTGCGAGCGTACGAC
>CAYSWZ010000176.1:0-4383 GCA_964434945.1 uncultured bacterium | reverse complement strand
CTACCTGCGCGCGCTCCAGTACGGCATGCCCCCCACCGGCGGCGTCGGGATCGGCCTCGACCGGCTGGTCATGCTCGCGACCGACTCGCATTCGATCCGCGATGTGCTGCTGTTCCCGCAGCTCCGCCCCGAGGAGGGCCGACCCGTGGAGGACGACCGCCCCGAAGAGGCGCCGGCCGAAGAGGTCCGGCGGCCGAACGCGGGTCCGGGGCGCCGGTGAGACTGCCGCTGTGGATCGCCGGCCGGTACCTGCGGGCGCGACCGCGGACCGGGTTCGTGCGCACGCTCACCGGCATTAGCATCGCCGGCGTGGCGGTGGGGGTGACGGCGCTGCTCGTGGTGCTCGCGGTGATGAACGGCTTCGAGGGCGAGGTGCAGTCGCGCATCGCCGGCACGGACGCGCACGTCGTGCTGCTGGGCGCGACCACGGACGGCATCGCCGACGGCCCGGCGATCGCGAAGCGGCTGGAACACGAGCGCGGCGTCGTAGGCGCATCGGCGTTCACTTACGCCAAGGCGATGGTGTTCCACGACGGCCTTTCCGAGGGCATCGTCGTGAAAGGCGTGGACCTCGCCAGCGAGCGCCAGGTCACCACGGTGAGCCGCGCGCTCACGCCGCCGCTGGACTCGATCCCGAACGTGACGCTCTCCGGCGAACCGGGAATCGTGCTCGGCACCGAACTGGCGGCCAAGCTGGCGGCGAAGCCGGGCGACCGCGTGCTGCTCGCCACGCTCCAGGGCGACCACACCTCCGCCTTCGGCTACGCCCCCAAGCTGCGCGCGTTTCGCGTCGTGGCGCTGTTCGCGTCCGGGCTCTACACGTACGATTCGAGTTTCGGGTTCACCTCCGTGGGCGCCTCGCAGCGATTCTTCGACCTCGGCGAACGCGTCACCGGCGTCGAGATCAAGCTCACCGACATGTTCGCCGCCCCCGCGGAGGCCGAGCGATTGCGGATCGCGACCGGGCGACCCGAGCTGCGCGCGAACAATTGGATCGACCTGAACCGGAACCTGTTCACGTGGATGAAGCTCGAGAAGGCGGTGATGTTCGTGATCCTGGCGCTGATCGTGCTCGTGGCCGCGTTCAACATCGTGAGCACGCTGTTCATGGTCGTGCTCGAGAAGCGCCGCGACATCGGTGTGCTGCGCACGATGGGGGCGACACCCGGGCTGGTGCTCACCGTGTTCCTCGGCGAGGGGCTGCTGATCGGCGTCCTGGGGACGGCGACCGGGGCGCTGCTCGGCAGCGTGCTGATCGTGCTGCTCCAGCGCTACCCGTTCGTCCGCCTGCCGGGCGACGTCTACTTCATCGAAACACTGCCGCTCCGGCCCGAGGGAGGGGACTTCGCTGCCGTGATTCTGGCCGCCCTGGTATTGTGTCTGGCCGCCGCCTGGTACCCGGCGTGGCGGGCCTCCCGGCTGGACCCGATCGAAGCCATCCGGCAGATCGTTTGAGAACATTTGTGAGCCCGAGCGCGGAACCCGATGTGGCGACGGGTGATGGCCCGAGCAGGCTCGCCCTGGTGGCGCGCGGCATCCACAAGGCCTACACGGGCCCGGCCGGCCGGCTGGAGGTGCTCCGGGGCGTGGACCTCGAGGTTCCGCGTGGCATGCTTCTCGCGATAGTCGGGGCTTCGGGCTCGGGAAAGACCACGCTCCTCAACGTGCTGGGCACGCTCGACCGGCCGGACCGGGGGAGCGTGGAACTGGCGGGGCAGGCGCTCGAGGGGCTCGACGAGGAGCAGCGCTGCCTGTTGCGGGCGCGGCAATTGGGGTTCGTGTTCCAGTTCCACCACCTGCTGCCGGAGTTCACCGCGGAGGAGAACGTGATGATGCCGCTGCTGCTGGCGGGACAGTCGTTCGAGGCCGCGCGGGACCGCGCCCGCGTGGTGCTGTCCGCGCTGCATCTCGACGCGCGCCGCGCGCACGTTCCCTCCGAGCTCTCGGGGGGCGAGGCGCAGCGCGTTGCGGTGGCGCGGGCCGTGGCCCCCGAGCCGGGCCTGCTGCTGGCCGACGAGCCCTCCGGGAACCTCGACGGCGCCGCGGCGTCCCAACTTCACACTCTCCTGTCGTCGCTGGCGCATGACCGGCATCAGACGGTTGTGCTGGTGACCCACAATGATAGGCTCGCCGGCATGGCGGACCGTGTCCTCCGGCTCGAGGACGGCCGCCTGAACCCCGCCTAGAGGTCGCCATGCTCTGCCAGATCTGCGGCAAGAATCCCGCCAGCGTCCACTTCACGGAGATCCACGACAACAAGATGTCGGAGATCCACGTGTGCGAGCGCTGCGCCGAGGAGAAGGGGATGCACTCCCCTGCGCAGCAGCACAAGTTCGAGATCGCCGATCTCCTGGCGGGCATGGTGGACGCGATGACCCACACGGAGGAGGAGCGGGTCGGGCACGTGCAGTGCCCGCGCTGCGGCCTCCTCTACTCGTCGTTCAAGGAGACGGGCCGGCTGGGCTGCAGCGAGTGCTACGCGGCGTTCCAGTTCCAGCTCCGGCCGCTGCTGCGGCGCATTCACGGCGACACGCGCCATCGCGGCAAGTCGCCGGCGCGCGGCGGCGGCGTGGTGACGAGCACGCGCCAGATCCAGCGGTTGCACGACGACCTGCAGCGGGCGGTCGAACGAGAGGACTTCGAGAAGGCCGCGAGCCTGCGCGACGAGATCCGCCGGCTCGAGGCCGAGCGCCAGACGTCCACGCCGGGAGAGCGCCCGTGAGCGCGCCGCGATCGTTCGAGGAGCTGTTCGTGTCGAGCGCGCCCTGGCTGCAGGGCGAGGGCCCGCACGCCGACATGGTGCTGTCGACGCGCATCCGGCTCGCGCGCAACCTGCGCGACGTGCCGTTCACGCACCGCGCGGCGGACGAGCAGTTGCACGGCGTGCTCGCCAGCGTGGGGAGTGCGGTCGCGCCGTCCACGGCGCTCGCCGGCGGACTGCTGCTCAAGATGCAGGACTGCACCCCGATCGAGCGCCAGGTCCTGGTCGAGCGCCACCTCGTCTCGCACGAGCTGGGTGACGGCGCCCGCCCGCGCGGCATCTACCTCGCGCCCGATGAACGGGTGTCGATCATGATCAACGAGGAGGACCACCTCCGGCTGCAGGCCCTCACGCCCGGCTTCCAGCTGGCGGAGGCGTGGTCGCTCGCGGACTCCACCGACGACGTGCTCGACCAGTCGCTCGATTACGCGTTCTCGGACGAGATCGGCTACCTGACCGCGTGCCCGACGAACGCGGGCACGGGGC
The DNA here is from genome assembly GCA_964434945.1 of uncultured bacterium. Classification (GTDB taxonomy): domain Bacteria; phylum Eisenbacteria; class RBG-16-71-46; order RBG-16-71-46; family RBG-16-71-46; genus JAIOPA01. Next base: position 1,136 of record CAYSWZ010000176.1, on the reverse strand, counting down.
TCCGCGCGTCCGTGCTCATCCACCTGCCGGCGCTCGTCCTGCTCGAGGAGATCCAGCGCGTGCTCAAGAGCGTCATGCAGGTCGGCCTGAACGTGCGCGGGCTGTACGGAGAGCACAGCGAGATCATGGGGAACCTGTTCCAGATCTCGAACCAGACCACGCTCGGCACCAGCGAGCGCGACTCCATCGACAAGCTCGAACGCGTGACGCGGAAGATCATGGAGGAGGAGGAGCGCGCGCGCGAACGCATGGTGCGCGACGCGCGGACGCAGCTCGAGGACAAGGTCTGGCGCGCCTACGGTACACTGCGCTACTGCCGTTCGATCCAGGCCAAGGAAGTCATCAACCTGTGCTCGGCGGTCCGGCTCGGCGTGGCCATGGGGCTCGACGGCCTGTGCCCGCTGAGCGTGGTGAACGAGTTGCTGGTGCGCACCCAACCGGCCCACCTCCAGCGCCAGATCGGCGTGGAGATGGCGCCGTCCGAACGAAACATCCATCGAGCCCGTGTCGTGCGCGAGCGGCTGGCCGCCGCCGAGCGCGGGACCCGGGACGCCAACCCATAATCCTGAGGAGGAGCGCCCTCCGGCCGACCGGCCGGGAGGCCACACCACCATGCACGACAAGTTCACCGAGCGGGTCCGCAAGGTCATCTACCTGGCGCGCGAGGAAGCGGCGCGCCTCCAGCACGACTACATCGGGACCGAGCACCTGCTGCTCGGCGTGATCCGCGAGGGCGAGGGCATCGCGGCGACGGTGCTCAATAACCTCGGGCTCGACCTCGACCGCATCCGGCAGGAGGTCGAGAACATGGTGAGCGCCTCGGGCGGGACCATGACGATCGGCGAGATCCCGTTCACGCCACGTGCGAAGCGCGTGCTGGAACTCGCTGTGGAAGAAGCACGTTCGCTCGGCCACAACTACGTCGGCACGGAGCACCTCCTGCTCGGGCTGATCCGCGAGGGCGAGGGCGTGGCCGCGAAGGTGCTGCTCGAGCTCGGCGTCGACCGCAAGCGCGTGCGCGAGGAGACGCTCAAGCTCCTCGGCGGCACCCCGAGCTCGTCCGCGACCACCGAGCGCGGCGAGGAGCGGGCGGAGACGCCGGCCCTGAACCAGTTCGGCCGCGACCTGACCGCGCT
>CAYSWZ010000175.1:0-11877 GCA_964434945.1 uncultured bacterium | reverse complement strand
TCCGGATTTCGGCAGTGGGGAGTCCGCCGACTGGGCTGCCGAAGAACGCGCCGCTCGCGCACGCGCTTCGCTGCCGCCGGCTCGCAACGCGCCTGCTTGCCGGGCGAATGCCGTTGGCGCAAAGTGTTCGGGTCAAGACGCCGAGTCGGCAGGTCCGTGACGGGCATTTCGATTGGCCAGAACCCGAACGGACGCACATTCGGCTACACCGATCGATCGACTGCTCGTTGAACGTCCGCAACGCCACCCTCTGAGAGTTCAGCCAACACCGGAGGTCCGAATGCGAAGAGTCACAGGCATCGGCGGCATCTTCATGAGCGCCAAGGATCCGAGGGCGCTATGCGATTGGTACAAGAAGCACCTCGGAATCGACGTTCAGGCCTGGGGCGGAGCGGCGTTCGACTGGACTGACTCCGAAGGCAACCCGACCAAGGGAACCACGGCCTGGTCCATCGGTCCAGCGGACGGCAAGCACTTCGCTCCCAGCAAGTCGACGTTCATGGTCAACTATCGAGTCGAAGATCTGGCAGGGCTTCTCAAGGCACTGCGCGAGGAGGGTTGCAACGTGCTCGAGAAGACCGACGACTCGGAGTACGGGAAGTTCGGTTGGGTCATGGATCCCGAGGGCAACAAAGTCGAACTCTGGCAACCGCCACCCGGGCAATGAAGTTCGGTTGCTCGCGAGCTGGATCGACGTCCAACTCCTCGCTCATCCGGCCGCTGCTCAGTAGGCTCACGATGCGAGTGTCTCGAGCTCGTTGACAGGTTCCGCCCTGCCTGCAGCCACGAATAGCCTGGCGCCCGAGCGGGCGCGCGCGAAGGCGCCGGAGTTCAAGACGCCTGGCATCGCTGCCGCGTCCGTCCCTGACACGCTCGCGGCTCTCCACGTGGACCCCGTCGCGGGCCTCGCCCGCGCCGAAGTGGACAGGCGCCGGGAGGCCTACGGCTACAACGAGGTCACCGAGGCCCGGGCGCATCCGGTCCGGATGTTTCTCGCCAAGTTCTGGGGCGTGTCGGCGTGGATGCTGGAACTCATCATGGTCCTCTCGGCCGTGATGCGGAACGACTCGGACCTTGTTGTCGTGGGCGTCCTGCTCGTGGTCAACGCCATTCTGGGGTTCATGCAGGAGCACCGGGCAGCCGGCGTCGTGGAGACGCTGCGGCGCAGGTTGCAGGTCAGCGCGCGAGTGCTGCGTGAGTCCGCCTGGCAGGTTGTTCCCGCTCGGGAGCTGGTCCCGGGCGACATCATCCGGGTGCGTCCCGGTGACATCGTGCCCGCGGACGTCAAGCTCCTGACCGGGGCGATGAGCATCGACCAGTCCGCGCTCACCGGCGAATCGACGGACGCGGACAAGGCGCCGGGCGAGGTTCTCTCGTCGGGTTCCGTCGTACGCCGGGGCGAGGGCAACGGCGTGGTGATGCTGACCGGAGCGCAGACGTTCTTTGGCCGCACCACGGTGCTCGTGCAGCAGGCGAGGCCGAAGCTGCACATCGAGGCGGTCGTCTCGAAGGTCGTCCGCTGGCTGTTCGTCATCGTCGGCGCCCTCCTCGCCGTGGTGCTCGTCCTGTCCCTGATCCGGGGCGTGCCGCTGCTGCAGATGCTGCCACTCCTGCTCGTGTTGTTGATGAGCGCCGTTCCGGTCGCCCTGCCCGTCATGTTCACGGTGAGCATGGCGGTGGGGTCGCGGGAGCTGGCGAGACGGGGCGTGCTGGTGACCCGCCTGAGCGCGGCCGAGGACGCCGCCACCATGGACGTGCTCTGCGTGGACAAGACCGGCACGATCACCATGAACCAGCTCGCCGTCACGGGCGTGATTCCGCTCGAGCGTGCGACCGAAGCGGACGTGCTGGTCGCGGGCGCGCTGGCCTCGCAGGAATCGAACCAGGATCCGATCGACCTGGCCTTCCTCGCTGCAGCGAGGGACCGCAGGGTATTCGACGGCCTGCCCCCGGTCACCCCCGTGTCGTTCGCGCCGTTCGACGCGAAGAACCGGCGGACGGAAGCGGTGGTGGAGCAGAACGACGTGCGGCAGCGGGTCATGAAGGGCGCCGTGCGTACGGTCGCTGAAGCCTGCGGGCTGGAGCCCTCCGCGATCGAGGCGTTGGAGTCGCGTGTCAGCGAGTCGGCGCTGAAGGGCTACCGGTCGCTCGCAGTCGCGCGCGGCCCGGCAACCGGCACCCCGGTGCTGGTCGGTCTGGTGACGCTGTTCGATCCGCCCCGGCCCGACGCCAGGCCACTCATCGCCACGCTCCGTGGCCTCGGGGTCTCGGTGAAGATGCTCACCGGAGATGCGCTGGCGGTCGCGAGGGAGATGGCCCGCGGCGTGGGGTTGTCCGACATCCGGCGCGTGGGCGACCTCAAGGCCGCCGCGGCGCAGGCGGTTGACAAGATCGCTGATCTCTTCGCCGGCGCCGATGGGTTCGCGGAGATCTACCCGGAAGACAAGTACGTTGTCGTCCAGCACCTGCAGGCCGCCGGGCACGTGACCGGCATGACCGGCGACGGCGTCAACGATGCGCCCGCATTGCGCCAGGCGGAGGTCGGCATCGCCGTGAGCACCGCGACCGACGTTGCCAAGGGGGCCGCGAGCGTCGTGCTGACCGAGCCCGGGCTCACGAACATCGTGACGCTGGTCGAACAGGGGCGGACGATCTACCAGCGCATCCTGACCTGGATCGTCAACAAGATCAGCCGCACGATCCTGAAGGCGGCCTTCGTGGCCGTCGCCTTCGCGGTGACCGGTAAGTTCGTGATCTCCGCCTTTGCGATGCTGCTCCTCGTATTCATGACGGACTTCGCGAAGATCTCGCTCGCCACGGACCGCGTGCGATCGTCACGGGCGCCGGAGACCTGGAACATCGGGGGCTACGTCATCGTGTCCGTGGCCCTGGGATTGGCCATGGTCGCCGAGGCGCTCCTCCTCCTCTGGTACGGCTGGTCCCGGTGGGGATTGGCTTCGAATGGCCATGCCCTCTGCACGTTCAGTTTCCTGATGTTGCTCTACTTCGCGGTCTTCTCCGTCGTGTCGGCGCGGGAGCGGCGCAACTTCTGGGCAAGCCTGCCCAGCAGGACGCTCATGACGGCTCTCGTGGCGGATGTCTTCGTCGGCACGTCGCTGACGCGTGTGGGCCTCCCGGGACTGACACCCCTGCCCTGGTTGCAGACGCTGCTGATTTTCACGTACGCGCTCGTGGCGTGTCTTGTCGTGAACGACGCCGTGAAGGTCCTGATGATCCGGGGGAGTGCCATGCGCTTCGCGCCGGGGACGCGTGCCCGGGCGCCCGCACGGCTGTAGTCTGATCCGGGGTTTCGATTCCGGTGACGCCCACGTCCGCCTCTGCCGATTCCATGGGGAGCCGCGCCCGCCCGGACCGCGAGGCGCCAGGAGGTTGCCGATTCGCATGGAGATCGAGGCCAAGTTCGCGGTACCGGACGATTCGAGCTTCGAGACGCTGCTGTCCCTCGAGAGCCTGGGGGACTACCGACTCGTTCCCAGCGGCGAGCAGCGAATGACCGATCGCTACGTGGACACGCCGGGCCGGGACCTGCTCCAGAGCGGCCACACGTGCCGGCGGCGCGTCGGCCAGGCGGGTGGTCCCGAGCTGGTGACGGTGAAGGGGCTGGGCGGCGCCCTCGGCGCCGTGCACCGCCGGTTCGAGCAGGAGATGGAGGTCCCGCTCGATGCGCCGCCGGAGCAATGGCCCTCGGGTGCGCCCCGGGACATCGTCCTTCAGCTCACACGAGGTAAGCCGCTCGTCGAGTTTCTCACCCTGCATCAGCACCGGACGACTCGTTCGGTGACGCGACGGGATCAGCGGATCGCAACGATTTCGCTGGATCGCGTCGAGTTCGCCGGCGGGGCGACGGCCTGCGAGATGGAGATCGAGCTGAGCCCTCCCGGCAGCGGCGCCGACCTCGAGGCGCTCGGTCAACTGCTTCGCCCGTTCGGCCTGCGCCCGCAGTCGCTCTCCAAGTTCGAGCGGGCGCTCTCGCTGGTGGAGGGCGCGACCCCGGTCATGTCAGGGGCCAGCCAGCGCATTGAGCGACACCCCGTCGGCGCGAGTTTCTCCTTGGAGGTCGCAGCCTCCTCATCCCCGAAACCCAACAGCCGGGCGAAGCCGGTGGGCGTACGAGCCTCGGATCCGATGGCGGAGGCGGGCCGGAAGATCCTCCACTACCACTGGAACCAGGCGCTCGGGCACGAGGCGGGCACGAAGTCGGGGGTCGATCCGGAGGAATTGCACGACATGCGCGTCGCGACCCGCCGACAGCGCGCCGCGTTGCGTATCGTCGAGGCACACTTCCGCCGGAAGGCGCTGCGCCCCCTGCGCGAGGGGTTGCGCGCGCTGGGTGGTCGCCTGGGTGAGGTGCGCGACCTCGACGTGCTGCTCGCGGCTGCGCGCGACCACCAGGCGGCCGTGACCGCAACGGAGGCGGTGGCCTTCCAGAGCCTCGTCGACGACTGGATGCGGCAGCGCGAGGCCGCACGCATCCGGATGGTGGAATACCTTGGGGGCGAGACGCACGCCGTATTCAAGGAGCGCTACACCGCCTTCCTCGACACACCCGGCGCCGGCGCGCGCGCCGAGCCCGCTCCGCGTCCCACGCTGGTGGCGCACGTGCTGCCGTACGAAATATGGGCGCACTATGGAGCGCTCGTCTCCTTCGACCGGGCGCTCCTGGGGGCGTCCTACGGGACCCTTCATGCGGTGCGGATCCAGGGCAAGCGCCTGCGATACCTGCTCGAGTTCTTCCGCGAAGTTCTCGACCCCTGCGTGGAGAAACCCATCAAGGCCATCGTCGCGCTGCAGGACCACCTGGGCGAACTTCAGGATTGCGTCGTGACCATCGCCCTCGTGAACGACTTCCTCGCCGGAAACGGCGCGCACGTGCACCGGGAGGTCGCAGCGGCAACGAGCCGGTACCGGGAGCTGCGGCAGGCCCGGATCGCCGAGCTCCGGCGCACGCTCGATCGCCCGTGGGACGGCGTCACCAATGCGGCGTTCCGGATCGGCCTGTCTCAGGCAGCGTCTGGGGCGGAGGGAAAGTGAACGGAGGGACGCCTCACCGCGTCTTCCCGAATACACCCGCGATCGCGGCCCGCACGCGAGCCAGGAGGCCCGCGGGCCGGGCCACCGCTTTCGCTTCGCGGTCGCAGAGCGCATCACCCTCCGCACGGTCCCGGGCGTAGATCGCCCGGAGCGCACCGTCCTCAACAACGAGCGCGCCGAGCCGGCCGCGTTCGTCATCGGAGATGCGCGTGTCGATGAGGACGACCGACTCTCCATAGTACGGGTGGTTGAAGACGATGGATCCGTCCTTCGTCGGCGAGTGACCGAGCACGATCCGCTCGGCTCCGAGCCGCTCGAGGATGTTGCGGATCTTCTTCGTCGAGGGAGCGTCCCTTGGCTTCCGACGCCGAGCCCTGAAGGCGCGCGTCCACAGGGGCCCGCGGTCCTCGTCGACAGCCCATCGCGTCGCCTTGGGCGGCTTCGGGCCCTTGCCCTGGTGGTGGGTGATCCAGGCGCGGACCTGCGCGTTCACCTCGCCCGGGTTCGTGTCCAGCGCCCAGCGGTCGAGGCCGGCGTGGACGAAGACCGTCTCGCCGATCTTGATGATGGTCGGCCGGCCGCGCACCCACTCGGCGTAGGGGCCGTCGCCCCGGAAGTCGCCCTTCCGGTAGTGCCGTCGCTCGGTGCGCGTCAACCTCTCGAACCGGCCCGCGACCGGCAGGAGGTCGTGGTTGCCGAGGAGCGTGTGGACGCGGCCGCCGGTCCGACGGGCCTCGCGTTCGAGCCGCATCACGGCGTGGAGAAGCAGCCGTGACCGTGTGCCGCCGACGAGGTCTCCCATCAGCACGAGGTGGGTATCCCCGCCGCACCAGCTCCCGCGCTCGTCGAGGAGTCCGCACTCGCGGGCGATCGCGCCGAACGCACGGAGGTCACCATGAAGGTCGCCGATGGCGACGACCCGGCGCGGCTCGGGCCGAATGTCCCATTCGGCGCCATCCCCTGCTCGATCGCGCTCGTCGTCCGATCGGTTGGCGAACGCCGACCTCCATCCGGCCATGAAGATCTCCCAGGGGCTCCTGAGCGGGCGGCTCGAATCCGCGGACGGTCCGCGGGCCCGGCGCGCGGGCCGGGCGGGCGGAACACCACCCAGTCATCGGCCAAGTGGCGCGGACGATGTATCGCGAGTTTGCGCGCCTGCGGGAATGGCTGCCCGCCGGGTCCGGAAGACGGGGTGGGGCGGACGTGACCCGTCAGTCGCAGTGGAAATGGAAGCGGTTTCCATCGAGATCTTCCACCGTGAACTGGCGCAGACCCCAGGGCTTCCTCTCGAGCGGCTCGACGATTCGGGCACCGCGTGAGCGCAACTCCTCGTAGGTCGTGTCGAGTTCCGGGGCGAAGACCCAGTGAATGGCAGGTTCGAACGGACGGCCTCTCTTGCGAAGGAAGATCGCAAAGTCGTCGCGGGAGACGGCACCGAGTTCACCGCTTGGATAGAGCCAACCGATCTCGAATCCGAGCGCGTCGCGATAGTGCTGCTGGGCCCGCTCCACGTCCTCGACCGGCAATTCCGGCGTGGGATGGGAGAATGTGGTGCGCAACTGCTTTTCGTTCACGACTTGCCCTTTCTCGTGTCGCGCCGGCCATGCCGGCGAGCGTCGTCCGGACCGTGGAGTCCTCGACGCGGAACGGTCGGTCGAGCCATTCGTCGGTCGCATTCTGCCACGCCTTCGCTGGAATGAGCAGATCGAGCCCCGGGGACAGACGATGCATTCGCCTGCGGCCACGAGTGGGCTATGCGGTTGCCCCCGCCCTCCACTTCTCCTGGTTCACGCCCTTGAGGAGCAGCCAGAGACAGAATGATGACTCCCCAACGAAGGCGGGAAGCACGATGAGGGTGAACATCTGACTTGCGACGTGGGGACCAGGATGGCCACGAAGCCATTCGCCAGATAGGCCACGCCGCCGATCTGGTACAGGATGCCGATGGCCCTCGGGAAATAGGTCGACTTGACGATCAGGTAGCCGCTGACCAGGAAGAAGGGACCGAAGAGGAGGAGGCCAATGCCGTAGCCAATGGCGTGCGACTTGAGCGCGAGGCTCGCCATGGCCGCGAGTTGTTCCGGCGTAAATGCCTTGAGATACGCGGCACTGCCGAGCGGAAGCAATGCCTCGACGAGCCCTACCAGGTGCGCGGCGTCCGCCGCGGTCGCGATCAGACTGAAGAATGTCGCAAGCAAAGCGAGGTTCTTGCGGACCGGTCTCAGCAGGACGTAGAGGATCAGCGTCAGGGCCACGGTGCAAATGGTCATGACGATCTGGCCCGCGATGCCGATGCGCCACAGGGACTCCATGGCCCTCAAGTTGGCAGCGGTCGCCATGGCATCCCCCGCCACCTCGATCCTGCCCTTGACGAACGCTTCGTTGAAGATGCCTATGACGATCGTGATCAGGTAGAGCACGCCACCGACTCTGGCGAGAGCTCGGGGCGAAGCTTCGATTGCGGGCCTTTCCATGTCAGCTCCTTGCCGCCAAAGTTGAAGAGCATTGCTCGTACCTCATTCTCATATCGGTCACCGAGTGGAGAGTATGGCGTGCTCCCCTCGGTAAGCAAGGGGAAAGGGCGGGGGGACCCGGCGAGCCTGGCCGTCCGGCGGGAGGTGGGTCCCGGACGGCACGATCCGCAGCCCTCGACAGCAACCGGAGCCTGGCCCAGACTGAGAACCTGGCCCAATGAATCCGACCCGATCGCCCCGTCACCACGCACGCGAAGGCACGACGACAGGACCCGCCATGATCCCGAGGGAAGAACTGCTGAAGCTCGCGAAGAAGGAGTTCGCGACCACACTCACCATGATGCAGGCGTTTCCCCAGGGCAGGGAAACGTTCCGCGTGCACGAGCGCTCGAGCGATGTCCGCAAGCTCATGTCGACGTTCGTCTTCGAGCTGTACCTGACTTCGGCGCACGTCTTCGGCGACGCTGTCGATCGGACGAAGTTCACCGGTTACCAGCCGGAGACGCTCCAGGACCTCATCGATGACTTCCGTCGCGAGGCGGAAACGGCGATCCGTCGTTTCGAGCAGCTGCCCGACGCGGCGCTCGAGAAGGAGGTCGTCTTCAACAAGATTTCGTTCCGGGCCGACCGCTTCTTCCTCATGATGCTGTGCGACCAGATCCACCATCGCGGGCAACTGTCCGTCTACGTCCGTCTCGCCGGTGGCAAGGTGCCGGCCGTGTACGGCCCATCGGCGGACGACCCTTCGACGAACCTTCCATGAGAAAGGTGAGGAACCGTCTCTCGTTCCCAGGGGCACGGCTGGCGCATCGCCGGAGGAGCGTATGAACTTGGATATGGACTCGAGTTGCCTGGCGGCGCTCGATCGGCGTCGCTTCCTCGCGGGCAGTGCGATCGCGCTGGCGGGAGTCGCCCTGGGCGCGAGCGGTGCGTGGGCCGACACGACCGCCGGGGTCGAGCGAACGGCGGAGTCGATCCACCAGGAGCGCAGCTTCGCAGCAAGCCGGCGACGCGTGTACGACGCGCTGACGATCTCCGCGCAATTCGATCACGTCGTTCGGCTGAGTGCGGCGATGCGATCCGGCATGAAGCTGGGAACGAGCCCGACGGCGATCCACAACGAACCGGGCGGCACGTTCACGCTGTTCGGCGGGCACATCCACGGACGATTCATCGAACTCGTGCCGTCCGAACGTATCGTCCAGGCCTGGCGCGTGGCCAATTGGGATCCGGGTATCTGCTCGATCGCGATGTACGCACTTTCCGATGACGGAACCGGGACGAAACTCGTGTTCGATCACACGGGCTTTCCGCCCGGCGAAGCCGAGCATCTCGCCGAGGGATGGGACTCCAACTACTGGGAGCCGCTCACGCAATACCTGACGAGCGTGGACCAAGCCCACAGGTGACCGGATTCCTGGACTGGCGCATTCGCGGCGGATGGGCAGAGTCAGTGCGGCGCGGTCGGGTTCGGTGTGTGGCGAACCGCCCCGGGCGCAAGGACAACGAGTTGCCCCCACATCATGGGCATGTGCTCGGGCAGGTTGCAGGTGAATGCGTAGATGCCGGCCGTCCGGGCAACGTAGCTTGCCCGGGTCGTCCGCCGCGCAGGCAACTTCATCGACAGCCCAGGCAGGACGAGCGTGTGATCGTCGTCTTCCGGGTTGATCACCGTGAGGTGAAGCGTGTCGCCCTCGATCACCGTGATCGTGCTCGGGACGAACGCGTACACCTCGCGGCCTTCGAGCACTCCGCCCTTCGCGAACGCCTCGTGGAGAAATGGAAACAGGTGTTCCTGCTCGTGAACGAGGACGGGCACCGTGGTGATCGTGACCTCGCGAGCCTCCGGCACGTACTCGGGGACGGCCACCGTGCCGGCCTGGCCCCCGCATCCCATGAACGGGAGGAAGACTGCCGAGGTCGCGGCCGCGCCGACGATGCGAAGCAGGTCGGAGATCGTCGTCCTCCAGAAACGTCCTTCACAGCGCATGTCCATCCTCCAGCGCGATCGAGCGCGTTCGCCCACCGTGCGCCGTCCGCTAAGGCATGTAGCGATAGGGGCTTGGTCCAGCCCTGTTCACGAGGTTCAGTAACTCCGCCCGCCTGCGCCCTTCGAATACTTCAGGGCTCCGAGCGCCGGGAGTATATGCATCCCGGTGGCCCAAGGTGTTAGGGTCCACCGTCCCGGGCGAGAGTTTGACCCGACCGTGCCGCGCGCCGATCCGGATCCCATCGGCAGGCCCGCAACCGCCCGGCCAGAACGGAGTTGACGAGACGGACTCACCTCCGACGACCCGAGATACCCGTTCGCAATTGAGCACAGCTTCAAACCAGAGTCAGGGGGGTAAGTTGATGAAACTTCGCACGAGTACCTGTACGCGCCTCGCGGGCGCCTTGATCCTTACGTTTGGGATCGCCGGCAGCTCGATCGCATGGGCGCAGCCCGCAGCCGACATCGATGCCGCGCTCAAGGCGGCCCAGGCGAAGTTCCAGGGCCTCCAGGAAGGCAAGAACGCCGACTACATCCCCGCCCTCGCGAAGGTGGATCCCAACATCTACGGCATCGCGCTCGTGACCGTGGATGGCCGGGTCTACACGGCCGGCGACGTGACCTCGGAGGTGTCGATCCAGTCGATCTCCAAGGTGTTCACGATGGCCAGGGTGATCGAGGAGCAGGGCCCGATGGCGATCGTGAACAACATGGGCGTGGATGCCACGGGACAGGCGTTCAACTCGATCAACGCGGTGGAGCAGTACAAGGGTGCCGAGATGAACCCCATGGTCAACCCGGGCGCGATCGCGGCCACCAGCATGGTGAGCGGGGCCACCCGCGACGAGGTCTGGAACAAGATCCTCAGCACCTACAGCGACTTCGCCGGGCGTCCGTTGACGGTGAACCAGGAAGTGTTCAAGTCCGAGTCCGAGACGAATCAGCGGAACCAGGCGATCGCGATGCTCATGTACGCGTACGGCCACATCAAGGAAAACCCGCTCCAGGCGTGCGACATCTACACCGAGCAGTGCTCGGTGAACGTCAACGCGAAGGACCTGGCGACGATGGCCGCGACACTGGCGAACGGCGGGGTCAACCCGGTGACCGGCAAGCAGTGCATGACCGTGACCAACGTGCCGAAGGTTCTGGCCGTGATGTCCACCGCCGGCCTCTACGACGACTCCGGCAAGTGGCTCTTCACGACCGGCCTTCCGGCGAAGAGCGGCGTGGGAGGGGGCATCCTCGCGGTCTCGCCGGGCAAGTTCGGCATCGCCGTGATCTCGCCGCCGCTGGATGCCGCCGGCAACAGCGTCAAGGCCCAGAAGACGATCGCCGAGATCTCCAACATGCTCAACGCCAACCCCCTCGCGCCGAAGCCCGTGGCGAAGGCGCCTGCCACCAAGAGCAAGAAGAAGTAGCGCTTCCACCTCGCACGCCACGCCCTGTTCGTCGCCGCGCGAACAGCGCGTGGCGTGTCCACTAGCCACCGGGCGGGATTGAGGAACGACAGATGATCTCGAATCGGCTACGACTTTTCGCGGACCTGCTTCGAAGCGCGGCGTGGCTCTTGATGGTCACTTTCCTGACCATGCCGATGGCGGCTCGAGCCCAGGACGAGGCGGGTTCTTCGCCGGACACCACGGGGACCGTGCCGAAGAGCAGTTACGCCAACATGACTTCCGGCGAGTTCACCCCGGCGCGCGGATTCGACCTCGTCAAGACGGAACGGGGGAGCCTCAACATCAGCGTGTACGGACTGTTCCGGTCGCTGAGCCAGTTTCCCGCCAACCAGACGTTCACCGATCACCTCGGCCGCGTCCGCCCGGTGGGCGCCAAGAACGACATCAACTGGCATCGCACGTTCGCCTGGCTCACGGGCTTCTTCTATGAGCCGCGGTTCCGCTACAACATCTCGCTGTGGTCGCTTGGCTCCACAGAGCAGACGCTTCTGTTTGGCAATCTTCAGTTCCGTGCATCGCAGGCGTTCACGTTCGGAGTCGGAATCGGACCGAACCTCACGAACCGCTCACTCCAGGGCTCTTGGCCGTTCTGGGCGGGAAGCGACCGCCAGATGATGGAGGAATCCCTGCGCGGCGGGTTCGCCTCGGCATTCTGGGTCACCGGACAGCCCATCGATCGCTGGTACTACACGGCCTCGATCAACCGAAGCCTCAGTCAGCTTGGCATCACTGCGGCGCAGGACAATCGGGACTTCTCGTACAGCGCCAGCACGTGGTGGATGCCGACGACCGGGGAGTTCGGCCCGCGTGGCGGGCTCGGGGATCTCGAGTACCACGATCAAGTGGCGACACGATTCGGTGCTTCGGCCTGCACGGCGCGGGAAGGCCGCTACGCCGC
>CAYSWZ010000174.1:0-22530 GCA_964434945.1 uncultured bacterium | reverse complement strand
CCCGCGGTACCAGCAGGTGTGGGCAGTCGCCACAGCCATCGAGGTCAGATGGTCAGGCCTCGACGCCCCGCGGTACCAGCAGGTGCTCGCGAAGGCACCCGAACCGAGCGTTACTCGTCCGCTTCCTTGATCACGACGCTGTCCACGCCATCGATCTCGAGCAGCTTCACGCCGATGACCTCACGCTTCGACGTCGGGACGTTCTTGCCCACGAAGTCGGCGCGGATCGGCAGCTCCCGGTGCCCGCGATCGATCACGACCGCCAGCTGGATCGCGCGCGGCCGCCCGAAGTCGATGAGCGCATCCATCGCCGCGCGCACCGTGCGGCCCGTGTAGAGCACGTCGTCGATCAGCACCGCGACCTTGCCGTTGATGTCCACCGGGATCTCGGTCGTGCCCACCACGGGATGGCTCGCCACCGTGGACAGGTCGTCGCGGTAGAGCGTGATGTCGAGGCTGCCCTCTGCCGGAGCGCGTCCCTCGAATTCCTTGATCTTTTCCGCAATGCGGCTTGCGAGCGGCACTCCGCGGCGGCGGATGCCCACCAGGACCAGCTCGTCCACGCCCTTGTTTCGCTCGACGATCTCGTGCGCGATGCGCGTGATGATGCGCCGGAGGCCGTCGGCATCGACGATCTCGGCCTTCTCGCGAAGCGCCATCGGTCCCTCCCGGGGGCGTGGTGCAACCTGGACGCAGAACGGCGGGCACCATAGCCGCCCGCGCTCGACCCCGGCAAGCCGGCACACACTCCGCCACGGATCCTTCGCCCCGCACCGCGTGCGCCCGGTGCGGAACCCGGGTTCCACCCGGCTCCTCACAACCCGGCCAGCAGGAATTCCACGGCCGGACCGCACCGGCGACGCGATTCTCGCTGGAGTCCAACGCCCGGGCACGGCAGAATCCCACACTCGGAGGTCCCCCTCGTGCGTCGCACGCTCCCACACCTATTGCTCGCCATCCTTGGAATTGCAGGGCCAGCGGCCGCGCAGATGGACACGGTCCTGTCGCCGGCACCGGTTCTCACGACGCCCGTCGGCTACCAGAGCTTCGACGACGGCCATGGCGGTGTGTGGGCCATCTTCCAGGAGGCCCAGGCGGGATCGGCGCTCTACGCGCAGCACGTCCTCGCGAACGGCGCCTACGCCGCGGGATTCGGTCCGGGGGCGCGCTCGATCGCGAACAGCGGCACGCTGGTGAACGCGATGTCCGCGGTGCGGGACGGGCTCGGGGGCGCGATCGTCGTGTGGTTCGGGACCAACGCGCTCGACTCCACCTCCCAGTTCGTGGCGCTCCGTGCCCAGCATCTCGACCCGGAGGGCCGCAATCAGTATCCCGACACCGGGCTCGTCATCTCCTCGATCGCCACCGCGGCGATGGTGATCGGCGACGGGTCGGGCGGGGCGTACGTGGCATGGGAGGAGCTCACGGCCCCCACCAACCCGGACATCGTGGCCCAGCACTACGACAACCTCGGAAATCCGCTCTGGGTGCCGAACGGTTCGCCGACCGGCCAGAGCGTATGTGCCGTCGTGGGGATCCAGCGGTTGCGCGCGATCCACGAGGACGGCGCCGGCGGCGCCTTCGTCGTGTGGGCAGACTCCCGACTACCCACGTCGTCCGCTCTGCCGCTCTACTGCATGCGACTCCTGCCCTCCGGCGTCGCACCCGCACCCTGGACGACCAACGGCATACGAATCACACCGGCCACCAACGGCATCCGCATCGTCGGCTCGGGCCACGCCCCGGGCGGCGGGCTGTGGCTGGCATGGCGCGACATCTTCGGCTCCAGCAATCTCATGGCGCAGCACGTCGGGCTGGACGCCAGTTTCGTGTGGGGCTCGACCGGCACTCTGGTCGCCACGGTGGCGCCGGCGCGGGCCGACCTCGTGCCCGCGAGCTCCGGAAGCCTGTTCGTGACCTGGGGCGAGACTGACGTGCGCTGCTCGCGCCTGAGCGCCACGGGCACGCGGGTGTGGCCCGAGACCGATGGCCGTGTCCTCCTCACGCCGACCACACCGCCGCTCGACACGAGGGCGGCCACGGACGGTGCGGGCGGGCAGCGCCTGGCGTGGTCGCTCGACAATGCCGGACAGGATGATCTCTACACGCTGGACGTGGATGGTGCGGGAGCGCCCCTGGCGGGCCAGCCGCCGCTCGGCGTGCCGTTCGCCACCACGCCGGCCCCCGAAGATCCGGTCGGATGGCTCGACCCGGAAACGACGACGCCGATATTCGTGTGGCTGTCGGACGGCGTCCTGCATGCGTTGCTCCCCGCCGGGGGACTGGGCGTTGGGCCGCGTCCGCCGCTCGGATCGCTGTCGCTGGCTCCCCCCGCGCCGAACCCGGTGCGCGGCGGCCGGTTGACCCTGCGATTCAGCGCCCCGGCGGGACCGGCACGCCTCGACCTCTACGACGCCGCCGGCCGCCGCGTGCTGGTCCAGGCCCTGTTCGGGAGCGGCGGCCCGCAGACGCTGCAGCTGGACGAAGCGGCGCGGCTCGCGCCCGGTGTCTACACGCTGCGGCTCTCCGCGGCGGGCCGTGCGGTCACGCAACGGCTCGTGCGGATCGATTGACGGGCCGTGCCGGCGGCTACTGCCCCTTCTCGCCCTCCACAACCACCTTCGACAGGTCCCACCCGCGCAGGAACAGATCGCGCACGTCGGCCAGGAGCCGCAGCCGGTTGAGGCGCACGGTCGTATCGTCCACGTTCACCATGACGTGGTCGAAGAAGCCATGGATCGCGTCACCCATGCCGAGCAATTCCGGAAGTATCGCGGCGTAATCGCGCTTCTCCCAGCTTCCCGTCGTCCGCGCGCGCGCCAGCTCGGTGGCGGCGAGCAGCGCCTGTTCGTGCGCGTCGGCGAGACGCACGGTGTCGAGCGCCGGCGGCAGCGGTTCGGTCGCGGCCTTGAGGATGTTGGCGACGCGCTTGAACAGGATCACCAGGGGCGAGAAACGCGGGTCGTCCCGGAATCCCTCGAGCGCGCGCGCGCGCGCGAGCACGTCGGTCGCATCGCACCAGCCCGGGCGCGCCGCGCCCTCCATGAGGATGCGCGCCTCGAGTGCGGCCTCGCGGATGTCGTACGCGAGCCCGCGGTCCTCGAGCGCGGTGTCCACGCGGGACCGCAGGAACTCGCCCAGCCGCTTCATGATCTCCGCCTGGGACAGGTCCGGGTCGGCGGCGAACCAGGGACGCGTCACCTCCATGGCGGTGGCGCGCAGGTCGAGCGACCAGCCGCGCTCGATCACGATGCGGAGGGCGCCGTTGGCGGCGCGGCGCACACCGTAGGGGTCCTCGGAGCCGCTCGGGGCCTTGCCCGCCACGAACGCGCCCGCGGCGTGGTCGAGCTTGTCCGCGAGCGCGAGCAGCGCTCCCGCGGCCGAGAACGGCGGCTCGTCGCCGGCGCCGCGCGGCAGGTAGTGCTCGGAGATCGCGGTCGCAACCGCGTCGCTCTCGCCGGCACGGCGCGCGTAGTGCCCGCCCATGATGCCCTCGAGGCTCGCGTACTCCTTGCCGCTGCCGATCATTTCACCCAGCAGATCCGTCTTGCACAGGAGCGCGGCGCGAACCGCCGCCTCGCGTGCGGAGCGATCGAGCCGGTCTCCCAGCCAGCCGGCCAGCGACTCGAGGCGCGCGGCCTTGTCGCGCAGGCTGCCGAGGCCTTCCATCCACACCACGCCCGAGAGCTTCTCGACCAGCTCGGCCGGCTTGTGCTTCAGGTCCGTGTCCCAGTAGAAGCGCGCGTCGTCGAGGCGCGCCACGAGCACGTCCTCGTTGCCCTTCCGCACGGTGTCGAGCCCCTTCCCGTCCCCGTTCCGCACCGTGATGAAGCAGGGCAGGAGCGAGCCGTCGGCACGCTCCACTGCGAAGAACCGCTGGTGCTCGCGCAGCGCGGTCACGATGACCTCGCGCGGGAGGTCCAGGTAGCGCTCGCCGAAGCCGCCAGCGATCGCGGTGGGCCACTCGACCAGGTAGTTCACGATGTCGGTGAGTTCGTCGTCCGCCACCACGCGGCCACCCCGCTCCGTGGCGGCGGCGGTGACCTGCTCGATCACGAGGCGCCGGCGCTCGTTCGGATCCGCCACGACGCGGGCGGCGCGCAGCGAGTCCAGGTAGGCGGCGGGGTCCTTCACCTTGAGCGTGTCCGGGTGGAGGAAGCGGTGCCCGAACGTGCTGCGGCCGGCCTCGAGGCCGAACGCGGCGACCGGCAGCACGTCGCCTCCGAGCAGCGCGAGCAGCCAGCGCACCGGGCGGCCGAAGCGGTAGTCGCCCGCGTCCCAGCGCATCGCCTTCGGGAACTGGAGCGCGCGCGCGACGCCGGCGAGCACGCCGGGAAGCACCTCGGCCGCGGGCCTTCCGGCGTGGTGCACGGTCACGGCCACGTACTCGCCCTTCGGCGTCTCGACTCGGCGGACGGCCGAGGCCTCGACCCCCTTGCCCGCGCAGAAGCCGAGCAGCGCCCGTGTCGGCCGGCCCTCCGCGTCGAATGCCACTCTCGCGGCGGGGCCCATGGCCTCCTCGTCCAGGTCGGCCTGCCGGGCCGCCACGCGATGCACGAGCACCGTGAGCCGCCGTGGCGTGCCGTAAGTGAGCACGCCGCCGAACGGGAGCCGCAGCGAGCCGAGGCCCTCGCGCACCCCGCGCTCCAGCTGCTCCAGCGCCGGCGGGACGTAGCCGGCGGGCAGCTCCTCGACCCCGATCTCGAACAACAGCTCGCGCGACATTCTCAGCCGCCGGTCCGCGACACGGGTGTGGCGCTTGCCGGCGATGCCGCCGGGGCGTTCGCGGGCGCCCCGTCGGGGGCCTTCGCGGGCGCCTTTGCCGCATTCTTCGCCGCGGTCTTCGCATTCGCGGCATCGCGCAGCGCCAGCCAGCGCGCACGCTCGGTCTCGTCCTTGATGAGCGGGTAGCCGAGCTCGCCACGCAGATCGGCGTAGGCCTGCGCCGCGCGGCGCGCGAGCTTCCGGACGCGGCCGATGAAGCCCACGCGCTCGCTCACCGAGATGGCGCCACGCGCGTCGAGCAGGTTGAACAGGTGCGAGCACTTGATGACCGCGTCGTAGCCGGGATTCACGAGCTTGAGATCCAGGAGGCGGGCGGCCTCGGCCTCCCAGATCCGGAACATCTCGAGCAATTCCGGCACCGGCGCCTGCTCGAAGTTGTAGTGCGACCATTCCCATTCGTTCCGCTGCCAGAGGTCGCCCCAGCTGATGCCGGGCGCCCACTCCAGGTCCTGCACGCGGTCGGTCCCCTGGAGCATCATGCCGATGCGGTCGAGCCCGTAGGTGAGCTCGGCGGACACCACCGGCAGGTCGAGGCCGCCGCACTGCTGGAAGTACGTGAACTGCGAGATCTCCGTGCCGTCGCACCACACCTGCCAGCCGAGCCCGGCGGCGCCGAGCGTGGGACCTTCCCAGTCGTCCTCGATGAGGCGGAGGTCGTGCTTCAACGGGTCGAGCCCCATGGCGGCGAGGGACTGGAAGTAGGCGTTCACCACGTCACTCGGCGCCGGCTTGAGCAGGACCTGGTACTGGAAGAACTGCTGGAACCGGTTCGGGTTCTCGCCGTAGCGTCCGTCCTTCGGACGGCGGGACGGCTCGACGTAGGCCACACGCCACGGCTCGGGCCCGAGCGAGCGCAGGAACGTGGCCGGGTTGAACGTGCCCGCTCCCACCTCGCCGGGATACGGCTGCTGGATGACGCAGCCGCGCTCCGCCCAGAACGACTCGAGCGCGAGGATCATCTGCTGCAGCGACCGTTTCGACGCGGACGCGGGCATGGCGGGACTCCGGGATGGGGTGCGAGTGGAGCGAGCGCGCGAGTGTAAGCGGGGCGAGTGGGGCTCGCCAGTCGAGCGGGGCCGCGTCTGGGCCGGCGAGTCCCGAGGCTGTGCCTGAGAATGCCCGAGTGCAAGGCGTCGAGACCGAGTGACGAGCGGAATCGTGGCCTTCAGGCCAGGTTGGAGCGAGGAGCCGGGCTCGCAACGCAGCAATCGGGCATTCTCAGGCACAGCTAGTCGCCCTCGCGCGGCGACGTGCCCGGCGCCTCGAGCCCGCGCAGCACCTCCAGCGAGCGGAGCCCGTGGAAGCGCTGGAAGTGGGTGCGGAAGAACTCCTCGATCACCCGCAGCAGCTCCCCCGAGCGGGGCAGCTCGACGTAGTCGCCCGCCTCGAGAATCGGCCGGGAGAGCAGCAGCGACAGCGACGCCAGTGCGTCCGGGCTCAGGTAGACGACACCCGCCTCGCGCGACGCGCACGCGTCGCACAGGAGCCCGCCGCGCGAGGGAGAGAACGCACGCCGCTGCGACACCGCGCGCCCGTCCACCGCGCACTGGTCGAGCCGCGGGCGGTAGCCCAGCTCGCTCGCGAGCTGCAGCTGGAACGCCAGCGTCACCGCCGGCAGTGCCCCAATCGGCGCGCGCGCGCAGCCGTCGAGTGCCTGCACGAGCAGCGCGAACAACCGCGGGTGCGGTTCCTCGCCCCACACCAGGCGGTCCACGATCTCGAGCGCGGCCTGTGCGTGCGCCAGGCGCGCGAGGTCGCTGATCCGGGATCCCAGCGCATCCAGCACCTCGGCCTTGGACAGGAGGTGCAGGTCGCGGTCGGGCTTGAGGTAGAAGACGAAACGCGAGCGTGACAGCGGTTCGAGCGCGTACCCGAACCGGCTCGGGAGCTTCCGCGCCCCCTTGGCGACGAACTTCCGCAAGCCGTGGTCGCGCGTGTAGGCCGTCACGATGCGGCTCGTGTCGCCGAGCGCGTGGGTCTTGAGGACGATGCCTTCGGTGGTGACGATGGCCATGGGGGTGCCGCGGGCGGAGCCGCGAGCGGAGAGTCTAGACCCTGCCGCGCGTCAGTGCGGGCCGCTGAGCGTCGGCGGCTCCATCCCGGGCTGCACGACGCCGCCGGACACGATCACCTTGAGCCCGTCCTCCACGGACCAGTTGAGCTCGAGCAGGTCCCGTTTCGGAACGTAGTGCACGAATCCCGATGCGGGATTCGGAGTGTGCGGCACGAAGACGCACGAAACGTCCTGCCCGATGCGGTCCTTCACGTCCTGCGAAACATGACCGGTGAGGAAGCCCACGCGCCAGATGCCGGGGTGCGGCCATTGCACGAGCACCACCTTCCGGAACGTCTCCTCCTTCTGGTTGAGGAGCGCCTCGCCCAGCGACTTGGTGGACCCGTACACGATGCCCACGCCCGGGATGCGGAGCAGCAGCCGGTCCCACAGGCGCGCCACCGGGCCCTGGCCCACCTGCGCCGCGATGAAGCCGACGATGAGCAGGAGCAGCAGCGTCGCGGCGAGCCCGAGGCCCGGGATGCGGTGGTAGTCGAGCGCGGCGAACCGCAGGTAGCGGCCGAGCAGGTTGTCCACCCAGTTGAGCAGGCGGAACAACACCCACATGGTGATCGCGGACGGCGCCAGCACGAGGATCCCGGTGAGGAGCCAGGTGCGGAGGCGTCCGAGGAACGACGGTTGGCTGGCTGCGGCCGGCTGCGGTGCGGTCATGACCGGCGACTCTAGCGGGGCGCGTGCGCCTCGTCACGCGGCGCGCGCGGCGCATCGCCCGGCGGCTGGGATGAGGAATCGGGAGCGATCACCGAGTCGCGGGGTCCGGGCGGGACCGCCGCCGGCGGCAGCATCTGTTCGTAGAACTCGTCCGCGCTCGAATGCGTCTGGCGCGAGAGCAGCGCGAGCGCCTCCTCCCAGCGTCGCTGCCCCGCCCGCGACAGCGGTGCGCTCGTGCGAGCGCCGCCCTCGGGCTGGAACTCGGCCCGTCCTTCCGGCAGGTGCAGCACCACCGAGACCGCGCCGGCGTGCGAGGCGAACAGGAGTCCGATCTGGAGTGCACCGGGGGCGCGGAACGCCGCACGGGGCTGGTCCGCGCCGCAGGCGTACGAGTCGTGCCGGCCGAACGCGCGTTGCAGCGCATCGGCCACCGCGCCGGAGACCCGGAACACGCCCTGGACTTCGTAACCGAGCGTGCGACCGGGCACGTGCGCGAGCGGCGTGTCCACGCGCGTGGCCTCCGCGCCCAGCTGCTCCACCTGGATCCGCGTCGCTGCGTTGACACCCTGCAGCAGCAACTCGGGCGGCGGGCACGCCGCGTGCGCGGGTGCGGCCGCGAGCAGCAGCACGATGCAGCAGCGGGCCGGCACGCGGCTCATGCGCGCACCCGCGCCGGCGGTTCGGCGAATGCCCGGGCGAGTGCGCGCACCGTGCCGCGTGCGGAGCGGAGCGCGGACGCCTCGCGCGCACGCATGCGCTTCCGCTCCGGCCCCTCCGCGTGGTCGTGGCCGCACAGGTGCAGCACGCCATGCACGACGAGGCGCGCGAGCTCGGCGCCGGGCGTGACCCGGTAGCGGCGGGCCTGCTCGTGCACGCGGTCGAGCGACACGACGAGATCGCCGCGCACCGCAAGCGTCGCGGCGTCGGGCTCGCGCTCGTCGTAGGCGAAGCTCAGGACGTCGGTCGCGCGGTCGATGCCGCGCCAGTCGTGGTTGATCCGCCGCAGCAGCGCATCGTCGGAGAGCACCACCGCGATCTCGCCGGCGCGGCGGCCCTCCGCGCGCAGCACGGCCGTGACCAGCGTGCGCAACGAAGGCGCGAGGCGGTGGAGCCCGCGCGGGGCGGTGACGGTGACGGGCATGGGGAGGGATTGTCGCAGGGAGCCTCGGCGCGGTGCAACGCATCGATGCGGAACCGGGTCGGGGCGATTCGTTCACCTGGGTCGCGCACGCCGCCGGTTGCCGGCGAAGAGCGCCGGTTGCTACGGTCGTCTCCATGCCCTCGAGCGGAAGGCCCACGGCGCCCGCGGCCGCGCCCGCGGCGATGGCGGCGCCATCCGCGCGCTCCGCGTGGCCCATGCCCGCCTCCGTCGCCATTGCCGCGATCGTCGTGCTCGGCGTGGCGCTCCGCGTGGCCGGCATGCGGCAGGGCCTCCCCGACTTCGTCGAGGAGGCGGTGCCGTTCCGCTGGGCGCTCGCGATGTGGGCACGGCCCGACGGCGCGGTGGACTGGAATCCGCACCACTTCATCTATCCCTCCCTGACGATCTACCTCCATCTCGCGCTCCAGATGCTGCACGCGACGGTCGGCCGCTGGACGGGACGCTACGCGGGCCCCGCCGACTATCATCTCGCGTTCCAGATCGACCCCACGCCCATGGTGCTGCTCGCGCGCTCGCTCGGCATCGCCGCCGACGCGGTGAGCCTGGTGCTGGTGGCCCGCATGGGTGAGCGCATGCGGCGCGGCGCCGGGCTCGTCGCGGCGCTCCTCCTCGCCTGCTCCCCGATCATGATCGCCACGTCGCGCGCCATTTACTCCGATCCGATCATGCTGGTGCTGGCGCTCGCGGCGCTCGAGCGCATGCAGCGCTACCGCGCCGGGTCGGGGATCGCCCCGCTGCTGTTCGTCTCCGCGCTGACGGGGCTCTCCATCGGTGCCAAGTATCCGGCGGTCGTGCTGCTCCTGCCGCTCGCGTGGACGCTCGCGGCCGCGCATGGCATCCGCGGCCTCCTGCGCGTGGGGCCGATCGCATTGCTCACCGCCGGAGGGGTGTTTCTCGCGAGCAGCCCGTTCGTCCTCCTCGATCGCACGCAGTTCCTCCGCGACGTCGGTTTCGACCGCGTGCTGGCGAGCGAGGGCCTGCTCGGCGCGAGCGGTGCACCGAGCGGCTGGCACACGCTCGCGACGCTCGCACGCGACCTGGGGCCGGTCGCGGCCGTGCTGGCGCTCGCGGGACTCGTGCTCGCGCTCTCGCGCGACCGGCATCTCCCGGGGGCGACCGCAACCGTGCTGGCGGGCGCGGCGTTCTTCCTCCCGGTCGCGCTCTCGCCGCTCCGCTTCGAGCGCTACCTGCTGGGCGCGCTCCCGGCGGCCGCGCTCTCCACCGGGCTCGCGGTCACGTCCGCCGCGTCGCGTCTCTCGGGACGGCGCCGGGTGTTCGGCGGCGCGGTCCTCGTGCTCGCGATCGGCGTGCCGTCGCTGGCCCGAGCACTCGCGCTCGCCGCGGACACGGGGGTGAGCACGCAGCGCCAGGCGCTGGAGTGGTGCACGAGCCACCTGGACCACGATTCGCTCATCCTCACCGAGAGCTACGGCCCGCCGCTCCTCACCCGGCAGGCGGCGGCGCTGGCCGCGGAGTCGCGACTCTTGTCGCGCGCGAGTCCCGCGATGCGCTCGCGTTACCTCGGCCGGCCGTGGTTCTCCCTCGTCCGCATTCCCGCGCTCGTGGCCGGGACGTGCACGGTGGTACTGCGGCCGGCCGGCGGGCCGGTCGTCGACGTCCCGGTGTTCCCGCATGCCTCCGACTTCAACGCCGTCCTCTACGACCCGCGCCTCCTCGCGGGCGTGGACTACGTGATCACGAGCAGCGCCATGCGCGCGCGTTTCACCGCGGACCGGGCGCGCTACGCGGTGCCGTGCGCGTTCTACGACAAGCTGGACTCGACCGCGGCCGTGGCGGCGCGATTCGACTCGCGGCCGGGCGTGAGCGGGCCCGGCATCGTGATCTACCGGCTCCGGGGGATGCGTCCCGGGGCGGCGGATTCGCTCGACCTCTGGTGGTGGACGGAGCACGTGCCGCTCGACTACCGCGTGCGCGCCGGTGCGCTCCTCTCTCCCGGCTCGCCCGCGCGGACGCAGGTGACGGGCGCGGACGGCGCGCCGGAGCCGTGGGTGCTGGGCCTGCGCGAGCTCTATCATTCGCAGATCGCGTTCTTCGCCCAGGACCTGGCGTTCAACCTCGCCGAGCTGTCCCGGCCGGAGCCCGCGCGGCGGCTGATGCGCGCCGCGATCGCGATCGATCCCGGTTCGGAGTGGGCGTGTCTCATCATGGTCGAGGCCTGTCGCACGCTCGGCGACTGGCCGGGCGCCCGCGCCGCGTTCGAGCGGACGGCGGCGGCGGCGGGTCCGCGCCACCGGTTCGACTCGGGGCTCGTCGCGGAGTACGCCGAAGCGCTCGCGCGCACCGGCGAGCCCGCGCGCGCCAGGGCGCTGCGCGATTCACTGGCGCGGGCCGCGCCGCCGCACGCGCCTCAGGCGGACGTCCCGGCGGGCCGATAACCGGGACACGGCAGGCGACGCCTCCATGTGCCATGCTCGCGAGCGGGCGCTCTCCCGCCCGCGGGCCGGTTGTCCGCGTGGGGCGGGGGGATGTCCGAGGCGGCCGTTGTCCCACAGGGAGGTGGCGACCGATGAGCGAGGCACCCGCGAGATCGCGCGCGCTCTGGGCCTGGATCCCGACGCTCTACTTCGCCGAGGGCCTCCCGAACGTTGTCGCCGCGACCGTGTCGGTCATCATGTACAAGCGCTTCGGCATCTCCAACACCGACATCGCGCTCTACACGAGCTGGCTCTACCTGCCGTGGGTGATCAAGCCGTTCTGGTCGCCGCTCGTGGATCTGCTCGGCACCCGCCGGCGCTGGATCTGGCTCCTCCAGCTCGCGATCGGCTTCGCGCTCTTCGGCGTCGCCGTGGCCATTCCGCAGCCGCAACGCCTCACCTGGACGTTGGTCTTGTTCTGGTTCATGGCGTTCAGCTCCGCCACCCACGACATCGCCGCGGACGGCTTCTACATGCTCGGCACCGACGAGCGGCAGCAGTCGCTCTTCATCGGAGTGCGCAACACGTTCTATCGCGCGGCGGTGCTCGCCGGGCAGGGACCGCTCGTGCTGCTGGCGGGAGCGATCGAAAAGCGATCCGGCACGGCCCAGGCCTGGACGACGGCCATGCTGCTCCTCGCGGTGCTGTTCTTCGCCTTCGGCCTCTGGCACGCCTGGGTGCTGCCGCGACCCGCTTCGGATCGCCCGGGCAAGGTGAGTCAATTCCCCGCATTCGTCCGCGAGTTCTTCGCCACGTTCGGCTCGTTCTTCCGCAAGCCGGGCATCGTTCCCGCCGTGGCGTTCATCCTGCTCTACCGGCTCGGCGAGGCGCAGCTCGTGAAGATGGTGGCGCCGTTCCTTCTGGACCCGCGCACCCGGGGGGGCCTCGGGCTGACGACGTCGCAGTTCGGACTCATCTACGGCACGTTTGGCGTGTTGGCGCTGACGCTCGGGGGCATCGCCGGCGGCGTCGTGGCCGCGCGCGACGGACTCAAGAAGTGGCTATGGCCGATGCTGCTCGCGATCCACGTGCCCGACGCCGTGTTCATCTTCCTGGCCTACGCGCAGCCGACGAATCCGTGGATCGTCCAGGTCGCGGTCATACTCGAGCAGTTCGGATACGGCTTCGGTTTCACTGCGCTGCTTCTCTACATGATGCGCGTGGCACGCGGCGAGCACCGTACGGCGCACTACGCGATCTGCACCGGGTTCATGGCCATGGGACTGATGTTCCCCGGCATGTGGAGCGGCTGGCTGGAGGACCACATCGGCTACAGGCACTTCTTCGTGTGGGTCATCCTCGCCACCGTGCCGAGCTTTCTCGTCGGCATGCGCCTCCCGCTCGACGACGAGTTCGGGAAGAAGCAGCCGTCCGGCTGAGCGCCCGCCGTCAGCGGTAGAGCGACTTCACGGTGCCCCACGTCGAACGGCGCGCGGCGGTCACGGCCGGACAGCCCGTGACGCCCCCGACCACCGGCACGCCCCCGCCCTGCCAGGTGACGAAGTTGGTCCCCGGAGCGGTCGGCGTGGTGAGCGTGCGCGAGCCGACGTCGCCCTTCGGAACGACGCGGATCGAGTTGAGCACGATGCACACGGGCGTCTCGCAGCCGGCGCAGCTCCCGGCGCCCACGGTCTTCTCGTTGTTGATCGCCAGGTTGAAGTCGAAGTACTCGACCCCCGCGGCGAGGTCGTTGGCGTTCTCCTGAGGCACCGCACTGATCACCTTCACCCGCGCGACGTTCGGGGTCGTGGGATGGTCGACGCACTCGCCGGCGATCGTGCACCAGCTCGCGAGCCCCCCCACGGCCAGACCCGCGGACCAGTCCTGGCACACCACGTCCGTTGCGTTCGGGATGAAACTCGCCGCCATCGAGGTCTGACGGCAGGTGCCGGCGTTGAGGAAGCTCCACCACGCCGGCAGGGTCGGGCTCGCCGATGCCAGGTCGAGGACGACTTCGGCGCCGATCACGGCGCCGAGGTCATGGCCGAGCACGAACGAGCCGGTCATCGCGTGCAGTCCGGTGTTGGTATTGCACGCGAACGTCACGTTCTGCACACCGGTGCCCTCGCCGAGGCAGTGGTTCCAGGCGAGGTTGAGGCCCTCGGCCGCGAACGCGGGCAGGGCGAGGAAGAGCGGCAGGATCGAGAGGAGCCGCAGCGCGCGGCGCAGGGTCTGGCGAGCAGTCATGGCGAATTCTCCCGAGTGGAGGGACCACGGTTGGCGGCGCAACGTGGCCGTCATCCTATCCCAATCGCCGCGAAACGCCCGCGCAATTCGTACTGCGCCCGGGCCGGCTTCAGCCGTCCTTGCGGGCGTCGTCCTCGGAGCGCTTCGCCACCGGCTTGGGCGCGGCGGGGTACGGCGCGCGCACGTGGAAGATGGCGGTCAGCACCGGGATGAACGACTCCCGGATGCGCGCCAGCTCCTGGAGCGTGAGCGTGCACTCGTCCAGCTGCCCGTCACGCACGCGCTCCTCGATGATCCGCTGAACCAGGCCGCGAATGCGGCTCGGCGTCGGCTCGGCCAGCGCGCGCGAGGCGCCCTCGACGCCGTCCGCCAGCATGAGGATGGCGGTCTCCTTCGACCTCGGGCGCGGGCCCGGGTAGCTGTAGTCCTCGCGACGCGCGGTGGCATCGATCTCGAGCGCCTTGTGGAAGAAGAACGCCATCGCCATCGTGCCGTGGTGTTCGGGGATGGCGTCGCGCACGGCGCGCGGAAGCCGTTCCTTCTTCGCCAGCTCGAGCCCCTCCGAGATGTGGGACTTGACCACCAGCGCGCTCATGGACGGCGTGAGCTTCTCGTGGCGCGAGCGCGAGCTGGCCGGTTCGTTCTCGGCGTAGTACTCCGGCTTCGCCAGCTTGCCGATGTCGTGGTAGTAGGCCTGCACCCGCGCGAGCAGCGAGTTGGCGCCGATGCCCTCGGCGGCAGCCTCGGCGAGCGAGCCGACCACCATGCTGTGGTGGTAGGTGCCGGGCGCCTCGAGCTGCATCCGGCGGAGCAGCGGGCGATTCAGGTCCGACAATTCGAGCAGCGTGATGTCGCTGGTGAGCCGGAACACCTGCTCCACGAGCGGCAGCAGGCCGAAGGCCACGGCGGTGGCGAACAACGCCGACAGGAGACCCCACAGCCCGTCGCGGAACATCTCGGTCACGGGCGTGTTGCGCGCCAGGTCCCAGGCGAGGATCGCCGCCATGTTTGCGAGCGAGATCGCGAAGAACGCGCGCACGAAGTGCCAGCGATGACGCAGGCGCTGCACCGAGTACACCGCGGTGACACCGCCCATCATCGCCACCGCGACGAACGGTGCGCGCAGCTCGGCCACCGCCATGACCAGCACCGAGAGCATGAGCGTGAACACGAGCGCCGGCCGCTTCTCCATGAGCGACGCCACGACCAGCGGGGCCAGCGCCAGCGGCACCGCGAACTCGGACAGCCCGGCCACCGGCACGATCGCCACGACGCACGCGAGCACGGCCAGGGTGAGCACCGTGAACATCGCCAGCATGCCGTTGTCCGCGAACACCCACGGCAGCTCCATGCGCAGGTAGGTGGCGAACGCGGCGATGAACAGCAGCATGAGCAGCATGCGCGCGAGCGGCGGGTAGAGGTATTCGCTCTGCGAGCGCTTCGCCGCCTGGAGGTTGCGCAGCGAGCGCAGCTTCTGCACCGTCTCGTGCGAGACGCGCTCGTTCGCGTCCACGATCAGCTCGTCCTTCTTCACCATGCCGATCATGTCCGGGACCGCGCTCTTGGCGTTCGAGCGACGCCATTCGGTCTCCGCGCGGTCGTACGTCACGCTCGGCACCACGAACGGCGTGGCGAGTGCCTCCACCAGCGCGACCCCGCGCGTGTCGGAGCCGAACGCGGTGCGGGCGTGGCGCTGGATCTGGTCGAGCGCCTCGCGGCGCTCGAGGAAGCGGGTCGCCGGCACGGACGACTCGGCGTCGCCCTCGCGCAGGCTGACGTTGCGATAACCGAGGATGAGCCCGCCGTGCTTCTCGTCCATCACACCCGCGTCGAGCACCTCGCCGAGCCAGGCGCCGGTCTCGGTGAGCGCCCGCCGCGCGCGGCCCGGCACGGACAGCGCGTCCGTCGCACCGGGGTCGAGCGGCACGCCGAGGAGCTTCAGCTTGTCGGCGCGTTCGCGCGGGCCGACCGCGGGGTCCGACACCACCGCGAGCGCACGCTCCTGGAACGCGGACCAGCGCTCGAGGTCGCCGGTGCGCGCGCGCTGGTCGACCACGAACACGGGCGGCACGGCGAGCGCGGCCTCCTCCTGCTCGCGGCGCAACGTGACGTCGTCCTTCTGGACGCGGAAGTCGCTGGGCGCGACCACGCGCTCGCGGGCGATCTCCCCCTCGCGATAGCGGAGCTTGTCGAGCCCGCCCTGCCCGGTCGGCAGCACGGCCGCCGCCCCGAGCAGCACCGCGACCATGAGGAGCCGCAGGCCGTGGTGTCCCCAGCGCACCGTGCGGACACGATCGGGCAGCGCGGGAACGGAGGGCGAATCGTCGTGCGTGGTCATGGCAAGGGGGGGCCTGGGAGCGAGGCGGCCGGGGACGCGGGTGCGTCAGCCCTGGCGGCCGCCGCCCCCGTCGTTCGGACCGTGCTCATCCGGCAGGAGCGGCGCGTCCAGGCGCGACGCCTCCTGCTCGATCTCGCTCTGGAGGCTGTCGGCCAGCGGATCGAGGCTCGCGCCCACGCCGTCGTCGAGCTGGCGCTCGACGCGTGCGTGATAGACGTCGAACGCGTGGATGATGTCCTTGACGAGGCGGTGGCGTACGACGTCTTCCGGGTGGAAGTAGACGAACTTGATGTCGTTCACGTGACCAAGGATCGACTGGATGCGCACGAGCCCCGAGGTGTCGGGCATGCGCAGGTCGATCTGCGTGAGGTCGCCGGTGATGACCGCGCGCGAGTTGAGCCCCAGGCGGGTGAGGAACATCTTCATCTGGCGGACGGTGGTGTTCTGCGCCTCGTCGAGGATCACGAACGCGTTCGACAGCGTCCTCCCGCGCATGAACGCGAGCGGCGCGATCTCGATCACGCCCATCTCCAGGAAGCGGCGCATCTTGTCGTAGGACATGAGGTCCGCGAGCGCGTCGTACATGGGGCGCAGGTAGGGATCCACCTTCTCCTGCATGTCCCCGGGCAGGAAGCCCAGGCTCTCGCCCGCCTCGACCGCAGGGCGCACGAGGATGATGCGGTCGACCTTCTTCGCGCGCAGCGCTGCCACCGCGGCGGCCACCGCCAGGTAGGTCTTCCCCGTTCCGGCGGGCCCGATGCCGAACACGACTTCGTTCTGTTCCAGCGCCTTCAGGTAGAGCGCCTGCGTGGGCGTGCGCGGGCGCACGGCCTTGCGGTCGAACGTGTAGCCCGGCGCCCCGTCGTAGGCCTCGGCCAGCCGCACGCCGGCCTTGCCGTTCCCGTTCGTCTCGTGCCCGTTGTGCCCGTCGCGGCGCGCCTGCCCCAGCGCCGTGGCGACGTCGGCCTCCTCGATGACCTTGCCGCGCTCCGCGAGCTCGACCAGCTCCTCGAGCACGCGCACCGCCGGCTTCACCTCGTGCTCGTCGCCGGCCACGCTCAGCGTGCCGTCGCGGAGGGTGATGCGGACGGGGATCTCGCGTTCGATCTGGCGGACATTCGAGTCGTTGTGCCCCAGGAGGGAAATGGGGTCGAGATGCTCGATCGGGAACTTGCGAACGATCACGTTTGTGCCTTCTTCTGGTGGGCCCCGAAAAGCGCAAAGCTCCTGACGGGCGAGGCCTCGGCTGAGGCCTGGTCAAGAGCTCCAGCAACTGCAGTTGTCGGTGCGAGGTGTGGTTTCAACCCGGTGTGTCCTGGGCCATCCATCAACGAGCGCTCACCTCGGGGAGGAGCGTGGCGTCTCGACGAGCCGCGCGGGGGAACCTGCGGTATCGGGACGGTAACAAGGGCTCCAGCGAGGGTCAATCCTCACCCGGGCCACTTGGGATGCGCGAAATATCGGCATGCATCGCGGCCAGGTTGAGCGTGGTATCACGTTGTGGCCAAGCGTGTTGGCACACGGGTTCGGCGTTGGGGCGGATGGGCTGCGTTGCGAGGAGCCGGCCAGGCGGTGATCAGCCTTCCAGCTCCACCAGCGAGGCCCCCGATTGCACCATCTGCCCGGGGCTCGCCGACACGGTCTTGACGCGCCCCGCGCGCGGCGCACGGATGACGTGCTCCATCTTCATGGCCTCGAGCGCGACCAGCGGCTGGCCCTTGCTGACGTCGTCGCCAACCACCACCATGACCTTGGTAATCACGCCCGGCATCGGCGCTTCGAGCCCGTGGCCATGTGCCCCGGGCGCGGCCCGCCTGCCCGCTCCCAGCTCGCGCTCGAGCACGAAGTCGAGCGTGCCGAGCCGCACGAAGCGCCGGCTGCCGACGGGCGTCACCTCGGCCACGGTGACGCCGTTGTCGCCCGCGAGGCGGAGCTTCCCGTCGGGCATGGTCTCAAGGGCGAGCTCGAACTCCGAGTCGTCCACGCGCACCTTCCAGCGATCCCCTCCCAACGCCGTGGTCTCGACTTCGCGCACGCGGTCGCCGTCCCGCCACAGCGTCTTCATGCGTCACTCGCCCCCGAGGCGCCAGCCGCCGAGATCCGCGAACGGGTCCGCCCGGCGTGCGGCAGTGCCGGCCGCCTGCGTCCCGGGCGAGGCCGCTCCGCCGGCCAGCTCCGCGAGCGCAGCCGCCGCCAGCGCCAGGTCCGGCGCAGGAGCCTGGCTGAGCGCTGCGAAGCCGTCCAAGAATTCGCGCTCCACCCACTCGGTGTCGAACTCGGCCCGCTGCATCGCGGGGGACCGGAGCAGCGCCCTCAAGAACGGCAGGTTCGTCACCACGCCGTGCACGCGCGTGTCGTCGAGCGCGCCGAGCAGGCGCTGGAGCGCGGCCGCGCGCGTGGGGCCATGGGCGATGATCTTGGCCAGCATGGGGTCGTAGTGGACGCCCACCGCGTCGCCCGATTCGAGCCCGCTGTCCACGCGCACGAACGGCCCGTCGGGCCAGCGCACGCGCACGGCCGTTCCCACCTGCGGCAGGAAGTCGCGCGCCGGGTCCTCGGCATAGACCCGCGCCTCGATGGCGTGGCCGTGGCGCTGGATGCCGATCTGCTCGAAAGGCAGCTTGCCCGTGGCCGCGATCTCGAGCTGCGCGCGCACCAGGTCCACGCTGGTGATCAGCTCGGTGACCGGGTGCTCCACCTGGAGCCGCGTGTTCATCTCCAGGAAGAACACCTTCCCCTCGCGCGACAGCAGCGTCTCGACCGTGCCCGCGCCGCGGTAGCGCACGGCTTCGGCCAGGCGCACGGCGGCGTGCGTCACGAGCGCCCGCTGCTCGGTGGTGAGCACGGCGCTCGGCGCCTCCTCGACCACCTTCTGGTGCCGGCGCTGGAGCGTGCACTCGCGCTCGAACAGGTGGACGGCGCGGCCGTGGCCGTCGCCCAGTACCTGCACCTCGATGTGGCGCGGGCGCTCGAGGAGCTTCTCCACGTACACGCTGGCGTCCCCGAACGCCGAGGCGGCGATGCGTTGCGCCGCTTCGATCGCGGCACGCAGCTCGGCCTCGTTGTACGCCGCCTGCATGCCTTTCCCGCCGCCACCGAGCGCCGCCTTGATCATGACCGGGTAGCCCATGGCGTTCGCCGCACGGACGAGCGCCTTCCCGTCCGCGCCCTCCGCGCCCGGCACGACGGGCACGCCCGCGCTCTCGGCGAGCTTCCGCGCCGCGCGCTTGTCGCCCATGGCGCGGATCTGCGCTGCCGTGGGCCCGATGAACGTGAGCCCGGCGGCCTCGACGGCCTCGGCGAACTCGCCGTTCTCGGCGAGGAAGCCGAAGCCCGGGTGGACGGCATCCGCGCCCGACGCGCGGGCGGCTCCCAGGATGGCCGCGGCGTTCAGGTAGCTCGCGCGCGCCTCGCTCGCGCCGATCGGCCGCGCCTCGTCGCAGACGCGGGTGTGGAGCGCACCGCGGTCGGCTTCGGAGTAGACCGCCACCGAGCGCACGCCCATCTCGTGCAGCGTCGCGGCGACGCGGCAGGCGATCTCACCCCGGTTGGCGATCAGGACCTTGCGGAACATGCGGGCTCCGGACTCCCTCGGGTCAACGGTTGGCCGGCGGGGCGTTTCGAAACGCGACAGTTCTCACGGGCGTGCGCCCGACGCCGCGCGCGGTCCGGCGATGGGAGCGCACAACCTAAGCCATCGCGGCCCAGCGGGGAAACGATGCGAGGCGTTGGTCCTTGAGCTTGCCTCCCACCCGGCTCCGGGGCGTACCCTGCTGCTCGTCGCGCGGGCGCCTCGCCCGCGACGGCAGGAGGAACGCGGCATGTTCCAGTGGCTGCGTCTCGTCATCGTTCCCGAGCTGCGCGCCGTTCCGGTGGAGCAGCACACGGACCTCATGGCCGCCGGCGTGCTGCGCGCCCTGACCGACGCCCACGTCCACTTCGCCGGCTTCGCGTGCTCGCTGTGCGCGGGCGTGGGCGCCATCGCGGGCGGAAGGCTGATCCGCGGCGTGCTGCACAGCGACCTGCCGCGGTTCTTCGGCGGACTGGTCGCGGGTGCGCTCGTCGGCGGCCTGATCGGCGGCGTGATCTACGCGCTCGTGCTCTGCTCGCGCACGCGACCGCACGTGCGGGCCGCCATCGCGGCGGGAGCGCGCAGGGCCGAAATCCAGCGCTGACTACTCCATCCACCTCGGCTTTCGCTTGTCGAAGAACGCGGCGAGGCCGTCCTTCGCCTCGTCCCCGCTGCGCACGCTGGCGAGCGTCTGCGGAAGCGATGCCCGGTAGTCGTTCCACCCGACGTCGTTCCAGCGCTCGAACAGCTCCTTGATGCGCGTCTGGGCGTGCGGGGCGCCCTTCAGGAGCTCGCCCACGCGCTCGTTCACACTGGCGTCCAGCTCGGTCGCGGGCACGACGTGGTTCACCACGCCGAGCGCGAGCGCCCTCGTCGCGTCGAAACGCTCGCCGGTGAGCATCAGCTCGCGCGCGGCGCGATCGCCGAGCCGGCGGATGACGTACGGGCTGATCAAGCCGGGAATGATGCCGAGCCGCACCTCGGTGAGCCCGAACCTGGCGTCGTCGCTCGCGACGACGATGTCGCACACGCAGCAGAACCCGACACCGCCGCCGTAGACGCCGCCGTGCACGCGGGCCACGACCGGCTTCGGGAAGTCGGCGAGGGTGGCGAACATCGCCGCCAGCCGCTGCGCCTCGCCGAGGTTCGTCTCGTACGACGCGTTGGCCGAGGCCTTCATGGCGCCGATGTCGGCGCCGGCGCAGAACGACGGCCCGCGCCCGCCCAGCACCACCACGCGGCACGTCGGGTCGTCGCGCAACTGCACCATCGCCGCGACCAGGTTCGCGCCGAGCTCGGCCGAGAGCGCGTTGTGCACGTCGGGCCGGTTGAACCACACGCGCGCCACCGCGCCTTCGCGTTCGACGTCCACCAGTGCCATCGCGGTCCCCGTTTCAGGCCAGTGCCAGTGCCACCACTCCACCCGCGAACGCGGCCGCCGCGACCAGCCGCCGCGTGCGATCGCCCTCGCCGAGCACGTGACCGCCGAGCCACGCGCCGATCAGGATGCTCACCTCGCGCGCGGGGGCGATGTGCCCCACGTCCCCGCGCTGGAGCGCGAGCAGGATAAGGATGTAGCTCAGCGGGCTCAACAGCGCGATGCCGACCACGCGCGGGGCCTGCGCCCGCCACAGGTCGCGGATGCCCGCCGGCGCGCGGAGCGCGACGAACGACAGCGACACGACGCGCACCACCTCGCCACCCCAGTAGAACACGAGTGGTGGCACGCCCGCGCGCTTGACGCCCCAGCCGTCCCAGAGGGTGTAGACCGCGATCGCCACACCGGTCGCGAGCCCGTACCGGACACCCGGGCCGATTCGCCCCCGCCAGGGTCCGGAGCCGCCCGTCGTCGCCACCACCACCCCGGTCGCAATGAGCAGCGCGCCGGTGACCGAGAGCAGCGTGGGGTGTTCACCCAGGAGCACGACGGCGCCGGCGGTCGCGAGGAGCGGCCCGGTGCCGCGCGCGAGCGGATAGACGAGCGACAGGTCGCCACCGCGGTAGCCGCGCAAGAGCAGCACGAAGTAGCCGACGTGAATCACGCCGCTCCCGGCGATGAGCATCAGCGCGTTCGCGTCCGGGCGCCAGCCGCCGCGCGCGAGCAGCGCCCACACGAACGGGGCGTAGAACACCGACGAGATCGCGGTGAGGAGCCAGAGCAGCGAGGCGCTCCGCACGCCCGGGCCGAGCTGCTTGGTCCACAGGTTCCAGGTGGCGTGGACGACCGCGGAGCCGAGCACCAACGCGAGGACGGTGGGGGACATCGCGGCCGCGCCGCTGCTACTCGTCCAGCGACAGCGACAGCGCCGGCCGCCCGCCGAGCGAGACGCGGAACGACAGCCCGATCAGGACCGCGATGAGCCCGAGGCAGAGGACGGTCTGGAACGCGTAGGG
Organism: uncultured bacterium; assembly: GCA_964434945.1. Taxonomy (GTDB): domain Bacteria; phylum Eisenbacteria; class RBG-16-71-46; order RBG-16-71-46; family RBG-16-71-46; genus JAIOPA01. Next base: position 933 of record CAYSWZ010000174.1, on the reverse strand, counting down.
CGCGGTGGGTGCGAACGGCAGCGGCGCCGTGAGCAGCAGGCCGCGCATGAGCCACATCGAGATCGTCGCCAGCAGTCCGTGGCGCGAGATCACCCACGCGACGAGCGCACCCTGGAGGAGCGCCCCCGGCAGCTCGAGCACCTGGTTCTCCGCGCCGAGCGCCACCAGCGTCATGATGATGGCGAGGCCGATCGCGGCCGGGAGCGCGCGCCGGAGGAGCAGGCGCAACAGGAACCACAGGCCGAACAGCGCGAACGCCGGGACCAGGACCTCGGTCGGCATCCCGAGCAGCGAGCCCAGCAGCACCCGGCCGCCCACGAGCGCGTCCATGAAGGGCGGGATCGGCGTCTGGGCGTGGAACGGGATCCACGTCGGCAGCGCATTCACCACGTAGATCACCAGCACGCCCGCTGCGCCGAACAGCGCTCCCACGAGCACGTCACGGCCGACGCGCGGGTCGGTGAGTTTCCCCTGCAGCACACGCGCCCAGCCAACGAGCAGCTCGGGCGTACGTCGCCGCACGTGCGGCTCGACCGCGAGGTAGAGGAAGAACACGCTCGCGGCCTGCAGGAAGCCGAACGCGGTCGAGAGCGTGAACGAGTCGAACTCGCTGCCGAGGTCGAGGTTGTGGTGCGCGTACACCGCCCAGCGCACGAGCTTGACGATGATCATGAACCCGGCGAGCCGCAGCCCGCCGCGCCAGTCGCCCCGGCCGGCTCGCAACCGGCTCCGCCCGGTGGCGATCCCCAGCACGACCATCAGGATGCTGAGCACCGTGACCGTGACCGCCGCGATCGGGTTCTGGTTCGTGACCTGCAACGTCCCCATGCGGATCGGGCGCGACCACGGCCCGCGCACGGCAAAGAACACCGGCCGCTCCCGCCACCACGCGGCGCACACCCGGAGCGGCACGCCGGGCATCCATGCCGCGCT
>CAYSWZ010000173.1:0-9607 GCA_964434945.1 uncultured bacterium | reverse complement strand
CGCCGCAGCGGGCGCCAGCGCCGCGATCGGCTTCGAGGACGGCGATGGGGACCCCCGGCACGTGGTGCTGTCCCGTCGCGGGGCCTCCGAGTGGCGGCTCTCCGTGCGGGGGACGCCCGCGCACTCGTCGCTGGTATGGACCGACGACGTCGGCATGGGGGCGATCTACGAGACCGCACGCCTGCTGGAGCAGTTCCGCGACTCCCTCGGCCACGAGCCATACCTGACGCTCAACCCGGGCCTGGTGGTCGGCGGAACGACCCTCACGCTCGACTCCACCGCCGCCCGGGGCACGGCGTTCGGCAAGACCAACGTGGTGGCCGAGAGCACGCTCGTGACGGGGGACCTCCGGGCGCTGACACCGGAGCAATCCCAGCTCGCCCAGGCCGCGTTGCGGCGGATCGTGGCGAACACGTCGCCGCACACCTCGGCGGGCATCGAGTTCGAGGAAGGCTACCCTCCGCTCGCGCCCACGGATGGCAATCGACGGCTCCTGGCGATGGTGGACCAGGCGAGCCGTGACCTGGGGCTCGGGCGGCTCGACCCCGTGGACCCCGCACACGCCGGAGCCGCGGACGTGTCGTTCCTCTCCGGCCACGTGCCCCGGGTGATCGATGCGATGGGCCTGAAGGGGAGCGGCGGTCATACCGTGCTGGAGACGGCGCGGCTCAACACGCTCCCCTGGCAGGCCAAGCGCGTCGCGGTGCTCCTCTCGCGGCTCGCGAACGAAGGGCATGCGCCGCGGAAGCCATGAGGCGCGAGCGTCCTTCGAAGGGGCGTTGACGTGAAAGGTGATCATCGACCCGGCAAATGGTCGATGAAGCCCGAGAGCGAGCTCTTCACGAAGCGTGTTTCGAGCGTCCAGGACCTCGAGTGGGCTCGTTTATCGTTGTCGGAACGCCGTTCGTATCGCACAATGCGAACTACCCACGTCCAAGGACCCGGAGCCGCCCCCCGACATGCATACGGATGAACGGACCGCCACGCGCGTCCGCCTGCTGCACGCCGTCTTCGAGCAGCAGAAGCGCGTGACCCCCGCCGCCGTCGCGTTGGAGGTGCCGCCGGCGCACGGCAACCTGCCGCGCCTGCGGCTCACCTATGCCGAACTGGACGCCGCCGCCGAAGCGCTGGCCGCCCGGCTGGCGACGCACGTGCACGGGGAATGCGTCGTCGCGGTCCTGGTGCCCCGGGCGGGCGCTGAGCTGTTCATCGCGCAGCTCGCCGTCATGAAGGCGGGCGCGGCCTGGACCTGCATCGAACCGGGGACCGCGCCGGAGAGGCTCCGCTACCTGCTCGAGGATTCCCGCGCCGTGGCCGTGATCGCGGGCGATGCCGAGCGCGCGGCGCTCGCCGCGGTGGGCTTCCCGGCGGAGCGCGTCGTCGGATTCGGGCCCGCCGGCGGGCCGGCCCCGGGGACGCACTCGCGTCGCACGCCCCCGCCGTGGCTGAAGCCCGAGACGCTGGCGTACGTCATCTACACGTCGGGCACGACCGGGCACCCGAAAGGGGTCATGATCGAGCACCGGAACGTGGCGAATCTCGTCTACGCGGACGCCGATTATTTCGACCTCCGGCCAGGCGACCGCGTCGCCCAGACCTCGTCCGCCGCCTACGACTCCTCGGTGGAGGAGATCTGGCTCGCCTGGGCCACCGGGGCGACGGTCGTGGTGGTGGATGACGACCGCGTGCGCTCGGGCCCCGACCTCCTGCCGTGGTTGCGCTCCGAGCGGATCACCGTCTGGTGCCCGGCGCCCACGCTCCTCCGCATGGCGTGCTGCGACGACCCGGAGCGGGACCTGCCGGACGTCCGCCTCCTCTACGTGGGGGGCGAGGAACTCACCTCGGATGTGGCGCAGCGCTGGGCTCCGGGTCGGAGGCTCGAGAACGGCTACGGCCCCACCGAGTGCACGGTCACGGTCGTCCGCGCCCACGTGCGCCCCGGTGAACCCGTCACCATTGGGCACACCGTCGCCGGCAATCGCGCGTATGTAACCGACGCCGAGCTGCGCGAGGTGCCCTCGGGCGAGACGGGCGAGCTGTGCATCGGCGGCGAGGGCGTCGCCCGCGGCTATCTCGGGCGGCCCGACCTGACCCGCGAGCGCTTCGTCTCCCACCCGCGTCTCGGTCGGCTCTACCGGACGGGGGACCTCGTCCGCCGGCTTCCGGACGGGGCGCTCGCCTACCTCGGCCGCGCCGACACGCAGGTCAAGATCCGTGGCCACAGGATCGAGCTGACCGCGGTCGAGAGCGAGCTCTGCCGCTACCCCGGCATCCTCGAGGCCGCCTGTCGTGTGCAGGCGAACGGCATGGGCCCGGAACTCGTGGCGTTCGTGGTGACGGCCGGCGGGATCGAACCGGACCGCGAGGCGGTGAACGACTGGCTCCGCCGCACGCTCCCCGAGCCGATGGTGCCCGCGCGCATCGCGCGGCTCGATCAATTGCCGCGCGGCGCCCTTTCCGGAAAACTCGACCGCGGCGAGCTGCCGGTGCTCCCGCACGAGACGCACGCGCCGCGGTCGGGGCGGACGAGCGAGACGGCGGCCGAGCGGGCCGTCGCGGCCGCATTCGCGCACCACCTGCCGGTGACGGGCGAACTTCCAGCCGACGCGGACTTCTTCCTCGACCTCGGCGGCAACTCGCTCCTCGCGGCGCAGGTCATTTCGGAGTTGCGCCGCGACTCACGCACCGCGTCGCTCACGGTGCGCGACATTTACGAGAGCCGGACGATCGCGGGCATCGCCTCCCGGTTGCCGCAGTCGGCCACGGCAGCGCCGCACCCGAACGGCGCCGTGGCGAACGCGGTCGTGGACGCCGAGCCCGGCGTGCGTGTCTCGCCGCACGCGGCGTGGGGCGCCGCGGCGCAGGTCGCGCTTCTGGCCGCGGCGTTGCTCGTGGTGGTCAACGTGGCGTGGCTCGTGGGATTCAAGCTCGTGCCCGCCGTGGCGAGCACGGTCGGAATCACGATGTTCGTGCTGCTGCTGCCGACGCTGGTTCTCGCCGCGGCGCTGGCGTGGACGATCGTGGCCGCGCTCCTCACGGTGGCCGCCAAGCGCCTGCTCATCGGGCGCTACGCGGCGGGCCGGCATCCTTACCTCGGCTCGATGTACGTGCGGCACTGGATCGTGAGCCAGTTCGCGAGGAGCCTCCCGTGGGACCTGCTCGAGAGCACGGGCTTGCGCGCGCTTCTCCTGCGCGCGCTCGGCGCACGGATCGGCAGCGACGTCCACCTCCACCGCGGGGTGGCGCTTCACCACGGCGGCTGGGACCTGCTCGAGATCGGCGAGGGCGCGGCCCTCGGGCGCGACGTGTCGCTGGGCCTCGTCACCTACGACCGCCAGCAGCTCGTGTTCGCGCCGGTGTCGATCGGTGCGCACGCCACGCTCGACACGCGGTCGCGCATGGCGGCCGGCAGCCGCATGCACGACGGCGCGTTTCTCTCGGCGCTCGCCTGGCTCCCCGAGGGCGCGAGCGTGCCGGCCGGTGAACGCTGGGACGGGGTGCCGGCGAAACCCGTCGGGATGTCGCCCCCGGCGCCCGAAGCCTCGCTCGAGCCGCCGCGCCCGGGCGCGTGGCACTCGACGGTGCTGCTCGCCGCCAAGGCGCTGGTGGCGCAGGTGGCATTTCTCCCCGGCATGGCGCTCGCGGCGGTGGTGCTGTCGGCATGGCGCCGAACCGGAAGCGCCCCGACATTCTCCGGGCTCCCGCTCCTCGCGCTCGCGGGCGCGGTCGTGGCCGGCTACGCGCTTTCGCTGCCGCTCCAGGCGCTCCTCTGCCGGTTACTCGGCCGCGTGCGGCCCGGCATCCACCCGCTCCGCGGGCGCACGGCGCTCACCGTGCTCCTGAAGGAGCGCCTGGTCGAGACCGCGAACGTCGCGCTCTCGGGCACGCTCGCCTGGCCGGTGTGGTTGCGCTGGGCCGGCATGAAGGTCGGCAGGCGCTGCGAGATCAGCACCATCATGGAGGTGACGCCCGAGCTCGTGGAGATCGCCGACGACTGCTTCTTCGCGGACGGCATCTACCTCGGCCGACCGCTCGTTCACCGCGGGCACCTCTACTGCGAGCGCACCGTGTTCGACCGCCACACGTTCCTCGGCAATCATGCCGTGATCCCGGCCGGCGCGCGGCTCCCCGGGCGCATCCTGCTCGGCGTGTGCACGGTGGCGGATCCCGCGGTGATCCGCCCCGACACCGGCTGGTTCGGACATCCGGCGTTCGAGCTGCCGCGCCGCGAGCAGGTGGCCGCGGACGAGCGGCTCACGTTCCACCCGTCACCGATCCGGGTCGCGAACCGCGCACTGTGGGAGTCGGCGCGACTGGCGCTCCCGGTGCTGCCCGCGTTCCTCGTGGCGTTCTGGGCGACGCAGCTCCCGCGGCTCGCGCAGCGCTGGCCGGGAGCTGCGCTTCGCCTTGCGACATTGCCGCTCGCCGCGCTCGCCACCGCCGCGCTCCTGCTCGCGATCACCGTCGCGACCAAGTGGGCGCTGCTCGGCCGCATGCGCGAAGGCCGGCACATGCTGTGGTCCTGCTGGTGCAGCCGCTGGGACTTCCTCTTCGAAGTGTGGTCGGCCTACGCCCGCCCGGTGATCGAGACCCTCGAGGGCACGCCGCTCGTGGCCTGGTGGCTGCGCGCGATGGGCGTGCGGATCGGCCGTCGAGTCGTACTCGGCACGAACCTCGCCCAGGTGGTGGATCCGGACATGCTGGAGATCGAGGACGACGCCACCGTGTCGTGCCACCTGCAGCTTCACAGCTTCGAGGACCGGGTGCTGAAGCTCGGTCGTTCGCGCATCGGCGCCGGCAGCACCGTGTCCGCCGGCGCGCTGGTCCTCTACGGCGCCGAGATCGGCGCCGGCGCGCGCGTTGCGGAGCAGAGCGTGGTGATGAAGCACGAGCAGCTGCTGCCGGGCCAGGCGTACGTGGGCGCACCGACGCGGCCGGTGAGCGCATGATGGACGCCTCCCTGGTGCGCGTCGCGGGACCGCCTGCGATGGTCGTGGACGTGTGGGTGATGGATCTCGCGACGCTGGATTCCGCGTACGACCTGCTGACCGAGCCACTCGATCGCGAAGAGCGTCTGCAGGCCGCGCGCAGGCGCGTGGACGGTCGGGAGTGGGCAGTGGCGCACGGTGCGATGCGGAGGATCCTGGCGGACTACCTCGACCTGCCGGCCGCATCGCTCCGGTTCGTCCGGACGGCCCTCGGAAAACCGCGCCTCGACAGCGTGCAGCGGCTGGAGTTCTCGTCCACGCGCACGGCCGGGCTGGCGTTGCTGGCAGTGGCCAGCGATCGTGAGCTGGGTGTGGACCTCGAGCGCGAGCACGACCTCCCGGACATCGAGGGCGTGGCGTCGGAGTTCCTGGCGCCGTCCGAGTCCACGGCGATCGAGGCCTCTGCGCCCGAGCATCGGCGGAGCGCGTTCTTCGCCGCGTGGGCGCGGCTCGAGGCGGTCGGGAAACTGAGCGGACGCGGCATCGCGGGCGGGCTCGAGGCGCACGTCACGGAGCCACCCGCGCGCGTCGTCGTGCGTGCGCTGGCGACGCGCCCGGGATACGCGGCCGCGGTCGCGGCGGAGGGCGAGGGCTGGACCGTGCGGATGCGCCGGTTCGATCCGGCCGGCGCCTGAGCGAGCGGGCGCCCCTCCCGGTTCGCAGGCGCTTCCAGCCCCGATGCACGACGGCCGGTCCGAGTCAGGACCGGCCGTCTGGTTTGCACGGCGTTCGCTGCGTCTGAACTAGTGATCCCCGTGGCCTTTGCCCTGGCCCTTGCCGTGCCCACCGTTATCACTTCCGTTGTGACCGTTGCCGTTGTCGCCGTGACCATGGCCGTGGTCGTCGTCGCCGTGACCGCCTTCGTCACCGTGACCTTCGCCGTGACCTTCGCCGTGACCCTCGCCGTGACCCTCGCCGTGGCCCTCGTCGTTGTCGCCCAGATTCACGATGATCGCGAGCAACGAGCCGTCCGCCTGACGCTGGGCTTTCACGCTGACCTCGTCGCCAACCTTGAGGCTGTCCAGCGTATTGTGGTCGTTGAAGCGCGTGGCGTCGTTCACGAACACCGTGGAGTCCCCGACCCCGAACTTCTTGTCCGGCACCGACACCGAGGTGACCGTGTCCTCGAGGTGCACGATCGGGAAGTGCGGGACGACGATCACGACCACGATCTGACGTGCGAGCACGCTCTGGTCGGCCTGCAACGTGCCCGCGACAAGCAGCGAGTCGCCGACCACGAGATCCGAGACCATGATCTTCATGTCACCGCGGTGGACCTTGGTCGAACTGTCCGTCACCACCGATCGCCCGCCGACCGTCAGGTTCGGGCCGGAGATCGCGGTGAGCATGCCGCTGAACACCACGTGCGTGCTGTCGCGCCCCCCGGCCGGATGGTCGTGCAGGGCGGTGGCCGTGAGGTTCGGCTGCATCGGGGCCGTGGGGCTCGTGGACTTGGAGCAGCCGAAGAGAGCTGACGCGAGGATCAGGAAGAGGATCGGGGACCGGCTCAGGCGCATGATGAACCTCCATGTGAGGGCCGAACGGCAAGAAGCGGAGTTACCGGTGCGGCCATTGCGCCAATTATCACGACCGATCTTCGACTGATGACAGGACGCCGTGAAGTCTGCCCTGCACCTTGAGGAGTACGCGAAGCGTCGCCGCGTGATCCGGCACCCGTCTTGGTGCTGACCGGAATCCGCGGGCAGGTGAGTTCTCTCCCTCGTCTACGATTCGCCATCGACCCGCGACTCGAGCTCAACCCAGCGCGAATACGCCACTTCCAGCGCACGCTCGGTCGCGGCGAGCTCCGCCCTCGCGGCGACCACCTCGTCGCCGTGGCCGCCGACGTAGAGATCCGGCGACGCCAGCTTCGAATAGAGCACCTGCTTCGCGAGCTCGAGGCCCTCGATGCGCAGCGGCAGTTCCTCCAGTTCCCGCTTGTCCTTGAAACTCAACCGGCGGGGCGCCGGCACGCCCGACGCGGCAGCGGAACCCGCCGCCCGCCTGCCGCCGCGCGCGACGGGCGCCGGCGCCGCGGGCTTCCGCTGGCGCAGCCAGTCCTCGTAGCCGCCCACGTACTCCTGCCAGCGGCCCTCTCCCTCGAACACCCACGTCTGCGTGACCACGTTGTCCAGGAACTCGCGGTCGTGCGAGACCACCAGCAGCGTGCCGTCGTACGCGAGCAGCAGGTCCTCGAGCAGCTCCAGCGTCTCCAGGTCGAGGTCGTTCGTGGGCTCGTCGAGCACCAGCAGGTTGCACGGCCGGGCGAGGATCTTCGCCAGCTGGAGCCGGTTGCGTTCGCCGCCCGAGAGCTTGGTGATGGGCCCCTGGATCTGCTCGTTCGTGAACAGGAAGTCGCGGAGGTAGCCAATGACGTGCCGCTCACCGCTCCCGACCGTGATCATCTCGCGCCCCTCGGCGACGTTCTCCGCCACCGTGCGCGACGGATCGAGCTGCTCGTGAAGCTGCGTGAACTGCGCCACCTCGAGCTTCGTGCCGTGCGTGACCGTGCCCTCGTCGGGCGCCAGCTCGCCGAGCAGGAGTTTCAACAGAGTCGTCTTGCCGCAGCCGTTCGGGCCCAGGACGCCGATGCGGTCGCCGCGCAGGATCGTGCCGTTGAATCCGCTCACGATGGGCACGCTCGCCCAGGAGTAGCCGAGGTTCCGGCAGCGGATGACGATCCGTCCCGAGCGCTCGGAGTCCTGAAGTTGCGCCTGCACCTTCCCCGCCTCGTCGCGACGAGCGGCGCGCTCGCGGCGGAGCGCTTCCAGCTCGCGCGCGCGGCCCTCGTTCCGGGTGCGGCGGGCCTTGATGCCGCGCCGGAGCCAGGCCTCCTCCTGCGCGAGCTTCTTGTCGAAGAGCGCGCTCTGGGCTGCTTCGACCTGTAACTCCTGCTCGCGCGTCACCAGGTACGCGTCGTAGCCCGCGGCATAGCTGCGCACCGCGCCGCGGTCCAGGTCGAGGATGCGCGTGGCGAGCCGGCGGAGAAAGCTCCGGTCGTGCGTCACGAACACCAGCGTGCCGCGCCGGTCGAGCAGCGTCTGCTCCAGTTGCTGGATCGCGGCGATGTCGAGGTGATTCGTGGGCTCGTCGAGCAGCAGGAGCTCCGGCTGCCGCACGAGCGCCGCCGCCAGCAGCACGCGGCGCTTGGAGCCGGCGGAGAGCGTCTCGAGTTGTGCATCGAGATCGACGCCCAGCTGGTGCGCCGCGTGCTCGATGCGCGTCTCGATCTCCCATGCCGCCTCGCTGCGGCTGGCGCCGCAGGCGTGATGGAGCCAGTCGCGGACGCCACCCGCGAGGTCGAGCGGCACGTCCTGCTGGAGCCCGGACACGGTGAGCGCCGGCTGGCGCACGACCTCGCCCGAGTCGGGCGGAAGCGTTCCCGCGAGGAGCCGGAGCAGCGTGGACTTGCCGGCGCCGTTCCGGCCGAGGAGCCCGACCCGTTCGCCGGGCTCGATCTGCAAGCTCACGTGATCGAGGAGCGGAGGCCCCGCGAACGCGAGGCTCACGTCGTTGAGGCTCAGGATCGCCACCGGTCAGGCTCTCGCCGGGCGGCGCGCGAACCACAGCACGTGCCGCGCGCCCTTGCCCGCGTGGGCGCGGACGGGCACCTGCTCCACCGCGAAGCCGGCGTCCGCGAGCCGGTGGGCGAAGCGTTCGTCCGGCGCCACCGACCACACGGCGAGCACGCCGCCCGGCCGGAGCGCGCGGGCAGCCGCGCGAAGCCCAGCCTCCGAGTAGAGGCGGTCGTTCGAACTGCGCGTGAGACCTGCGGGACCGTTGTCCACGTCGAGCAGGATCGCGTCGTATGCGGCGTCCGAGGCGGCGAGCACCTCCGCCACGTCGCTCACGCGGACGGTGACACGCGCGTCCTCGAGCGGCCGGCCGGCGAGCGCCGCGAGCGGCCCGCGGTTCCACTCGACGATGGCGGGCACCAGTTCGGCCACCTCCACCCGGGCGCTCGCGGGCAGCGCCGTGAGCGCCGCCGCAAGCGTGAAGCCCATGCCGAGCCCGCCCACGAGTACGCGCGCGTCTTCCGTCGAGGCGAGCCGCTCGCAGGCCTGCGTGGCGAGCGCGTCCTCGGAGTCGTGCATCCTGCTGCTCATGAGCGGCGTGTGTCCCACCCGGATGACGAACTCCTCCCCGCGGCGCGCAAGCACGAGCGGCCTCGCCTCGCCGGGCACGGCGGCGCGGTCCAACTCGGTCCAGGGGATCATGGCTGACACCGTGATGGGAGCGGTGGGAGGATGCAAGTGTGGAAGCGCCCGGCTGCCGCTGAATACGTCGAAGAGAAGTCCGCGCGCGAGCCGACCGCGGCCGACTCCTAGACCGCGAACGCCTCCGGGTGCCACTTGAGGCCCAGCTCACTCGGCGGCGCCATGTAGCCGAGCATCGCGCTCGCGGCGACGACGCTCGGCGAAGCGAGGTAGCCCTCGCCGCCCACGCCCATGCGGTTGGTCCAGTTGCGGTTGAAACTGGTGATGGCGCGCTGGCCGGGCTTCAACGAGTCCGGGCCCTGGCCGAAACACGGGCCGCACCAGCTCTGGCGGATGCCGCCGCCCACCGAGCGGAACACGTCGGCGATGCTCTCGCCGTCGAGGCGCGCGTCGGGCCGCTCG
>CAYSWZ010000172.1:0-46084 GCA_964434945.1 uncultured bacterium | reverse complement strand
TGGCTCGTCTCGGAAAACACGGCGCAGCAGGTGGCGCGCAGCTCGCAGGGCAGGTCCTCGGGGGGGGCCGGGCTCCTGCTCGTGGGTCTGCTGATCGGGGCGCTGGCGGGGACCTGGCTGATCGCCCAGGCGATGAGCCAGTCGCCCTATACGATCTGAGCCATTCGGCCGCTGGCGCGGATCGTCTGGATCGCGAGATTCGCACCCCGGCAGAGCGGAATCCAATCCTCCAGCCTCGCAGCCGGCGCCGCCCTGGTGAAAGACAGCTTCCGCCCGCGACGGGGTGCCGAATCCGCGATGGTCGTCTACTATGCGGGAACGTCGCTCGACTCCTCTCGGCGCGCCCGCGATGCGCGTCCTTCCCCGGGACCCTGCGGTGACCGATCTCAATCCCCACGGCAAGCAGATGGCGGACGAGTCCATGGTGCGGACGCTCGCCGCGCAGACCGTCGCCATCTGGCCCCAGGAATCACGGTTGATCCGGCGCTACGGGCTCCTGCCCGAGGTCCGGATCCTCGACGCAGGTTGCGGCACCGGCGAGTTCAGCTTCCGGATGGCGGAAATGTTCCCGCATGCCACGCTCCTGGGCGTGGACATCATCGACAGCCACCTGGAACTCGCGCGCGAGCGATGCGCGAGATTCGGCGCTCGGTTGCGATTCGAGCACCAGAGCATCTACGAACTGCCCGCCGCGGATGCCAGCTACGACCTCACCGCGTGTCGGCACGTGCTCCACTCGATCCCGCACGTGGACCGGGTGCTGGCCGAACTGGTCCGGGTCACCCGGCCCGGCGGCCGCCTGCACCTGATACCCGAGGATTACGGGATGCTCCACTTCCAGCGAGGGGCACTCGATCCGAGCGTGTTCTGGCACGAGACGCCGGCGCGGTTCGCCGAGGCCACGGGGACGGACCTGTTCGTCGGCCGCAACTGCTACGGCATCCTGCGTGCGCTCGGGCTCACGGACATCACCGTGGACTACGTCGTCGTGGACACGGTGCGGGTGGCGCGTGAAACGTTCGCCGACATCCTGACCGCGTGGCGCGACGGCTACGTGGGGCCCATCGGCGATCTGACGCGCTTCAACGCCGCCGAGGCGGGGGCCTACTTCGACCAGATGATCGCCGACATCCGCGACCCGATGCGCTACGCGGTGTGGATGGTGCCGGTGGTCGCAGCGAGAGTTCCCACGGCGCGCTGAAACCGGGCGCTGCGAGCGTCGCCTGCGATCGCGGACGCTTCCCGGGACGGGTTCGCTCCACTAGACTGCGCCCGTCCACGGAGGCTCCGCATGTCGCAGTCCGCCGGCACGACGCTCGCGCACTACCGACTCATCGAGAAGCTCGGCGAGGGCGGAAACGGCGTGGTCTGGAAGGCGCACGACGAACACCTCGACCGCGAGGTGGCGGTCAAGGTGCTTGCCCCGGGCTCGCTCGCGGACAGCAGCATGCGCCAGCGCTTCCGGAGGGAGGCGCACGTCCTGTCGCGGCTCTCGCACCCGGGTGTCGCCACCGTGTTCGATTTCGACGTGCAGGACGGGGTGGACTTCCTGGTCATGGAGTTCGTGCCCGGCGGCACGCTCGAGGACCGGCTGCGCGAGGGCCCGCTCGGCCTGGACGAGGTCTACCGGCTAGGCGGCGCCGTCGCGGACGCCCTCGAGGACGCGCACGAGCTGGGTTTCCTGCATCGGGACCTCAAGCCCGCCAACATCGTGCTGACCGCCGCGGGTGCCCCGAAGATCCTCGACTTCGGCCTCGCGCGGCTGCTGCACGGCGCGCAGACGGCCGCCGGGCTGACGCAGCCCGGCATGATATTCGGCTCGCTCCCCTACATGGCGCCCGAACAGCTCCTCGGCGACGCGGACGACCGGCGGACGGACGTCTACGCCCTGGGCGTGCTTCTCTACGAGATGGCCGCGGGCCGGAGGCCGTTCGTCAAGGACCGCGCCGAGGCGCTCATGTTCGAGATCCTGAACAGCGCGCCCCCGCCCGTCCGGACGCTGCGGCCCGATGCGCCCGTTGCGCTCGACCGGCTGATCGGCGCGTGCATGAGCAAGGACCGCGCGCACCGCCCCGCGAGCGCCGGCAGCGTGAGCAAGGTGCTGCGGGAGCTGGAGAGCGTCCCGTCGAGCGCGAGGCCGGCGGAGCCGGTTGCCGACGTCATCCGTTCGCTCGCCGTCCTCCCGCTCGCGAACGTGTCGCGGGACCCGGCGCAGGAATACTTCGCCGACGGGATGACCGAGGCGCTCATCTCGGATCTGGCGCGCATCAAGGCGCTGCGCGTCATCTCGCGGACCTCGGCGATGAAGTACAAGGGGGTGCAGAAGGCGCTGCCCGAGATCGCGCGCGAACTCAACGTCGACGCGGTGGTCGAGGGCTCGGCGCTGCTGCTCGGGGACCGCGTGCGGATCAGCCTGCAGCTCGTCTCCGCGCGCACGGACCAGACGCTGTGGGCGGAGCGCTACGATCACCAGCTCGTGGACGTGCTGGGGCTCCAGAACGCGGTTGCGGGAACGGTGGCGAAGGAGATCGCGATCCAGGTCAGCCCGCGAGAAGCCTCCCGGCTGTCCACGCACAACGTGGTGAACCCGGAGGCGCACCTCGAGTACCTGAAGGGTCGCCACACCTACTCCGCCGGCTCGCCGCAGGCGATCGAGCTCAGCCTGCGCCACTTTCGCCGGGCGCTCGAGCTGGATCCCGCCTTCGCCCCGGCATGGGCCGGGGTCGCCGACTGCCACATCGTCCGCGCCTCGCGCGGCATGGCGCCGCCCGCAACCGCGACGGCCGAGGCGCGGGTGGCGGCCTCGAAGGCGCTCGAGCTGGACGAGTCACTGGCCGAGGCGCACGCGGCCCTCGGGAACACCCTCATCCTCCAGCGTGACCTCGTGGGCGGCATCCGCGCGCTCGAACGCGCGATCGAGCTGAGCCCGGGGCTCGCATCGCCCTACCATTGGGTCGGCCGCGGCTACTACTGCCTCGAGCGCCACTCCGAGGCGCAGGCGGCCATGCTCAAGTCTCTCAGCCTCGATCCGCTCTCGATGTGGATCCACACGACCGTGGGCGACGCGTATTACTACGCACGCGAATTCGAGAAGTCGGTCGTCTACTACCGCATGGCGATCGAGCTGGATCCGCGCTTCGATGGCGCGCACACCGACCTCGCGCGCTCGCTCGAGGCGCTCGGCCGATTCGACGAGGCGCTCGCCCAATACGAGGAAGGCCGCCGGCTCTCGGGTGGCGTGGCGGGCCCGTCGTTCGGGCTCGCGCATCTCGAGGCCAGCCGGGGGAACCCGGCGGAGGCCCGGCGCATGCTGCAGGAGCTCGTCGCGGCTCGCGCGCACCGGGTGGTGTCGGCATGGGGGATCGCGGCGCTGCATGCGAGCCTCGGCGACGTGGACGACGCGTTCCGCTGGCTTGACGTGGCGGTGGAGGAGCAGGCCACGGGGCTCGTGTTCCTGCGCGTGCATCCGCGGATCGACGCCCTCCGCCAGGATTCGCGGTTCGCGCCGCTGCTCCACCGGGTCGGACTGGACGTCGGTTGATGCGTTCGGCGCCGCGCACCCCGAGTGCGACGCGACACTCGATTCTCCCGGGGCGCCGCCTTCCGCGGCCCCCATCGCATGGCAGCGCGCGACGCGTCGAACCCTGTATTCTTCCCCCACCCCGGCCGGGAGTGAACCGGGCCGGACGCCTTCATCCACGGAGGACGATCCCATGAAGAGGTTCGTGCTGCTGATGTGGGTCGCGGTGCTCGGCGTGGCGCTCTCCATCCCCGCCCATGCCGAGCCGAGCGGCATGGAGTCCACCCGACCGGTGAGCTTCGGAATCGGTGGCGGCGTGAGTGTGCCGGTGAGCGACGCCAAGGATGCGTTCAACAACGGCTGGAGCGGCCAGGGATTCGTGCGGTTCAATCTCAAGAGCATGCAGTTCGCACCGCGGCTGGATTTCACGTTCTCCAAGTTCGACCTGAGCTCCGCCAAGCTGGCGACGCCGGGTGCGGGCGGGACGGGGCAGATGTTCGCAGGGCTGGCCAATCTCCAGATGATGTTCAAGGCGGGGCCGATCCGCCCCTACATCATCGCCGGCCTCGGCCTCTACAACTTGAAGACCGACCCGACCGGCGTCCCCAACGTGTCCTCGAAGAGCGATACCCGCTTCGGCATCAACGGCGGCGGCGGCGTGCTGCTGAGGCTGGGCCAGACGCTGAGCGGCTACGTCGAAGGCCGGATCGACAACGTCTACACGGACACGGGCGGCTTCGTGAACGCCTCGCAGGTCCAGGTCGTGCCCGTCACATTCGGGATCGTGTTCTAGCGCCGCAGCTCCGCTCGCATCCCCTCCGCTGCCCCGCCCGCGCCGCGGCCGCGCGTGCGGGGCGGCCGTCCTCCTCCCCGAACACCGCGCCCGAACGGCCGCGCAGGCGGGCCGGACTCCGGGCTCCTTACTGCTGCCAGGCGTACGAGATCTTGGCGAATGCCTGTCTCGCCGCCGGTTGGAGGTCGCCCGTGACGTCGGCGAACGAACGCTCGTCGCCGTACCCGAGGTACAGCACGCTCTGGAAGTTGATCTTGTACGCGAACAGCGCCGACAGGCTCACGTCCTGGCTCCGGACCGCGATCGGGAACGTGTAGAGCGCGGGATCGTTGTCGGTGCGCACGTGCTGGACGATCAGGCGCGCGAACGTGCGCGCGTTGAACGTGTAGGTGGTGCGCAGGCGTTCGACCTGCGCCGTGAACAGCCGCCCGCTCAAGCCGGGACCTGCGTCCACGTCGAGCCAGCGCAGGTTGCCGGTGAGGTTCAACTCGAGGTGGTCCCCGGGCCGCAACGAGCCGCCGAGCGCGAGCGTCGTGCCCTTGCCCTCGCGCGCGTTGGCGAAGTCGATCTCGTCCCCCACCCACGCGTCGAGCGACAGCAGGTTGACGACCCGCCCGAGACTGGCCTCGAAGTGAAGGTACGGCCGGAAACGCTGCAGGAGCTCATTTCCCACGCGGATCTCGTCGTGGTTGAGTTCGATGCGCGAGAAGCTGCTCAGCTTTCCGTCTGCGCCGGCGCCGATCTGGAAGTGTCGCGTGAGCACGTCGCCATCCGGCAGCAGGTCGACGTAGTCCTCGTTGAAGATCCGGATGCGGTTGAGGACCGCCTTCTTCGGCCGGAACGTGTAGCCGCCCTGGAAGTAGCCCTCGCGGTACCCGACCTGGGGGATGAAGCCGTTGTCGGCCCGGAACTCCGGCCCGAGTTCCATGGCCTGGACGAACACGTCGTACGTCGCGACCGGGTGCGACCAGTTGAGCAGCATCGCGTGGTCCTGGAGGTAGCGGCCATCCCACTCCGAGGCCAGGTCCGGACGGTTCGGAGTCTGGCTCGCGCTCCACAGGAACTGCCCCGTGATCTTCTGCGACGGTGACATGACCCACTGGAAGTCGGGTCCCCCCACCCGGTTGTAACCACCGCCTTCGATCTCACGCGAAGTCGAGAGAACGCTCACGAATGACTGTCCGATGTCGTGGCGCAGGCGGGCCACCCCCACGAAGGAATGGAAATCCTGGAGCGCGGCATCCGAACCCTCGGGTCCGGGTAGGATCACCGTCCCCTGGCCGCGATCCGTCGCCACGAGCGCGGTGAACGCGGTGGTGCCCTCGCGTCCCGTGGCATGCAGTCCGAAATCCGGCGACGTCACGGTCCGCGTGTAGACCGCGGTGAACGGCGTCGAGAACAGGTCCACCCCCTCGAGGAAGAACGCGCGCTTCTCGGGAAAGAACAGGGCGAACCGCTCGTTGGCCACGATCTGCGCGGCGTCGGCCTCGACCTGCGAGAAGTCCGGCTTCACCGTGGCGTCGAGCGTGAAGCCGGTCAGCGGACCCCACTTGACGTCGACGCCGGCGGTCGACTTGGTCACGCCCTCCGCCAGCGGCGTGCCGAGCCCGGACTGCGGCTCCGCCGTCGCCTGCGTCGTCGCGAACGGCGCGATCACGAGGTGCGAGGCGTGCGGGAGCTCTTCGAGCCCGGTCAGCTTGCTCGAATTGCACACGAAGCAGTTCACGTCCCGCGGCAGCTTCGCGGAGAAAAACTGGTAGTGCCGCTCGCGGGGATAATTGCGGTAGAGCAGGATGCCCCACGTCGGCACCGGCGTGTTGTTGTATCGCAGCGACGAGAACGGAATGCGCATCTCGAGCGTGTAGCCGTCCTTCGTGATCTTGCCCTTGGTGTCCCAGTAGAAGTCCGGCGAGCTGTCCTCGCCGGAGACGTCGCTGGTGATGGCGTCGTACTGGAGCCCGTTCGCATTGGCGAGGAACATCTGCGCGGTCTTCCCGTCGTTGCGGCTGTCGACGATCACGCCGCCGTAGTCGGTGAGCCCGGACAGAGCGTCGTGGTCCCCGAGCGGGGCCCGGATGAGCTCGGGATGCGGGTCGTCGAAGCGGAACGCCGCATAGAGGTACTTGTCGTCGTAGGCGAGGAACGCGATGTTCCGGACCTGGGGCTCGACGTTGTCGCCGACGCGCGTCTCGAACCACGTCTTGACCGTGTCCGCGCCCTGCCAGCCGGCGTCGGAGAGATCCCCGTCGACGACGATGGGGCCGCGGGCGCGGTGGATGCTGAGCGGCGGACCGGGAACCGGCGGGACCGCCCGTGCCCCGGTCGCGCAAGCCAGCAGCAACGTCGCGGCAGCCGTGACGGCCCGGCTCGCGCCGGGCTGCACGAGAGGCATGGGCATGGTCCCTTGGACGGGCGCATCCAAGCAAAGGGTTGGACCGCGCACGACCGCGGCCGGGGCACTCGATGGCGGCCAACCTAGCGTCTGCCGAAGTCTCCCGGGCGGGAGTTGCCACGAGTGTGGCGAGTGCCATTCCCAACGCTGGAGCATCGACGCCGAGCGTGGGAGTCATGCGCGCCACGGCCCACGGTTCGCAGCCATCGCCGCGTTTCTCGCATGGCGTGCTCGCTCGCCCGCCGGATCAGTCGGAGGACGACCGTCCGCCCGGGCGCGCCCGCTCCTGCATCCAGCTCGTCACCGATGCCATGTAGCCGGGTGCGGCGCGGGGCCAATCCCACTTGCCGGCAGTCTCGAGCGGCACCATGCGCATCAGCTCGTTCGCCGCCGGGATCAGGTACACGGTGACGTCGTGATTCTTCCCGCGGCGGAGGGTGCGCTCGATCGCCTTGGCGCCGGCCCGGGCCGGGAAGACCTGGCTCGCCGTCCCGAAGAGCGCCAGCACGGGCGCGTGCACCCCCTGCCACCAGGGGACCGGATCGAGCGTGCGGCCCCGCCAGTACCAGCCCTCGAGCACGGCGCCGGAGGGCAGGCGCGCCGGCAGCGAGCAGGCGCGGCCCCATGCCGTCCCGTCCGCCTCGCGAAGGAGCGCCGCCAGCTCGCCCCGGCCCTCTCCGCTGCGCAGCCAGCCGAGCAGGCGCCGGTTGAGCGTGGTGGCGCGCAGTACGTCGGCCTCGTCGAAGCCGGCCGAGCTCAAGCGCACGCTGTCTCGGAATGCCTCGTTCTCGCCGACCGACTGTCCCGGAGCCGAGATCGCGACGATGAACCGGAGCGACGGCACGCGCGCGGCGACGAGCGGAGCGAGGCAGGCGCCCTGGGCGAGCCCCCAGACGCCGACGCGCTGTGGATCCACCGCCGGCCGGGTGCGCAGGAACTCCACCGCGGCCGCGGCATCGGCGGCGAGCGTGTCGTACGTCGCGGCCAGGTAGTCGCCCGAGGACTCTCCGCTCCCGCGCTTGTCGAACGTCAGCACGGCGAATCCCGCGCGTGCGAAGTGATCGGCGTAGAAGAGGTAGTCGTGGCGGAGGTTCGAGGACGCGCTCTGGAGAATGACGACGCCGGCCCGCGGGCCAGCCCCCGACGTGGGCGTGAACAACGTGCCCGCGAGCCGGCCGCCGCCGCTCGGGATCGTCACCTCGCGGGTCTCGTAGGGCGGCGTGACCTCCGCGGAATCGCGTCCGAGCGCGAAGCGGAGCGCCGGCGGTGGGCCGGTGGAGCGACTTCCCGCGAGCGTCCTGTGCGCCGACGCGAACCCCCGGAGCGAATCGCCGTTCACGTCGCCCTCGAACCGCAACGAGGGTTCGCCGGGAGTGGAGAAGCGCACGTGGGTCCCGGAGACCCGGAGCGTGTCGAGCGGCCGGTCGAGGAGGAGGAAGTCGCGGCAGCTGATCTCCGCCCGGAGCGAGTCGCCCTCACCGGAGAAGCGCAGGCTGAACTCGAGGCGCGAGTCCTGGTAGACGGCGGTCCCACGCCACGTCCCCGCGAGCGCGCCGGATGCCGCGAACGAAACGCGCGGAGAAGCGGCAGCGGTCACGCATGCCGCGAGCAACCCGATCCAGAGCGCGACGCCATGCCGGAACATGCGCCGGAGAGTACACGCTCGGGCCGGGCCGGTCCTCTCGGGGTCCGGCGCCGGCCCGAGCGGGCGGTTACTTGACCAGCCGCACCGAGCGCGTCTCGCTGTGCCCGCCGGCGTCCAGCCGCAACAGGTACACCCCCGCGCTCAGCGCCGTCCCACCGTCGTCACGACCGTCCCAGGCCAGCACCCGCTCCCCTGCCGGCTGAACCCCCTCGAGAAGTGTCCGCACCGTGCGGCCCGCCACGTCGAACACCCGCACCGACGCGGGGCCGCCCTGCGACAGGCTCAGCACCACCGTCGTGCTCCGCTCGAACGGGTTCGGGAACGCCATCCGCAGCGCCGTGTGAGCCGGCGTCACGCCCGGCACCCCCACGCCTCCCATCGCCAGCGTCCGGTTCTGCGCGTCGCGCGCGTCCACGCTCGCGATCCCGAGCCCCGGGTCGCCCTCGCCCTTCACCCGGAACGTCACCCGGGCCAGCTCGCCCTCGCCCGCGATCCCCCCGCCCACGCCCAGCAGCACGGCGTCGACATCTCCGGGCTGGGACGACAGCACCACGCCCTCGCGCCCCTGGTGCGAGAGCAACTCGCCAGCCGTCGCTCCGAGCGGCTCGACCACTGCCGGGTCGAACGCGAGCTGCGTGCTTAGGCCCTGCACGTCCCCCGCCCCGGACATCTCGAGCGCGACCTCGAACGTCTGGCCCACGACCGGCAGCGGCGGCACCCGCAGCCGCACCGCGTCGCTCGTGCCCGCCACCATGCGCGGCGCGGACGCCGGCAGCGACACCAGCGAGTAGTTGATCGCGTAGAGGATCAGGTCCTTGAACGACAGCTTGTGGTCCGCCAGCGGGCGTCCGTCGATCGTGCCATCGTCCGTCGGACCCACGTCCAGGCACTCGAGCGAGCTGCCCACGGGGAGGCTCGTCCCATAGGACGCACCCAGCGCACTGATGTCCGCCGTCGTCACCCGGTTGTCCCCCGAGCACGCCGACCCGCCGCCCGCCACGTCACCAATGTGGTAGTTCAGGACGCCGTGCGTCATGCTCGAGGGAGGCGAGACATTGCCCGCACGGTCGACCGCGAAAGCGACATAGTAGTAGACGTCCCGCTCCGAGACCTGGTCGTCGCACTGTTCGGTCCCGATCGCGCTCAGGGTGCACGTGCCGTTGGTCCTCGACCACTTGCCCGTCGGTGGATAGCTCGGCATCGGCGGCACCGAGCCAGGCGAGGCGCCGGTGCCGTACTCGGGATAGTTCCCGAACGGCGCCCGGTAGAGCTCGTACGAGTCCTCCACGGCGAGCGAGCCCAGCTGGTAGCTCACGCGCGTCGTCCCGCTCGCGTCGTTGCCGGTCTTCACCTGCGCCACGCTCAGCGTTGGCGCCGACGGTGCGGAGGTGTCGATGAGCAGATAGGACCGACCGCCCGGGTCAGCAGGCACCGGCCCGGCGTTACAGTCGGCTGCCACGCTCACCGAAATGTCGACGTAGCCGGTGTTGCTTGCGACCGGGACCGCGGCGTCCAGGGAAACCGGCAGGGTGAAGAGCCGACCGCTCGTCGTCGGTCCGCAGCCGGGGCCCAGCAGGGCGCAGTCCACGGTGAACGAACCGTCGGGGTTGTTCGTCACGAACATCTGCGTCAGGCCGGAACGACTCAGGTAGTCACTCTCGACCACGGGACTCGCGAGGTGCAGGCCCGGGCTCAGCGCCACCGTGACGCTGTAGCCGCGCACGGGCGTGGTGTCGACGCGGTCGAAGAACACGGGGACATCCACCAGCGGATGCGTCGAGGACAGCGCCGCCGTCGGCGGGATGTCCGCCAGGACCTGATCGAATCCTCGCGAGATCACCGACTCCAGGTCCAGGGAGGTGCTGCCGCCGCTGCAGCTTCCGCTCGAGCAGCGCCCGAGGCTGAAGTTGTTGCCCGTCACGGTGATCGCGCCGCAGGTGCCGCTCGTGCACTGCCCGCTGAAGATGAGTTCGTCGCCGGTGACCGGCAGCCCGCCGATGATGAAGACACGGCTATCGAGGAATGCCACGTCGCAATTGACGCGCGAGCCACCGCTGATCGAGAGCGTCGGGACGTTTCCTCCCGACGCCGAGGTCCTGCCCGAGGAACCCGAGCGGCGCCCGGGACTGGGAGCGACAAGATTGCCGCTCCCCGCGGGCGATCTTATGTCGACCTCGAGCCATCGGCCGGCCGATTGACGAGGTCCGCCCGGAGGAGCGGACACATCCACCACGCCATCCAGTTCCAGCGCGAAGCGACCCGCACTGCGCCCTCCACTCTTCACGATCACGGACTCCTGATCGGCGCACATCCCGGCGAAGCTGGCGCTGGCCCGTAGGTGAAGATCCTGAACCGAGACCTTGCACGAAGCCAGGACGCCGGTGGGGGAACATCCGCCCGTGCCGAGCAACGTGTACTCGAGCGAAGCACCGTCGTCGGTGGCAGGGTCGAGCGAGAATGGGTTGGTGCGGCTGAAATCGAGTCCCTGGAGCGAGCAGCGCCGGGTGACGCTCAGATCCTGGACCGCGACCTTGCCGGCGCCGCCGCCACCCCCGCCTCCGTGTCCGTAGATCTGCTCGAACAAGGGATTCTCGCCAGACATCGACTGCTCGCTGTAAAGCGGATTGCTGTGCACGTGGCTCAGCTCGGACGCCGCATCGACGTCCAGATCGAGGCCCGTGAATGTGAGGCTGGCCCCGTACAAGACGCAGCTCATGCTGCTGAAATCGAGCGACTGCACGCTCGACGACGGCGGAGAGATGCAGCGTACGGAGCACAGGTCGAGCGCCCCGTCGCCGTCCACGTCGGCCACGCAGACCACGCGGTCCACCTGCAGCGACACTCCTCCGAACACGAACAGCGCCGGGGACTGCAGGCTCATGGAACTGAGGCAGCGGTGGGAGGATCGGTCCAGCTCGAATGTCACGTCCGGAATCTTGGTCGCGACCGCCGGCGGGCTCTGGAGCTCGAACGTGGACGAACTCGGGCAGCTCAAGCTGGAGACCAGTGCATCCTGCAGGTAGAGGAGGACGGTCATGCTCGAGGAGCTGCTCATCCCCGACAGGTCACAGAGCCATTCGACACCTTCCGTCGTCCGCTTCAGGCCCGCTCGTCCTTGGCTCTCGCTGCCCGTCCCGCCCGAACCCGGGTTCGACACGCCCCAGGAGAACCGGCATTCCGTTCCGGCGTCCGAACTGCTCCACGGCGTGGCGCATTGGATCTGGTGCCCGTCGAGGCCGGAGAGCTGGATGTCGGCGCCATCGAGGCCGCTCACCTTGAAGTTGCTGCAGAACCAGTGCTTTCCGTCCGCGGACGTGGTGACGGTGGCGGCACCCACCGAGGTGCACTGGAGTCCGCTGGCACGAACGGACGCCTTGGCGGTGCCGGCCGTGACCATGCACGAGACGATCAGGGCCAACAGGAAGACACGGAGTCGCATGAGGAACCTCCATCCGAGGGTGAGCGGGGCCGGCAGTCGTCGGAACTTCGGTGAGACTTCGAACGGAGGTCGCGGTTCTAACAGTTGCTTGACGCGCGAAAAGGAGCAGAGTCCGTTCAGCGGCCAGCCCGGGTGCGAACGCGGCGCAACACAGGTAACATACTGTAGCGCATAGCGTTATGTAAGCAGCGTGATCCTCGAGCGCAGGGGGACTTGTGCGTCCCGTGCCTCGGCTCACTGCGCGGGGATACTACTTCCCCAGCAGGCGCAGCACCCCCACCGTCATCTGGGGCAGGTAGGTGATGGCGAGCGTGCCCGCCCCGAGGATGAGCAGGAACGGCACCACGTGCCGGTAGAGCTGCGGCAGGGGCTTTCCGAACCGGGAAGACGACAGGAACAGGTTGAGCCCGGCGGGCGGGAACAGGAAGCCCAGCTCGAGGTTCGCGAGGAACACCACCCCGAGGTGGACGGGATCGACGCCGAACGCGGCGCCGATCGGGGCCACCAGCGGCGCCAGGATGACGATGGCGGAGTAGATCTCGAGCACGCTGCCGAGCACGAGCAACACCACGTTGAGCGCGAGGAGGAACAGGTACTGCGAGTGGATGTGCGCCCGCACCAGCGTGAGGAGCTGGTCGGGGATCTGCGCGTCCACGAGCCAGCTCGTGAGCCCGAGCGCGCTCGACAGGAGGATGAGCACTGCACCGCAGAGCACGCTGGCCTTGATCAGCACCTGCGGCAGCTGCCGGAACGGGTGGATGTCGCGGGTGACGAAGCATTCGACGACGATGGCGTACGCGAACGCCACCGCGGCCGCTTCGACCATGGTGGTGAGCCCGGTGGCGAAGAGCCCGACCACGATCACCGGCACCGACAGCTCCCACTTGGCCGACCAGCCCGAGACCACGGCCTCGCGGAGCGAGAAGGCCTGGCGCGGGCTCTTGATCCTGCGCCCGACCACCATGCCGTAGCCGGCGACGATGAGGATGAGGAGCAGCCCGGGCAGGAGCCCCGCAAGGTAGAGCGAATCCGCGGGGACGCTCGCCACGACCGCGTAGAGGATGACGGGCAGGCTCGGAGGGAGCAGCAGTCCGAGGCTGCCGGAGGCGGTCACGAGCCCGAGCGAGAAGCCCTCGGGGTAGCCGTCCTTGAGGAGGATCGGGAGGAGGAGCCCGCCGAGCGCCATGATCGTGACGCCCGAGCCGCCCGTGAACGTGGTGAAGAGCGCGCAGACCGCCGCCACCAGGATGGCCACGCCCCCCGGGAGCCAGCCGAACAGCGCACGGAAGAACCGCACCAGCCGTTGCGAGGCCTGCGACTCCGCCATCACGTAGCCGCACGCGGTGAGGAGCGGCACCGCCGGGAGTGTCGGGGACGACATGAGCCGGAAGATGTCGGCGCTCACCGCGGAGACCGGCACGCCGTCCTTGAAGAAGAGGACGAGCGCGATGCCGCCCATGGCCACGAACACCGGTGCGCCGACGAGCGCCGCGAGCAGGATCACGCCGGCGAGCGGGAACGCGATCGAGTGCGCGGCCCCGGGGATGAGGCCGATCACGAGCCCGGCGGGGAGGGCGGCGATCGCCAGCGCCCGCCCCGGCCAGCGTTCCGACGCGCTCCAGGCGAGCCGCACGGCGAGGAGCGCGAGCGCGATCGGCATGACGCACTCGCTCATCCAGACCGGCAGGCCGATCGCGAGCATCTTGCCCTGCTGGCGGTCGGCGAGCACCACGCCGTAGGCCGAGTACGACAGCACCACGCACACCGCCGCGGCCACCGCGGACGAGAACACGCGCGCCGCGTCGCGCACCTTGGCCTTGCCGATCGCCTCCGCGGTCGAGAGCGTCAGGTGCTGGCGCTCGCGCGCGGCGAGCAGCCCGCCGAGCAGGGCGAGCCAGAGCGTCAGCTGGGAGCGGTACTCGGACGAACCCGGGACGCTGAACCCGCCGAACGGACGGCCGAGCGCGTCGATCAGCGGGACCAGCATCGACAGCAGGAAGGCGGCCACCAGCACGCCGCCTTCGAAGCCGTGGACGAACGAGTTGAGCCGGCCCGGTCGGCGCGGTTGCGCGTCACTCTGCATGGGCGCGCACACTAGCATGACCGAATCGCGTCCCGGTCCGCCGGCTCTGCGGACCGGGCGCGTCGGGGCGGGAGGCTACGGCGAGGGCTGCGTCGTGAACGCCGCCGAGGCTCGCGTCGTGTCCCAGTCGAGATTCAGCACCCCGCCCTTGTCGTTCGAATCCACGCTGATCGTAAAGCGCTCCGCCACTTGCGGTAGCGCGCTGATCTTCATGTCAATGGTGAATAGATCTTTGTCCGCCTTGTGCTCGGTACCCCACTGTCCGGTCTCGCTGTTTACGATCAGCTTCCAGCCCGTGCCCGAGTACACGGACCACAGCGTATAGAAGCCCGCAGGCACCACCGTCCCGCCGAAGTCGAGCGCCTTGTCCGTGCGGAACTGCGTCGCGGCGTTGGCCCCGGTACGCCACACCTCGCCCGTCGGCACGAGGCCGCCCATGACCACACGCCCGCGCTTGGCCGGCCGGCCGTAGTCGATCATCAGCGTCGCGCCGCCCGCGTTCGCCACCCGCACGGTGTCGCGCGGTGACAGCATGCCCAGGCCCTGCCCCGCCTGCTCGCGCGCCATGTAGCTGTTGGCGTACGCATCCACGTCGAGCTTCGCCACGCGCGTGACCGAGAACTTCTGCGTCCCAGCGATGGGGGTGATGCCGAGGAGGTGGCCGGCCTTGTCCACCGCGGCGCGGTAGACGTCGAGGTGGGTATTCGAGATCTCGACGGAGTCGCGGCCGAGCTTCCTGAGCAGGAAGCGATCGGTATTGCGGGCGCCCACGAACAGGAGCACCCCACCCAGCGTGTCGGACTTGGACTTCGCGAGCTTCATGAGCTGGCCTTCGTACTGCGACCATGGGCTCGAGCCGAAGATCACCAGTGCACCCCGCGGCAGGAAGAGATGCTGCTCCGTGGGCGGCGCGGCGCCGGTCTTGATGGTCACCCGTGCGGAATCCCCCTCGATCGTGCCGTCGAGGGTCTGGGTGGGATCGGTGGCCCCGGGCGCCCTCGCGTCGAGTGCGATGTGCGTGAGCGCGCCGCCCTTCATGTCGTACGTGATGTGCCGGCGAAGCGTGCGCGGCGCGCGTCCGACCTGGTCCACCTCGAGCTTGTCTGCGCTGCGCGTGTAGTGCTCGACGCCGGTCGTGTCCTGCCCGAGCCGCACGACGAAGTTACCGGAGTCGTCCGCCCACGCGGGGACGGCGAGCATGGAGAGCAGGAAGAGGGGTAGGATCCTTGCGGCTAGCTTCATGGCAAACACTCCTGGGCGGACGGGATGGAGCGCTCGAACGGCGGGAACGCCGCAGCCTAGCGTGGCCCCTCGCCCGCGGCGAGGACCGGCAGGCGCCGAGCCACGAGCGCGGGTGGGCACGTGCCGACCGCGGGGTCCGGGCGTGGACGCCGGCGGGTCGCGCTGCAACACTCCGCCGGCCGCGGCCCATGCCGCCGGCGATCCGTCACCTTCCGGGAGGCCCAGCATGATGCTCGCGCAGCTCGCCGCGCTTCCGGCCTCGCGCCACGCGGCGCTTCGCCGCAGTGGATCCGTGATGCTCTGCTCGCTCGTGCTCGCGACCGCCGCATCCGCCGCGGGTCCACCGAGGACGTCCGCCCCCGCCCTGCTCCGCCCCTCCGCCGTGGACCTGGTCGGGCTCGCCAGCCCCGGGGACCTGGCGCTCTCCCCCGACGGGCGCTGGGCCGCGTTCGCGCTCAGCCGGGCAACGCGCGACACGGCGGCCAGGCCCAGCGCCGGCGACACCGAAGGCGGCTGGAAGCGCACGCGGCAGATCGTGCTGGTGGACCTGGTGACGCACGCCAGTCGGACGCTCACTTCGGGCGAGGACCGGGCCAGCGAACCGCGCTTCGCTCCCGACGGCCGGTCGTTGGTGTTCACCCGGAAGAGCGCGCTCTGGCTGCTTCCGCTCGCCGGCGGCGAGGCCCGCCGGCTCGAGACCGGGAAGCTCGAGCCCGGGGCCGCCCGGTTCTCGCCGGACGGCAGGAGCATCGCGTTCCTCGCGCCACCCGAGCGGAGCCAGGCCGAGATCGAATCGGCATGGCGCGCGGGGGGAGCGTTCGCGTGGGACGAGCAGTGGCGGCGCTCCCGCCTGTGGACGGTGCCCGTCGAAGGCGGCGCGCCGCGTCCCGCGAGCCCCGAGAGCCTGAACGTGACGGCATTCGAATGGTCGCCCGATGGAATGCGTTTCGCCGCACTCACTACGCGCGACAGCGACCCGTATCAGACCTTCAACTTTCCGGAGCCCCGCGTGCTCGACGCCGCCGACGGCCGCATCGTCGCGACGCTGTCGCGGAAGACCGAGTCCTACGGGACGGCGTACGGCGAGCTTCACTGGACGCCGGATTCCCGGTCCGTGGTGCTCACGGGCTTGAACGGCGGGCTCTCGAACGTCAACGCGCTGCTGGTCTGGAACGTCGGAGGCGGCAGCGTGCGCGACCTCGCGCCGGGTCGGGATCTCACGTTCGACGGGATCGCCCTCGTCAACGGCGGCCGGGACGTGATCGCGTGCGTCAAGGCCGGCACCGAGTCGCGCCTGCTGCGCTTCGCGCTCGCCGGCGGACCACCGCAGAACGCGGGGTTCGCCGGGCGCGTCGTCTCCGGGGCGCTGCTGGCGGACGCGACGGGCCGGAAGCTCGCGTTCCTCTCCTCCACGCCCCGCGATCCGCCCGACGTGACCGTGTTCGATCCTGCGTCGCGCCGCGCCGAGGTGGTCTCGAAGCTCAACCCGCAAGTCACGACGTGGGCGTTCGGCGAGACGCAGGTGGTGCGCTGGAAGTGCGCCGAGGGCGTGGAACTGGAGGGGCTCCTCACCCGCCCGCCGGGGACGCCGGCCGGCGCGGCGACGGCCCTGGTGGTGATGCCGCACGGCGGCCCCGACGACGTCACGCAGCAGGGCTGGAGCCCGCAGGTGCAGCTCTTCGCCTCACGCGGCTACGCCGTGTTCCGTCCCAACTACCGGGGCGGGACCGGCTACGGCTTCGACTTCTACGCGGCCAACCGGAACCGCTTCGGGACCATCGAGCAGATGGACATCGAGAGCGGCGTGGACGCGCTCGTCGCCCGCCGCCTCGCCGACCCGGAGCGGCTCTACTTCGGCGGCTGGTCGTGGGGCGGCTACATCACGGCGTGGACGATCGGCCACGTGCACCGCTATCGAGCTGCCGTTGTCGGTGCAGGTGTGAACGACGTGTCGTTCAGCTACTCGAGCAGCGACATCAATCACGGCGTGGCCGCGCAGTGGGAGTACCAGGGCGACCCGTGGCACGAGACGACGCACTTCGATCGCGCGAATCCCCTCCGCTACGCGAAGGACATGACGACGCCCACGCTCATCCTGCACGGCCAGGACGACGACCGTGTGAACTTCCTGAACGGTCTCTCGCTCTACCGCGCGTTGAGCGACGTGGGATGCGAGGTGAAGTTCTACGCCTACCCGCGCGAGCCGCACGGCTTCCAGGAGCCCGCGCACCTGGTGCATCGCCTGGAGACGTGGCTCCACTGGTACGACCAGCACGGCGGCCCGATCGCGGCGCGGCCATGACCGGTTCGCCCGTGGCAGGACCCCGCGGCGGCGGCGCGCGCCGCTGCGCCGGCGGCGGGAGCGCGGGCATGACGGTCGGCGATGCCGACGTCGCGTACGAGCCGCACGACGACGAAAGCCTGCTCGAGCGCAGTCGCGCATTCTTCGCACGCCACGGCGTGCGCGTCGCCATGCGCGAGAGCGTGGTGGAATTGTGACGGCTCGCACACTTCTGCCACAACTCCACTGCGAATTCTCCTGCATTCAGTAGTGGGCGCGGCGCTCGGGCACTTGCCCGCCGCGCTGGGCACACCCGTGCTGGTGCGCGGGTCGCGTGCGTGATTGAATGCGCTCCATCTTATGATCCCCTTCCCTGCCCGCCCCATGGAAGCGCACGACGCGCGCCCGCCGCTGGCGCTCGTCGCCTCCCTCCTGATGCTGTGTTGCGCGCTCGCGGGATGCGGCGGGCAGCAGGCGCGTCGGCCGGGCCGGATCCCGGTGACGGTCGACCGCGCCGAGAGTCGGAGCGTTCCCTACGAGCTGGACGCGAGCGGCACGGTGGAGTCGATCGCCTCTGCCGACGTCACCGCGCAGGTCGGCGGACTCGTCACCGCGATCCCGTTCCGCGAGGGAGACGACGTGCGTGCGGGCGCGGTGCTGGTGCAGCTCGATCCGCGCGGATTCGAGGCCGGCGTGGCCCAGGCGGCCGCCGTCCTCGCCCGCGACCGCGCCCAGGCGAGGAGCGCGCGGCTCGATCTCGAGCGCAGCGAGACGCTCGCCGGCCAGCAGTTGATCGCCGCCGGTGACCTCGACACGAAGCGCGCCACCGCAGAAGCGTTGGCCGCGAGCGTCCAGGGGGACTCCGCGAATCTCATCCAGGCCCGGCTCGACCTCGCCTACGCCTCGGTGCGCGCCCCGATCGCAGGCCGGACCGGACGGCTCCGCGTCCACGTCGGCGACGTCGTGAAGGCGAACGACCCCACGAACCCGGTGGTCACGATCAACCAGCTGCGCCCGATTCGCGTCAAGTTCAGCGTCGCGCAGTCGGAGCTGGAAGGCCTGCGCGACGAGAATCGCCGCGACGTGCACGTGCTGGTCAACGCCGACCCGACCGACAGCACGTGGACCGAGGGCCGCCTGACGTTCATGGACAACCAGGTCGACCCCGGTTCGGGCACGCTGCTGCTGAAGGGCGAGTTCGACAACACCGACGGCCGACTGTGGCCCGGGGCGTTCGCTCGCGTCCGCCTGCGCCTGCGGAACCAGGACGGCGCGACCGTCGTCCCCGCGGCTGCGGTGACGAACTCGCAGAACGGGCCCTACTGTTACGTGGTCCTGCCCGACACCACCGTCGAAATGCGCCCGGTGACCGTGTCGCGCACGTGGCAGGGAATGGCGGTGATCAACGCCGGGGTCCGCCCCGGGGAGATCGTCGTCACGGACGGCCAGGTGCGGCTGTCACCGGGCGCGCGCGCGACGATCCGCGCGCCGCAGGCTCCCCGTACCCACGCCGCGCCTGGCCAGGCGTCTGGCCAGACCGCAGGCCGGCGGCCATGAATCTCTCGGCGCTCTTCATCCGGCGCCCCATCGCCACGACGCTCGTCATGCTGGGCATCGTGATCTTCGGCGCGATCTCGTACACGCAGCTCCCGGTCAACGACCTGCCGAACGTCGACTATCCCGTCATCAACGTGCGCGCGAGCCTGCCCGGGGCGAGCCCGCAGACCGCCGCGTCCGCGCTCGCGACGCCGCTGGAGAAGCAGTTCAGCACCATCGCCGGGCTCGAGGCCATGACCTCGACCAGCACGCTCGGGGGCACGAGCATCACGCTCCAGTTCTCGCTCAACCGGAACATCGATGCCGCCGCCCAGGACGTGCAGTCGGCCATCGCCCAGACCCTGCGCCAGCTCCCGCTGGGGACGCTGCCGCCGTCGTACGGGAAGTCCAACCCCGCCGACGCCCCGATCCTCTACCTGGCGCTCACGAGCGACGTGCTGCCCCTGTCGTCGCTCGACGAGTACGCCGAGACGACACTCGGCCAGCAGATCTCCACCGTGGACGGCGTGGCCCAGGTGCAGGTGTTCGGTTCGCAGAAGTACGCGGTGCGCATCCAATTGGATCCGCAGGCGCTGGCCTCGCGCGGCGTGGGCATCGACCAGGTCTCGGACGCGATCGGGTCGGGCAACGTCAACCTGCCGACCGGCGTACTGTGGGGTCCGGACAAGGCCTTCACCCTGCGCTCCTCCGGCCAGCTGGAGAACGCCAAGCAGTTCCGCGACCTCGTGATCAAGAGCCAGGACGGCAACGCGATCCGGCTCAGCGATCTCGGGCAGGTGGTGGACGGCGTGCAGGACACCCGCGTCGCGACCTGGTTCAACGGCCGGCGCGCCATCGTGCTCGCCATCCAGCGCCAGCCCGGGACGAACACGGTGCGGGTCGCCGACGCCGTGCACGCGCTGGTGAACAAGATCCTGCCCCAGCTGCCGGCCTCGGTCCGCATCGAGACGCTGAACGACCGCTCGCTCTCGATCCGGCACTCGGTGAACGACGTGCAGATGACCCTGCTCGTCACGCTGGTACTCGTGATCCTGGTGATCTTTCTGTTCCTGCGCAACGTCTCGGCCACGCTCATCCCCAGTCTCGCGCTGCCGTTGTCGGTCGTGGGCACGTTCGCGGTCATGCAGCCGCTCGGCTACAGCCTCGACAACCTGTCGCTCCTCGCGCTCACGCTGTCGGTGGGGTTCGTGGTGGACGACGCCATCGTCATGCTCGAGAACATCGTCCGCCACATGGAGATGGGGAAGCCGCCGATGCAGGCGGCGCTCGACGGCTCCAGCGAGATCGGCTTCACCATCCTGTCCATGACCGTCTCGCTCGTGGCGGTGTTCATCCCGGTGCTGCTCATGGGCGGGCTCCTCGGCCGGCTGTTCCACGAGTTCGCCGTGGTCATCAGCGTCTCGATCCTGATCTCGGGTTTCGTCTCGCTCACGCTCACGCCGATGATGAGCAGCCGCTTCCTGCGGGCGGAGCAACACTCACAGCACCCGATCCTCAAGTTCACCGAGGCGCAATTCGCCCGCTCGCTCGCGGCGTACGGACGCAGCCTGACGTGGGTCATGGATCATCGCCGCGTCGCGCTGGTGTTCTCGGCGGCGATCCTCGCCGGCACGCTCGGGCTGTGGGTGCTGATTCCCAAGGGATTCATCCCGAGCGAGGACATCGACCAGATCGTCGCCACCACCGAGGCTGCGGAGGGCACCTCGTTCGATTCGATGGTGCAGCACCAGCAGCAGATCGCCGCCCTCCTGGCCAAGGACCCGAACGTCGCCGGCTTCATGTCGTCGGTGGGCGCCGGCGACCGCGGCGGCATTGGGAACCAGGGCCGCCTGGTGCTGCGGCTGAAGCCGCGGTCGGAGCGCAAGCTGAGCGCGGACCAGCTGATCCGGGTGCTCACACCGCGGCTGAACAGCATCCCGGGCATGCGCGTCTTCCTGCAGAACCCGCCGCCGGTGCGCATCGGCAGCCGCATCGCCAAGAGCCAGTACCAGTTCACCGTGCAGGGCTCCGACCTCGTGTCGCTGTACGACAATGCGGCCCGGCTCGAGGCGCGCCTCCGGGAATCGACGCTGCTCGAGAACGTCACGAGCGACCTGCAGATCAAGAACCCCGAGATCGGGGTGGAGCTCGACCGCGAGCGTGCCGCCGCGCTCGGAGTCACGCCCGAGCAGGTGGACGACGCGCTCTACGACGCCTACGGCTCGCGCCAGGTCTCCACCATCTTCACGCCCAACAACCAGTACTGGGTGATCCTCGAGCTGCTTCCGCAGTACCAGCGGGACATCACCGCGCTGCGGATGCTGAACGTGCGTTCGTCGAACGGCAGCCTGGTGCCGATCGGCTCCGTGGCCAGTCTCGTCCCCGGCCTCGGACCGCTGAGCGTCAGCCACTCCGGCCAGCTGCCCGCGGTGACGCTGTCGTTCGACGTCCGGCCGGGCGCGGGCCTGAGCGAGGCGGTCGCCGAGGTGCAGTCGGCCTCGCGCGCGGTGTTGTCGTCCGACATGAGCACGACGTTCGCCGGCACCGCGCAGGCGTTCCAGTCGAGCCAGCAGGGCCTGTCGCTGCTGCTGCTCGTGGCCGTGCTCGTCATCTACCTGGTGCTCGGAATCCTGTACGAGAGCTTCATCCACCCGTTGACGATCCTGTCCGGGCTGCCGTTCGCCGGATTCGGGGCGCTGCTGACGCTGATGGTGTTCCGGAGCGAGCTGTCCGTGTACGCGTTCGTCGGCGTCATCATGCTGGTCGGGCTGGTGAAGAAGAACGCCATCATGATGATCGACTTCGCGCTCGAGGCCGAGCGCAGCGAGGGCAAGTCCCCGCGCGACGCCATCCTCGAAGCCTGCCACGTCCGCTTCCGCCCGATCATGATGACGACCATGGCGGCGCTCATGGGCACGCTGCCCATCGCGCTCGGCTGGGGCTCGGGCGCCGAGTCCCGCCGGCCGCTCGGCCTGGCGGTCGTCGGCGGGCTCGCGTTCTCGCAGCTCGTGACGCTCTACGTCACGCCTGTCTTCTACACCTACCTCGACCGGTTCTCGAAGCGGTTCGCCCGGCAGCGCGCGCCCCGGCTGCGGGGACAGGCGAACGACCCGATGCGCGCGAGCACACCGGGCCGTTCGGAACAACCGATCGGGTAAACGACTCGCCGCGGGCGCGACGGGTTCCCGATCGGAGCCGGGCTAGCCGACCGTGACCTTGACCGGCTTGGCGAACTGGATCCGCCCGGAGTTCGCACCGCCGCCGCCCGCAGGCCCGATCCGGCCGTTCGGCCCCTCGACGCGGCCGATCGCGATCGACTTCTCCGTGCCGTAGAGGAACGCCGCCGAGATCGTGTAGACGCCCGGCCGCGCCGGCGCGAGCAGCGTGTAGGTGACCTTGCACACCGGCCACGTCCCGGCGTCCGGATCGCTCTGCACGCCGGTCACGTTCACGTAGTTGATGTTGCGGCCCAGCTCCTTCGCGCGGCCGTCGAGGAACGTCGTCTGCGGCTTTCCGTCGGGGCCCACCACCACCGGATCCTCGCTGATGTAGAAGCCCTCGGTCTGCACCGGGCTCGCCGAGTAGCGCAGGTCGCAGTCGGTGAGCATCACCCCCACCACCGGTCCCGCGCCGCCGTGCGTCGTGATCGTCACCGTGAGCTTCGCCGAGGGCTTCACCTTCGTCGCCGAGAGCTCCATCTCCACCTTGCTGTTCGCGTCCACCGCCTTGACCGCGGTGAGGAGCTTCTGCCGATCTTCCGCGGAGAGCTTCGCGTACTCGCGGTCCCCGTTCTGGAGCGCCGGGTAGTGGCGGTTGGCGATGAGCAGGCTCGACTGCCGGTCCGGGGTCTGGTCGCGGAGCTGGTCCGCGTCCACCGAGGAGTGGCAGTTGGCGCACTGGGGGTTCATGTTCGTGACGAGCTGCGGCGTCCCGCCCGGGAACGCGAACAGCTGCGTGGCGAGGCCGGCGAGCGATACGAGGACGAGCGTCGAAGCGAGGGTATGGCGGGACTTCATGGGCAGTCTCCTGTGGGTGGGTGCAGCGGGGAACTCCGGCTCAGGGATACCAGCGTTCCGGGCTCATTGCCAGCCGCTCGCGGCGGCCATGTCCTTGTGGCACCGGGCGCACTGCGGTCGCACCGCATCCGCCTGGAGCCACGTCCGACCGGCGGCGCCGCCGGTCCGATGGACCTGGTGGCAGCTGATGCACGGGAGCTTCACCCCAGTGTGGTCGGTGAGCTGGTGGAACCGGTCGGTCTCCTCGGACGTCATGGAGCCATGGACCTGCTTCGCGTGACACTTGAGACAAGCTTCGTTGGTGATTGGCAGCCGCATGGATGTGGGCTCATGCCGGTCCCCGAGGACCCACCGCGTCGCATCCCACGCCGAGAGCACGGTCACCTGGGTCCAGCCCACCACCCCCTCGCCGCTGTGGCAGGTGAAACAGCGCTCCGGGTGCCCCGCCGGCCGGGCCCCGAAGTGCGCGCCCGCGAGCGTCATGGGCGGGGTCGCGGTCATGTTCCGCATGAACACGCCGTGGAGGTGACAGGCGACGCAGAAGCGATTGTCCTCGTCGAGCCGCTTGACGACGGCCACCGGAAGCGTCGCGGAGATGAGCGCGACCAGTGCCCAGCGCCAGCGCCGGACGGGACCGCCGGATTCACGATTCGGCATCGGTTGTGGGTGGCTCCAGGAGAAGCGGGTGACCGGGCGGCCGGGCACGGCGGGCGACCATAGCACAGCGCGCTCGTGGGCTTCCGCGGGGGCGCCGGGTGTGATTGAATCCGGATGCGCACAGGGCGCACCCCGTCCGCGGAAAGGGATCATCCCACCTGTTGCCGAGATGCTTCGGAGCACGTGCGTTCTTCGGCCCGGCGTGGCGGACGACGGGACTACCGGAGGACGTGCCATGACCGCCGAACTTCCCGCCCGACCGCATCTCGACCACCTGCGCCGCGAGGCGAAACAACTGCTGCGCGCGGCGCGCGGCGATGACGCCACCGCCCTCTCGCGCCTCGCGCAGGTCCCGCGGCTGGCGTCGCTCCCGCGGGCCGAACTCACCCGATCGGCGCAGCTCGTGGACGCGCAGCATGCCGTCGCCACCGCATACGGGTTCGCGAGCTGGGCGCGTCTCAAGCGCGAGGTCGAGGCACGCCGGCCGCTCGCGTGGCAGCTCGAGCGCCTCTTCGAGACGATCCGCCAGGACCTCGTGGACGAAGCGGAGCAACTGCTCGCGCGGCATCCCGCGCTGGCCCGCGCCCAGCTCGGGATCGCGTGCGCGCTCGGCGACACGCAGTTCGTGGCGGACACGCTCGCCGCCGATCCCGGCGCCGCGACCCGCCCGCTCGAGCCCGGGAGGTGGCCGCCGCTCTTCTACACGGCGGCGAGCCCGTTCCATCTCCGCGACCAGCGGACCGCGAACGCGACCGCCGGAGTCGCGGCGATGCTGCTCGACGCCGGCGCCGACCCGAACAGCCAGGTCGCGTTCGCACCCGACGAGAACGGGGTGATGCTGCCCGTGCTGTTCTTCGCGTGCGAGCGCGGCAATGCCGCGGTCGCACGCGTCCTCCTCGAGCGGGGCGCGGACCCGAACGACGGCGAGTCCATCTATCATGCGGCCGAGCGAAACCAGCGCGCCTGCCTGGAACTGCTGCTCGCGCACGGCGCCGACCCGAGCGGTCGGCACGCACACTGGGGGAACACGCCGGTCTTCTTTCTCCTCGGTCACGTCGAGGGCGCACCGCGAACACCGCTCGCCGATGCCGGCATCCGCTGGCTCCTGGAGCACGGGGCGGACCCCGAGGTGACGAGTACCGCGCTCGAGGAGACGGCGCTTCATTGCGCGGCGCGGGTCGGACGCGGCCCGGCCATGGTGGCCCTTCTTCTCGAACACGGCGCCGATCCCTCCCGGCCCCGGGCGGACGGCACGACTCCCTACGCGCTCGCGCTCCGCCACGGGAACGCCGCCACGGCGGAGGCGCTGGCGGCCGCCGGCGCGGACACGTCGCTCGTGAGTGATCGCGACCGCTTCCTTGCCGCGTGTTTCGCGGGCGATGCGCGGGCCGCCAACGAGTTGCTCGGCCATGATCGCGGGCTCCTGCCGCCGTCCGACCCCGAGGCGCTCCACGCGCTCGCGACCGCCGCCGCCCGCGGGGCGCGCGAGGCGGTGCGCGTCATGCTCGAACTCGGATTCCCGCCGGCCGGAGCGGGCCCCGGCGCCGACACGCCGCTCCACCACGCGGCGTGGAGCGGCCGCCCGGAGTGCGTGCGACTCTTGCTCGAGTGGGGCGCGCCGGTGAACGTGCGCGATGCCCAGTTCGGATGCTCGCCGCTCGCGTGGGCCTGCCACGGCTCCGCGAACTGCCGCGAGGCCGACGGCGACTACCTCGCGGTGGTGGATCTCCTGCTCGATGCGGGCGCCGACCGCGAGACCGCGATCAACCGGTGGGGCGGGACGCCCGAGCAGCTGGGGCGTCCCGCGATCACCGCACGGCTCGTCGAACGCGGGATTACCGGGGCGGACGAGACGGACGGCGAAGACTGACCGCTCACGGCACCGGGTGCGTGTCGTTCAGGTGGCGCTTCACCCAGTCGATCCACAACCGGGTGCGCTCGCGGCTGTTCGCGGGATCGGAGGAGGCGTGCGTGCGTCCCTGGAACGCGATGAACTCGGTCTCGACCCCGTTGTCCTTCATGGCGTGGTACAGCGACATCGCCTGCGAAGGTGGCACGCGGAAGTCCTCGATGTTCGCCATCACCAGCGTCGGCGCCTTGATCTTCGTGGCGTACGTGATCGGGGACTGCTCGCGTGCCAGCCGCTGCCGGTCCCCCGTCCACGGCGAGCCGCCAAGCACGTAGCGCACGGACACGTTTCCGTCGGACAGGTTGTACTGGTCCTCCCAGCTCGTCACAGGCGCTCCCGCCATGCCGGCGCTCCATTCGTCCGGATAGTTGCCGAGCAGCCACGAGGTCATGTAGCCGCCGTAGGACCACCCGGTGACGGCCGTGCGGTGCGCGTCGATGTACGGTCGGGACCGCAGCGCCTTCACCCCCGCCATGACGTCGCGGCCCGGGCCGGGCCCCCAGTCCCCCTGGATCGCGGCCAGGTAGGCGTTCCCGAGGTTGTCGCTGCCACGATAGTTGGGCATGAAAACGACCCAGCCCTCCGCCGCCATGAGCTGCGGCAGCGTCGAGAACGACGTCTTGGATGCCGAGGTCGGTCCGCCGTGAATGTTGAGCACGAGCGGGTAGCGGCGCGCCGGATCGAAGTCCGGCGGGTAGGTGACCACGCCGTCCGCCTCGAATCCGTCACCGGTCTTCCACGTGATCCGCTCCATGCGCCCGAAGCGCACGTCCTTCGCCCATGCGTTCAGATCGGTGAGCCGCCGGGGCTTCGCCTCCGGCGAGTCGAGCACGTACAACTCGCCCGGCCGGTCGGCGGTGGAGGCGATGAACGCGATCCGCCCCGAGCGCCCCGCGTCGACCTCGTAGCCGAACGCTCCGTTCACCACCAGGTCTCCGAGCGGCAGGCGGCGGGCCGGCCCCGCGACCGGCTGGAGCCACACGCCGACGCCGGCGCGGTCGTTCGCCGCCACGAGCAGCGTCCTGCTGTCGGCGAGCCACTGGCCGTTGAACACCATCCGGTCGAGCGCGCGCGTCACGCTGCGCCCCTCCCCGCCGGCCGCGGGCGCGAGGTAGAGCTCGTTCTCCCAGTTGATGTCCCCGCGCCCGTCGCGCGGGTACCAGTAGGCGATGTTGCGGCCGTCCGGAGACCACACCGGGTTGTCCTGAAAGCGGGTCGCCCCGGTGAGCGAACGGATCGCCCCGCTCGCCACGTCGACGATCGCCACGCTCACCGAGTCCAGCCGCCCGCTCTGGGGCGCCGGCACGCGCGCGAACGCGATCTGCTTTCCGTCGGGGGACCAGGCGAGCCGCGATGGCGCGCTGCCCGGCGGCAGCTCGAACTCGAGCGACCACGATCCGCTCGTGATCCGGCGCGCCTCGCCGTCCAGCGCCTGCACCCAGATGTGCTGGGGCGGAAGCTCCTTCCGGAGGAACAGGTCCTGGTCGCCGACGTCGAACGTCGTGAGGTGGCGGGCCTCGCCTTCGCGCACGGGCGTCGTGTCGGCCGCGGCGTAGGCGATGGCGGCGCCGTCCGGGCGCCACGAGAAGTGCTCGACGCCGGTGCGTGAATGCGTCAGGCGGCGCGCCTCCCCTCCCCTCATCTCGAGCAGCCAGACCTGCGCCTCGTCCTTGTCGTCGGGCGCGAGGAACGCGATCGAGGCTCCGTCGGGTGCCCACTGGGGCGAGCCGACCGAGTGGCGCTCGAACGTGAGCGCGTGCGCGCCTCCCGTGGCCGCGTCCGCCAGCCACAGCTCGGTCTCGTTCCGGTTGAGCTCGAAGTTCGGCCGCGAGACGACGAACACGACGTGCTTCCCGTCGGGGGACACGCGCGGGCTCGCGAGACCAACGACCTTGCGGGCGAGCTCGAGCGAATACCGGTTCTCGGCCCGCGCGGGCGCACTGCCGAGGAGGAGGACGAGCGCTGCTGCAGCGAGAGTGAGCGTGCGCATGGGATCTCCGGGGCGAGGGTTCCCCGCCCGTCCCCGGCGGGGCGTCACGAATTCGCGTCACCGCGCGGGAACCCTAGCACAGCGAGGTCAGCCCGGATCGCCGATCAGCGCGAAGCCCGCCCAGTAGGCCGGATGCGCGAACGGCCGCTCGCCGGCCGCGTTCCGCCACTCGCGAACGGCGTGCTGCGCAGCCTGGAGCGCCCGCGCCCGCGACCCCATCGTTCCGCCCTGGACGAGCCGGGCATAGAACTCCTTTACGAGCAACGCCGAGGCCGCATCGTCCACCGGCCACAGGCTCACGAGCACCGAGTGCGCGCCGGCGCGGAAGAACGCCTGCTGGAACCCGAGCCAGCCCTGCCCTGCCGCGCCCACGCCCGATGCCGCCCGGCAGCCGGTCAAGCAGACGAGGTCGGCGTCGAGCCGCCACGTGTCGGCAATCTCGCGCGCGCTCAACCGGGACTCCCCGAGGCCGGCGCGGTCCGGCGCCAGGACGAGCCTCGACTCGAGCATGTGGACGAGATCCACGTCGGTGTGCATCGCGAGGTGGACGAGCCGGAAGCGCGAAAGTTGCCCGGTGCTGGCGAGCCGCTCGAGCGCGCCCGCGCTCGCCGCCGTTCCCGAGAGCACGCGTGCGCCGGGAATCGCGGCACTCACGGCCGCGATCTCGTCGCGGCTGCCGGCGAGTCTCGCCCACCGCCGCCCGATTCCGTCCGGATAGGCCGGATCCCCGACGACGAGCGCGGCGGCGTCACGCGGCCAGGTGCGCCGGTGCTCGCAGGCGAGCGCGTAGAGCGTCGCCGAGCCCGCGTAGGAGATCGCGTAGCGGTCGAGGAGCCAATCGCCGTCCGCGCCGGCGAGCGCGCCGAGCGGGCCTCCGGCGCAGAGTCCCGGCGAGAACACCACGATCTGCCGGACCCCGCCGAGATACGGAAGAAGCGGCGCGAACCACGACGCGCCCATCTCGCGTGCGAGCCGCAACTCCCGCGGGCCCGCCGGCAGTCGCACCGGCCAGCGGGACGCGTAACGCAGCTCGCTCCAGAACGCGGTGCGCACGCTCAGGGACGGCGCGAGCCGGCGCTCGGTGTGCTCGAGCTCGACCCAGCGGGGCGGACCCTCGGACCGGACGACGCACGCCCACGCCGGTTCCTCCGCACCGAGCTCCGCGAAGCGCGATCGCACCCAGCTCACGAGCGCCACGTCCGCGGGGATCGCACGCTGCACCCGGCGCAGTCGCTCTTCAGGAGAACCCGGGGCCTCGCTCCGCAGGCGCTCGGTGAGCGTCCGGCTCGACCCGCTCTCGAGCGCCTCCCATGCCGCCTCGGGCTCGTGGAGCGCCGCCAGGGTCAGCGCGAGGTCCGCGTGGAGGCCGAGGCCGGATTGCACCGTGCTGCCCTCGTCCCGCGGGCTCAGCGACCACGCCCGTTCATTGAGAGCGAGCGCCTCGCGGAGGCACGGCAATGCCTCGCGCGCGTGACCGTTGTGCCGGAGGATCTGGCCCAGCACGCCGAGCCGGAACGCGCGCGACATGGGCGGAGTCACCGGAGCGGGCGGGGACGCCGCGAGCGCACCGGCGGCGAGCGACTCCGCCGCGAGCCAGTGGCTGCGCGAGGCCTCGAGCACCGCCATCGCGCTCAGCGTCGCCGCGACCTCGTCGTGCACCGGACCCAAGGCCCGGCGCCGTTCGGCGAGCGCCAGCCGGAAGCAGCCGATCGCCGCCCCGGTGCGGCCGCTCAGGCGCTCGAGGTTCCCGATCTCGTGCCACGAACCGGCGATCTCCGGGGCGGAGGGTCCGAGCGTCGAGACCCGGATCCGGAGTGCGCTCTCGTAGAGTTCGAGGACGCGCGGACGCGCGATCTGCCCGGTGTAGTTCTTGAGGCACCGGCCGCGGAGGGCGCGCGCGATCGCGACATCGGGGTGGTCTTCGCCCAGGGCCGCGACGATGCAGTGTTCCGATGCCAGGGCCAGCGAGTCGGCCTCGCCCACGCGCGAGAGCCGGAACGAGAGGTCGGCGAGCGCGAGGCCCGCGCGCGCGGTCGCGAGCGCGTTCGCTCCGAGGAGCCGTCGACGCGTGGCGTAGGCCTCGCGCGCGAGCCATTCCCCTTCCGAGAGCGAGTCGTTCTGCGACGCGTGCAACGCGGCGCGGTACTGGCGCGCCGCCCGGACCAGCGCCGCGCGCTCGCCGGGCGGGCGCCTGGACAGCGCTGCGGCGTCGCGCTCCGCGAGCCGGCGTTCGCGCACCTGCCATTCCGCCGCATACGGCGGGCGCACGTAGTCCGCCGCCCGCGCCAACACCTCCGCCGCGGCCGCCGGTTCTCCGGCGGCCTCGAGCG
Organism: uncultured bacterium; assembly: GCA_964434945.1. GTDB lineage: Bacteria > Eisenbacteria > RBG-16-71-46 > RBG-16-71-46 > RBG-16-71-46 > JAIOPA01. The sequence goes on along the minus strand of CAYSWZ010000172.1, from coordinate 16,251 downwards.
AGTCCGCCCGCTCGCGCGCCGCAGGCCACGTGCCGGAGAGCGGTCCCGCGGGCGCGGGCGCAGCCGACCCGCAACCCGTGCCTACGAGCAGCGTGAGCCCCAGCGCGAGTGTGTGCGCGGACCGCCTCACGGCAGGATGGGAACCCACTCCGGCGTCGTCCGCAGCGCGCGCCGGATCGAATCCGCAGAGGCCGGGTGACCGGTCGCGCGCTCCGCCTCCGCGAGCAGCTCGACCGCCGGCCGATGGACGGCGGCGGGAAGCTCGATCCAGTCCACGGAACGCAGGAGCGCGAGCGCGCGGGTGGCGTCCCCCTCGAGCAGCACGACGTGGGCCAGGTAGACGCGGCGAGCCTGCTCGCTCGTCTCGCTCACGTGCGCGGCTTCGAGTTCACGCCGCGCAACGGGGAGGTCGTGTCGCGCGTAGGCCGCGAACCCGGCCGCGAGATGCGGGTCCTCGGCGGACCCTTCGCGGAGCAGCACGCCCTCGGCGGGCATGGAAAGCCACGCGGTCGGGCGTGTCGCGTGTCGCGCCGTGTCGCGCGGCCACCACACGATGAGCAGGAGTGCGGCTGCGGCCGCGAGCGCCGGCGCCAGCGTCCAGGCAGGACGCAGCCGGTGTACCCGGCCCCGCGCCGGCAGGTCCGCGCGCATGCGGCTCAGCGCGGCGACGTGGGATTGCAGGCGGGCCGCGCATTCCGGGCAGTCGCTCGCGTGCGCCAGTGCCGAGCGGCGCGCCTCGGCCGGGAGCAGCTCGAGCACGAGGTCCGTGCAGCGGGTATCGTCGAGATGCGGCGCGGGCTCAGGCATGGGTGGCATCTCCCCGCGCGGCGTCCACGAGACGGAGGCCGATCGGCGGTGGCGCATCCCCGGCCGGCGGATCGAAGAACGACGTGTGCGTGAAGCGCGACCACAGGAGGACGAACGCCTGCGGGTGCACGTCGCTCGAGGAATGGCCCTTCGAGTCCATGCAGCGCGCGAGCACCTGCCTCGCGCGCGCCACGAGGACGTCCACGTGCGGGGGCTTCAAGCCGAGCGCTCCGGCGGTCTCGCGTGTGGGCCGCTCGAGCACCGCACGGCGGTACCAGGCGGCCCGCGCGCGCGGCGCCAGGCCCTCGAGACACACCGCCAGATCCGCCACGAACTCTCCCGCCACGGTCAGCTCCACCGGTCCCGCCTCTCTTGCCGCGCGGTCCGCGAGCGCGTGATCCCAGGCCTCGGCATCCGAGGGCGGCGGGGCCTCGCGCCCGCGCTTGCGTGCCAGGTCCACGAGGGCGTTTCGAGCCACGCGCCAGACGAACCCGACCAGCTCGGAAGCCGAGTGGTTCCCCGTCTCCCACCGACACTCTTCGGCCTGCTGGAGGAGTTCTAACGCCTTGCCCGAGGCCAGGTCCTCGAGGTCCTCCTGGCTCACGGGCGCGATCCGCCCGGCCTGTGCCCGCAAGGCCCCGAACAGCGCCGCATGCAGGAGCTGCCAGAGCTCCGCTCGCCGGCCCTGGCGGGCGGCCTTCCCGGAGCTGACCAGCGCCTGCACCAGCGGACCGACTCGGTCCGCCCACAGTGGGACGGCCGCGGGGGTGGTCTCCATCCGTCAAGGGTAGTCGGAATCCGCGCGGGCGTGATAGGACTCTCTCCGCGCTCGTGAACTCTTCCGCCGTTCCTCACGAGCCGATCCCGGCCCCTGCCGCGGCCGGGGCCGAGCGTCCCCGAGCCGGGGAACCTCGGCTGGACAGATGGCTGGAGATGGCGTTATTTCGCAGGCTCAGAGGAGCCGCGGCCCGGCGTCACCGGGCGAACCCTGCCCACCCGAGTGTCGCCGACCATGCCTGACGAGACGCTGTCCCCGACCGCCACCGAACGCGAGGATTTCATCCGCGAGATCGTCAAGGCCGATCTCGCCGCGGGCCGCGTGCAGCGCGTGGTGACCCGGTTCCCGCCCGAGCCGAACGGCAATCTCCACATCGGGCACGCCAAGGCCATCTGCCTCAACTTCGGCATCGCGCGGCAGTTCGGCGGGCAATGCAACCTGCGCATGGACGACACGAACCCGGCGAAGGAAGAGGGGGAATACGAGGACGCGATCGTCGCGGACGTGCGCTGGCTGGTCGCTGGCTGGGCGGATCACTGCATCGGGCTGAAACCCGCCGGAGCCACGGCGCAGGCCACGGGCCGCGACTTCCACCTGCCGGGCGTGCTCGCAGCCGGGGCCGGCGGCCGGCCGCTCGAGGCGTTTCGCGCCTCCGACTACTTCGACGCGCTCTACGCGTTCGCGGTGCGGCTCATCCAGGCCGGGAAGGCGTTCGTGTGCGACCACACCGCGGAGGAAGTGGACCGCATGCGCGGCGCTCCCGGGGAACGGGGCGAGGAGAGCCACTGGCGCGGCCGGGGCGTGAAGGAGAGCCTCGACCTGTTCGCGCGCATGCGCGCGGGCGAATTCCCGGATGGCGCCCGCACCTTGCGCGCGCGCATCGACATGGGGTCTCAGAATGTCTGGCTGCGCGACCCGGTGCTCTACCGGATCCGGCACGCGACGCACCACAATACCGGCGACCGCTGGTGCATCTACCCCCTCTACGACTTCGCGCACGGGCTCTCCGACTACATCGAAGGGGTCACGCACAGCCTGTGCACGCTGGAGTTCGTGCCGCACCGCGCGCTCTACGACTGGCTGCTCGAGGCGCTCGACCTGCCGCGCCCGCTCCCGCACCAGCACGAGTTCGCACGCCTGAACCTCACCCACACGGTGATGAGCAAGCGCATGCTGCTCCGGCTCGTGACGGAAGGGCACGTCAGCGGCTGGGACGATCCGCGCATGCCCACGATCCGCGGCATGCGGCGGCGGGGCTATCCCGCCGCGGCGCTGCGCGACCTGGCGGAGCGGATCGGGGTGGCGCGGCGGGAGAACCGCGTCGAGCTGGCGCTGCTCGAGCACTGCGTGCGCGAGGACCTGAACCGGCACGCGCTCCGGCGCATGGCCGTGCTGCAACCGATCCGCGTGCTGGTCGAGAACTACCCCGAGGGCGTGGTCGAGGAGTTCGAACTCGGGAACAACCCGGAGGATCCCGCCGCCGGCACGCGCCGGGTGCCGTTCTCGCGCGAACTCTGGATCGAGCGTGACGACTTCCGCGAGGTGCCGCCGCCCAAGTTCTTCCGGCTCTCGCCCGGGACCGAGGTGCGCCTGCGCGGCGCCTACTGGATCCGCTGCACCGGTGTGACGAAGGACCCGGCGACGGGCGAGGTGACCGAGGTGCGCGCGACGTACGACCCGGCGACCCGGACCGGCAACCCGCCCGACGGACGGAAGGTCAAGGCGACGATTCACTGGGTGTCGGCGCGGCACGCGATCGAGGCCGAGGTGCGACTGTACGACACGCTGTTCCTCGCCGACGATCCGGGGAGCCTGCCCGAGGGCACGGATTTCACGAGCGGTCTGAACCCGCGCTCGCTCGAGGTCCTCCGCGGCTGCAAGCTCGAGGCGTCGCTCGCCGAGGCCGTCCCGGGGCAGGCGATCCAGTTCGAGCGCGTAGGCTACTTCGTGGCCGATCCCCGCGATTCGCGGCCCGGCGTGCCGGTGTTCCTGCGCACCGTGACGTTGAAGGACGCGTGGGTGCGCGCGGAGAAGCGCGGGGGCTGACTCCGCCCGCCGAGCGAGAGGCCGATGCCCGATCCGACCGCCGCCGCTCCCGCGGAGATCATCCGCGACGTCTCCGACACCGCGCTCTGGGTCGCGATCTATCGCGCCGAGGAGAGCGAGCGGACGGACGCCGTGTTCCGCGACCCGTACGCGCGGCGCCTCGCGGGCGAGCGCGGCCGGAGGATCGTGGACAGCATCCCGCGCGGGCACGCGTGGGGCTGGCCGATGGTGGTGCGGACGAAGGTGTTCGACGAGATCGTGCTCCGGTCGGTTCGCGAGGAAGGTGTCGACACCGTGCTCAACCTCGCGGCCGGACTCGACTGCCGTCCCTGGCGGCTCGACCTGCCGGCCGCGACGCAGTGGATCGACGTCGACATGCCCGGGATGCTCGCCTACAAGCGCGAGGGCATGGCCGGCGAGACGCCGCGCTGCGAGTACACGGCGCGCGCGGCGGACCTGCGCGACGGCAACGTGCGGAGGGAGCTGTTCGCCGAGGTCGGGACCCGGGCGAAGCGCGTGCTGGTGATGAGCGAGGGCCTCCTCATTTACCTCGAGCCGCACGATGTGGGAGCGCTTGCTGAGGATCTCGCACGGCAACCCGCTTTCGGCCTGTGGCTCATCGACCTCGCCTCACCGGCGCTCCTCGCGATGCTGTCGAAGCGCCTCCGCGGCCCGAAGGGGCTCGAGAACGCGCCGTTCCGGTTCGCTCCCGCCGAAGGCACCGCGTTCTTCGAGAGGCACGGCTGGCGCGAGCGCGAATACCTCTCGATGATGGCCGAGGGCGAGCGGCTCAAGCGGACGTTTCCGTTCGCGTGGTTCTGGAGACTCCTCACCCCGTTCATGCCGCCCGCGCGGCGCGAGGCATTCAAGCGCTTCAGCGGCTTCGTCGTGCTGGAGCGAGACACGGGCTGAGCTGGGAGCAACCCCGATCGAGTCCGTGGCGGCTCCACTCCAGGCTGCGACGTCGCCCGGCGTTTCGGGCGTGGTTGCCGAAGCGGCCACGGTGCTCACCGGGAACACGGGCATCCAGCCGGGATCAGCGGCGGATATCCAGCGCCTGGGTGGGAAACCAGGTCCGATGCGCCTGTCAGGGAACGCCAAAGTGACTGGGCCTCCCCGCGCATGAGCCGCGCGACCGCTTGCGGGTGATGTGGGAGTGCCGGACAATCTCCGTCGATCGGGCCCACGCGGGATTCGGCCTCCCACCGAAGCCCTCCCCGGCGGGGGGCGGCAGTGTGCGGCCCGGGACCACCCAGCGGAGAACCATGCGCAGGACGTACGTCCAGAACACGCTGCTCCTTCCTGCTGCCGCTCTGCTGCTGCTCGCGGTCGGAGGCCCGCATGCGACGCTCGCGGCGGACCCCAGGCCACCCGCGCGGCTGGTCGTGGTCGGAACGGCCGACTTGAAGGGGAAGACGAGCCCCTGCGGTTGCCACATCCCGCGCGGCGGATTCGCGCGGATCGCGGCGTTCCTCGACAGCACGCGCGCCGCCGGCGCCACGGTCTTGTTCGTCGACGCGGGTGGGTCGTTCCCCGAAGTGGATGGCCGCACCGACCTCGGGGAGTTCATGCTCCGCACGCTCGCGGACCTGCACGCCGGCGCAGTCGGCGTGGCACCGCGGGACCTGCGGTACGGGCTCGCGTTCCTGCGCGACGTGGTGCGCGTTCACAAGGTGCCGATCACCTGCGCCAACCTGGTGAACCCGGCCACGCATGCTCCGGTGTTTCCCAGCTCGCTCCTCCTCGACGAAGGGGGTGTGCGGGTGGGCGTCTTCGCGCTCATCGGGGAGCGCCTCGACCTCGGGCCGGCCCGGGATTCGCTGGCCGTGCTCGACCCCGACAACGCGGCGACGCGTGAGGTCGCCGCGCTGCGCGCCCGCGGTGCCCAGGTGATCGTGCTCCTCGCCCAGCTCGGGCGCGTCGGTGGCGAAGACGTGGCCAGCGCGGTGCCCGGCATCGACGCGGTCGTGCTCGGTCACGATATCCCGATTCTCGAGCACGGCCGGAGGATCGGCGGGACGCTCGCGAGCTACGCCGGAGAACAGGGACAGCAGTTGGGCGTCGTGACGCTGGCGCTCGGGAGCGACGGCCACGTCACGGACGGCACCATCGATGTGCGCGGGCTCGGCCCGGACGTGCGCGAGCAGCCGGTGGTGCTCGCCTCGGTCAAGGCATTCGAGGAGGCCTACAACGAGCGCATGCGGGCGGAGGAGCACCGTGCGCAGGCGCTCGCCGCGTCCGACCCCGACACGGACCCGGTGGACCACTACGTGGGCGGCGCGGTGTGCGCCCGCTGCCATGCGACCGAAGCCGAGCAGTGGAAGACGACCGCACACTCGCTGGCGTGGGAGACGCTCGTGCGCGAGAAAAAGGACGCGACGCCGGAGTGCATTCCCTGTCATTCGCTGGGCTATCGCCAGCCCGGGGGGTTCCAGGACGCCACGCACACGCCCGACCGCGTGAACGTGCAGTGCGAGGATTGCCACGGGATGGGGACCACGCACAGCGACGAATGGCTCGCGCGCAGCGGCCTCGGGGAGCGCACGTGTCGCGGCTGCCACAACCAGGAGCGCGACCCCGAATTCGATTTCGCGACCCGGCTGCCGCTCATGGTGCACGGGAACACGAGCGGGGAATCCATCCGGATCGTCAAGGCTCGGCGCGAGAAGGGCTACCCGAGCGACGGCCGTTGAGCCCATTTCCATCTCCACTCGAACCAAAGGGCAGAACTCGCTGCCGTCGCGTGCTTCGCGCCACCCGTTCAGTCCCATTCCGGAGCTCCTGCGTGCACGGTTCCGCGCCGCGATCGTGGCCGTCCCCGCCCGTACGGGCGGGTGCGCCGCGATGACCACCCCGTTCCGCACGCTCGCGCTCATCGCCGGCGGGCTGCTGCTGGCGTTTCTCGCGCTGCCGCTCCTCGCGCTCCTCGCGCGCGTGCCGGCGCAGGACTGGCTGGCCCGGCTCGCGGAACCCGCGGTGCGCGAGGCGCTGGCGTTGAGCCTCACCTGCTCGCTCTCGGCCACCGCGATCGTGGTGCTGCTGGGCACGCCGCTCGCCTACCGGCTCGCGCTCCAGCCGCCGCGGGGGCTCGGACTGTGGCTCGCACTTCTCGACCTCCCCATGGTGCTCCCGCCCACGGTGGCCGGCGTGGCGCTGCTCCTCGCGTTCGGGCGAATGGGACTCGCCGGCCGCGCACTCGCGGGGTTCGGAGTGACGCTGCCGTTCACCACGGTCGCGGTGGTGATGGCGCAGGTGTTCATGTCGGCGCCGTTTTACGTGTCCGCGGCGCGCGCGGCGTTCGCCGCGGTCGACGTGCGGCTGCTCGAGGCCGCGGCGACGCTCCGCGCCTCCGAGGCAACGCGGTTCTTCCGGGTGCTGGTCCCGCTCGCGGCCCCCGGGCTCGTGGCGGGCGCCGCGCTGAGCTCGGCGCGCGCGCTCGGCGAGTTCGGCGCCACGATCATGTTCGCCGGCAACCTCGCCGGCGTCACGCGCACCATGCCGCTCGCCGTCTACAGCGCCATGCAGTCCGACCTCGACCTCGCCGTGGTGATGAGCGTCCTGCTGCTGGCCCTCGCGCTCCTGCTCCTCCTCGCGCTCCGGCTCGCATCGCGGTCGGGCACCCCGGGCTCGGGCATCCTGGTCCGCGATGCTCGACGCTGAGTTCCAGGTCCCGCTCGCCGAGTTCACGCTCGACGTCCGGCTCACCGCCACACCCGCGCGTCTCACGGTGCTGGTCGGCGAGAACGGCGCCGGCAAGAGCACGCTCCTCCGCGCGCTCGCGGGCCTCGTCCGGCCGGCGCGTGGCTTCGCCCGACTAGGCGAGCTGAGCCTGTTCGACTGCAGCAGGAACCGCTCACTGCCGGTGGAGCGGCGTCCCGTGGGCTACGTGCCTCAAGAGCTGGCGCTCTTCCCGCACCTCGATGTCGGGGCCAATGTCGCGTTCGGCCTGCGTTCGCAGCACCTGGCCGCGAGCGCGGTCCGGTCGCGGGCGCACGCCGCGCTCGAGCGGTTCGGGCTCGCCAGCCTCGCCGCGCGCCGCCCCGGCTCGCTCTCGGGTGGCCAGCAGCAGCGCGTGGCGCTCGCTCGCGCGCTCGTGCTCGAGCCGCGCCTCCTCCTCCTCGACGAACCGCTCTCGGCGCTCGACCCGGGGACGCGCCGGACGATGCGCGCCGAGCTCCGCCAGCTCCTCGCCCACCTGCCCTGCGTGACGCTCCTCGTCACGCACCAGCCCGCGGACGCGCTCGCGCTCGCGGACGATCTGCTGGTGCTCGAGCGGGGCCGCATCACGCAGTCGGGGGCACTCGCGAGCATTCTCGGCGCGCCCGGCTCGGCCTACATCGCGGAGTTTCTCGGCGTGAACCTGTTCGAGGGCGAGGTGGTCGGGCGGCCGGGCTCCGGCACGGCGCAGGTCGCGATCGGCGACGCCCGGCTCGTGATCCCGGATCCCGGTGCCGCCGAGCGCGTGCGCCTCATCCTCCATCCGCGCGAGGTGGTGCTCTCGCTCGGGCCGCCCGAGGGAAGCGCGCGCAATCGCCTGAGTGGCGCCATCCGCGAGATCGCGCCCGAGCCGCCGCACGGCGACACGCTGCGTGTGACGCTCGCGAGCGTGCCGCCGGTGACGGCGCAGGTGACGCGCTCCGCCGCCGAGGAACTGGGGCTCGTCCCGGGTATGGTCGTCATCGCCTCGTTCAAGGCCACCTCGCTCCAGGTCTCGCCGGTGTGAGCGACGGCCCGGCGCGCGGGCACGCGCCGGGCCGCGCCGATCTCAGTCAAGCGAGAAGCGGTAGTTGCGCGCCACCCAGACCTTCACCGGGTGATCGTTCGTGAGCGCCGGCGTGAACACGCACTGGAGCGACGCCGCAAGCGCGGCCTCGTCGAGCATGGGCACCGAGCCGCCGGGCGATACGATCGCACGCTCGACCCGCCCGTCGCGCCCGACCAGCATCAGCACGCGCACCACCCCCTCGACGCCGGCCTCGCGCGCCAGGTCCGGGTAGCGGGCCTCGGCGCAATGGATCACGACCGGGAGCTCGTCCACGGGGACGAACGCCCCCGGTTCCGGATCCTTCTCCGCGGGCGGCACGGGCAGCCCGTGGGATTCCGGCTCGGCCGTGTCGTGGCCATTCGGCGCGCCGGGAACGTCGGGAACGGGCGGCGTGTCGTGGATGTCTCGAATGTCCTCCGGGGCCACGCGATCCGGCACCGGCACCGGTGTCACGGGCTCGCGCGAGAGCGGCGGGGCGGGCCGGACAGGCGGCGGAGCCTGGTCGCCCGTCGGGGAATCCAGCGGCGGGAGAAGCACGACACGCGACTCGGGCGACGCGATCGTGAGCGTCGTCACACCGCGGCTCAGTATCGCGCCCAGTCCCGACGCGAGCAGCGTGACCGCGAGGCTCGCGGCCAGCGTCGCGCACGCCATGCGCGATCTCGAGCCTGCGAGCAGCTCCGGCGCGCCGTACGGCATGTGATCGGAAAGTGCCATGACGGATCGATCCCTCTCCCCGGTCATGCGAACACCTGCGGATCACGTCGCGCAGCCTGCCGCCCGAAACGAGTCGGGCGCGCCCCCGTGAGGGAAGCGCGCCCGGTCGTCTGCACCTATGTTCCGCCGTCCTCGTCCCGCCCGCAACCGAAAAGTCCGGCCCGCCAAGGGATCAGCGACCGGAATCGCCGCCTGCGAGCGCCGCCTCACAGCGCGCCCGCAGCCGCTCCAGGTCGGCGAACGCCGTGCGGGCGGCCGCTTCGAGGGCGGGTGTCGGCGGGGCATCCGTCCCCTGGACCAGGTCGTAGATCCTCGTCAACTGGCCCATCACGCGCGTCAGGTCTGGCGGGCGTGGCGCGCCGGGCGCCTGGCCTTCCCCGCGCTCGGCGCCGAGGAGCCCCGCGAGGTCCCCCGCCCCGTCGGTCCCTGCCGGGCGCGCCGCCACGCGTTCTCGGATGCGGGCGGTGAGGGTCGAGTCGCTCCGCATCGCCGCAACGAGCTGCAGGCTCAGATCGTATTGCCGGCGCACTCCCGCCGCCGGGGTGGTGATGCGCGGGTCCATGCGCACCGTGAGCGGGCGCTCGAAGCGCTCGCCGTCGGCCGTCAACCGGACGCGATAGTCACCGGGCGGGAGCCACGGGCCGCGTGGCTCGGCCGGCGTGTCCTCCGGCGTCGCCGAGATCGGATAGCCGCGCGCAACGCCCGGAAGCGCCGGCCCGTGCAGGTCCCAGACAAAACGGTTCATGCCCGCCGCGACCGGCAGCGTTCGTGGGGGCCGCATCCAGTACTCGGGAATCTGCAGGTTCTTCGGCAGCGTGTCGGGCGGGTCGGCGCTCGAGAAGCGGCGGACGAGCGCGCCCGTGCCATCGAGGATCTCGAGCGTGACTTCGCCGCGCGGGGCCTCGCCGAACCACCAATCGAGTACGGCGCCATCCGGCGGGTTCTGCCCCATTGGCTCGTCGGGCGGCATGGGTGTGTCGGTATTCCGGTTCGCCCGCACGCGCACGGCGGACACCGGGGGGCACAGGAAGCCGCGTGAACTCGCGAGCGCGGCACGCGCCTGCCGCAGTGGGGTCACGTCGTCGAGGATCCAGAACGAGCGGCCGTGTGTGCCGATCACCAGGTCATGGTCGTGCACCACGACGTCGCGAACCGAGGTCGCCGGCAGGTTGAGTCGCAGCGACTGCCAGTGCTCGCCGTCGTCGAACGAGACGTACACGGTGCGCTCCGTGGCCGCGTAGAGAAGCCCCGCCACGACGGGATCCTCGCGCACCGAGTTCACGACTTCCTGAGAGCCGACGCCGGCGACCACCTCGGTCCAGTGCGCGCCTCCGTCCCGGGTGCGCCAGATGTGGGGCGCCAGATCGTCGAGCCGGAACCGGTTGATGGCCGCGTAGGCCACCAGCGTGTCGAAGTGGGAGGCCTCGAGCATCGACACCTTGCTCCACGGCGTGAGCGCCGGCGGGGTCACGTCGCGCCACGTGCGCCCGCCGTCGTGCGTGACGTGCACCAGTCCGTCGTCCGTCCCGGCCCAGAGCAACGTCCGCCGGAGCGGTGAGGGCGCAATGCTGTAGACCACGCCACGGTGGCCGCCCGGTTCCGTGTCGAGCGAGGTGAACGCGCCCAGGTTCCCCGGCGCTTCCGACGGCGCACGCGTCAGGTCGCCGCCGAGCGTCCGCCAGTGCTGTCCGCCGTCGCGGGACTCGAACACGACGTTCGCGCCCAGGTAGAGCACGTGCGGATCGAGCGGCGAGAACACCACCGGCATCGTGCGCACCCAGCGGTAGCCGCCGGCGCGGATCGGATCGGGCGAGACCTGCTGAACGTCGCCGGTGCGCGTGTCGTAGCGGTTCAACTTGCCGCCGAACACGATGCCCGGGTGGAGTGGATCGGCGGCGACGTACCCGTATTCCTCCGCGCCCACCGGGTGCCAGTCGCGGAGCGTGATGCCGCCGTCGTCGCCGCGCGAGGAGATCCCCACCGAGCCGCTCTCCTGCTGCCCGCCGTAGACCTTGTAGGGGAACCCGTTGTCGGTGCTGACGTGGTAGAACTGCGCCGTGGGCTGGTTGTACCACGAGCTCCACGTGCGGCCGCCATTCAGCGTGACGACCGCGCCCTGGTCGCCCGCGAGCAGCAGCGTGCTGGAGTCGTCGGGATGGATCCAGAACCGGTGGTAGTCGTCGCCACCCGGTGCGCCGCGAAACGCCGCGAACGTGCGGCCCCCGTCGGTCGACTTCCACGTCACCACGTTCGCGATGTAGACCACGTCCGGGTCGCGCGGATCCACCTTCACCTCGTTGAAGTCCCCGTCGCGCTCCCACAGCCGGCGGTCGTCGTTCACGAGCTTCCAGTGCTCGCCCGCGTCCTCCGAGCGATAGAGCCCGCCCCCCTTCCTCGCACCGAGCACGGCGTAGAGTCGAGCCGGCCGGCTCGCGCACACCGCGATGCCGATCCGGCCCAGGCCCTGCGCGCTGTCCGGCAGTCCCGCGGTCAGCCTACGCCAGGTTTCACCCCCGTCGGAGGATTTCCAGAGTCCGTCGTCCGCGGAGCGGACGAGCGAACCGCCTCCGCCCTCCCACGGCGGCTGGCGCGCGGACCACAGCACGGCGTAGACGGTGCGCGAATCGTTCGGGGCCAGGACCACGTCCATGGCGCCGGTGTCGTGGTTTCGCCACAGGACGCGCTGCCAGCGTTCCCCGCCGTCGGTCGAGCGGTACACGCCGCGCTCGTCGTTCGCGCCGTAAGGATGGCCGAGCACCGCGGCGAAGACGCGCTGCGGGTCGCGAGGATCGACCGCCAGCGCCGGGATCTGCTGGCCGTCCACGAGTCCCAGGTGGCGCCACGTCCGGCCACCGTCGCCCGAACGATAGATCCCGTCGCCCACCGAGAGGTCGGGTCGCTGGAGCCCTTCGCCCGAGCCGACGTAGATCACGCGGGGGTCGGAGGGCGCGACCGCGATGGCACCGATCGAGCCCGTCGGCTGCTCGTCGAAGAGGGGCTCCCACGTCCGGCCGGCGTCGGTCGTCTTCCACACGCCGCCATTGTTGACCCCGATCAGGAACGCGTGGCGCTCACCGGGGATGCCCACCGCCGCCACCGTGCGCCCGCCACGAAACGGACCGATGCAGCGCCAGCGGAGCCCGTTGGCGATGCGCGCATCGAGTTGCGCGGATGCGGGAGCGGGCAGCAGGCACAGGAGCACGAGTGCGAGCGCGGGCGCGAACATCTGTCGAAGCTTCATGCTGGATCTCCGGGGGTCGGGTGCCGGCATCCGGGCAATGTACACGAGCCGCCGGTCCGCTACCGCGGGTCGACCGCCGCTCACGCGCGCGGATTCATGCTTCATCCGCGGCGATCCGCACCGTGATCCCCCACGGATCGCTCGCCACCAGGGCGGCGCCCTCGTGCGCGAGCGCCACGCGCTCGGATGCGAGCCGGGCCGCGACCGCGGTCCGCTCCGGCGCGGACGGGATCACCAGCGACCACGCATCGAGGCCGGCGTCCGCCGCGGTCGCGACCGGCTGATGCGCCGCCCAGACATTGAGCCCGACGTGATGGTGGTAGCCGCCGGCCGCCACGAACAGCGCACCCGGCAGGTTCCGGGTACTCGGCGCGAATCCCAGTCCTCCGACGTAGAACCGTTCCGCGGCCGCGAGGTCGCCGATGTAGAAGTGCACGTGTCCCATGCGCGCGCCGTCGGGAATCCCCCGCCAGCGGGTGCCGCCCGCGGCCCGGGCCACGCCCTCGGCATCGAGAGGATCGAGCGTGCCGACGATGTCATCGCCCTCGTACACCCAGGTCGAGCGCGGGCGGTCGGCGTACACCTCGACCGTGATGCCGTCGGGGTCGGTGAGGTAGATCGCCTCGCTGAACAGGTGATCGGATGCGCCGAAGGGCTCCTGAATCTCGCCCAGGTGGACGAGGAATCGGCCCAGGTCCGCGCGATCGGGCAGGAGGACCGCGTAGTGATAGAGGCCGAGGAGGCCGCGCCTCGGGACCCGCCGGAGCCCCGGTTCCCCGCGCAGCTCCACGAGCACGCGGCCGGCCGCCGTGCCGTATCGGGTGCGCTCCGCGCGTGGCGGCAACGGATGGAGCCCGAGGACGCGCGCCAGCCACTCCGCGCTGCGCGCGGGATTCGACACGCGCAGGCGCACGGGCCCGAGCGCCAGGTCGGCCGGCAACACCGAGGGCACGCGTCGCTACTCGCTCACGGCCATCGACATCACCGCGTGAACCGGCAGCGGCGCCAATTTCTCGCGACCGCCGAGGCCGACCAGCTCGATCACGAACAACGCCGCGACCACCTCCGCCCGCAGTTGCCTCACGAGCTGCGTCGTCGCGAGCGCCGTGCCGCCGGTCGCGAGCAGGTCGTCCACGAGGACCGCGGATTGCCCCGGCTTCAGGGCGTCGGCGTGCAGCTCGAGCGTGTCTTCCCCGTACTCGAGCGAATAGACCTGCCGCACTGTACGGCCCGGCAGCTTCCCGAACTTCCGCGCCGGCACGAACGGCACCTGCCAGTGGAGCGCGAGCGGCGCCCCGAACAGGAAGCCGCGCGACTCGATGGCCACCACCGCGTCCGGCCGCGCCACCGCGGCGGCGAGCCGGTCGATCGTGGTCTTGAACGCGTCCGGGGAGTGGAGGAGCGGCATGATGTCCTTGAACCGGACGCCCTTCTTCGGGAAGTCGGGCACCTCGCGGACGTGATCTTCCAGCCGGATCATGCGGCCCTCCCGGGGAAACGGATCAATGCACCATCTCGCCGCTGTCCAGGTCGAGGTCGGCGAGCTCGATCGCGCGCCGGAGCTTCGCCAGCGCGCGTGTCTCGATCTGCCGGACCCGCTCGCGCGAGATGCCGAAGTGCTCGCCGGTCTCCTGCAGCGACCTCGCGATGCCGTCGTGGAATCCGTAGCGGATTCGCAGGACCTGCTCCTCCCGTTGCGCCAGCGAGCGCAGCAGGCGGTCGAGCTTCTCGTGTTCGAGCTGCAGCTCGACCAGTCGTTCCACCGACATCGGGGCTCCGCCCACGTCCTCGGCGGAAAGCTCGTGAAACGCGTCCACGCCACCGGTCTCGTCGAGCGACTTCATGCCGGTGAGGAGTGCGCGCAGCCGTTCGGCGCGTGGCGCGGAGATGTCGAGCTCGTGCGCGATCTCGGAGACGAGTGGCTCGCGCGCCAGCCGCCCCCGCAGCGCCCGCTCGACCCGCACGTACCGATTGAGCTGCTGGAACATCTGCACCGGGATTCGCACGGCGCGCGACTGTTCGGCGAGCCCGCGCAGGATGGCCTGGCGGATCCAGAGCGAGGCGTACGTGCTGAAGCGGAGGCCCCGGCCCGGCTCGAACCGGTCGACGGCGTGGATCAAGCCCAGGTTGCCCTCCTCGATCAGGTCGAGGAACGGGAGCCCGCGGTTCCGGTACGCGCGCGCCACGTGCACGACGAGGCGCAGGTTGGCGAGGATCATTCGCCGGCGAGCGTCCTCGTTGCCGGCGCGCGCGTTGGTCGCGGTCTCGAGCAGCTCGGCGTGCGCCATGAGCGGCACCCGGCCCATCTCGTTCAAGTAGAGGTCGAGGATGTCCCGCTCCGGCTCGCCGGCGAGCTGGCGCGGGTCGAGCCGCACGCCTGCCTCCTCGACGTCGTCCTCGGGCAGTCGCACGCCGGCGGCCACGAGCCGCGCCCGGAAGCCCTCGAATGCCTCGTCCTCGAAATCGGGATCCACGAGCAGCGCGTCGTAGTCGCGACGCGTCATTTCCCCACGCGCCAGCGCCTCGCGCTGCGCATCGGCGAGGCGGTCGGTGAATCTCACGATGTCCGGGATGCCCATGGGATCACTACCCCGTGACGCGAAAGCCATCCGGGGCCTCCTCCGACTCGAACCACTCCACGTCCGCGACATCGACCCGGGCGTGACCCGGGCCCACGCGCAGCGCCTCGACGAAGCGCAGGAGCTCGGTTTCGCGGCCGATGGCCTCCGACTCGACGCCGCCGTCGAGCCGGTTACGGACCCAGCCCGAGAGTCCCAGCTCGCCGGCCCGGCGCATGACGAACGCACGGAACCCGACACCCTGGACCCGGCCGGTGACCACGACCCTGACCGCCCGCATGGCGTCAGGATGGACTCGGTCGGCGAGCGCCGCAAGCGCCCGTCCCGACGCCCGGCCCATGACAGAGAAAGCCGGAGGGCGGCTGCCCCTCCGGCTCTCCATCTAGATGGTCGGGGCGAGAGGATTTGAACCTCCGACCCCCTGGTCCCGAACCAGGTGCTCTACCAGGCTGAGCCACGCCCCGACGCGTCGCATGTGAAGGTGTCCGCGGCTCACCGCGGAGCGGGCGACCCTAGCATAGCATGCGAAGTGCCGCCAATCCGCGGCCCGCGTGCGCGTGGGTTGCGGCGTGCCGGGGCGCGCGCATGGACGCGATGAACCCGATCATGGAAGAAATCACGGACGCAACCCCCACGCCGCCATGTCGGCACGCAGTGCGTGGTCCGTGAGTTCGAGCTGCAGCGGCGTCACCGACACGTACCCGGCGTCCACGCTGTGGAAGTCCGTCCCCTCGTCCGGCCTCCACACCGGATCCTCGCCCCCGATCCAGAAGTAGTCGCGCCCGCGCGGATCCACCTTCCGGACCAGCGTGTCCTCGTACTGGCGCGTGCCGAGCCGCGTGATCGCGATTCCCTTGAGTTCGGCCGCCGGACGGAACGGCAGGTTGATGTTGAGGAGCAAACGGCGTGTGAGCCCGCGCTCCAGCACCTGGCGGACGATGTGCCCCACCACGTCGGCCGCCTCGCGAAAGTCCGTGCTCTGCCGGGTCACGAGCGACGCGGCCACGCCCGGCACGCCCTGCAGCACGCCTTCGATCGCTGCGGCGACGGTGCCTGAATAGAACACGTCCTCCCCCATGTTCGGGCCGTGATTGATGCCCGAGACCACCAGGTCGGGCCGCTCGCCGAGTTCGCCGTGGAACGCCACCAGCACGCAGTCGGTGGGCGTCCCGTCCACGCTGTACGTGTCCTCGGCGACTTCGTGGATGCGGAGCGGACGGTGGAGCGTGAGCGATTGCGACGATGCGCTCTGGTTCCGGTCGGGCGCGATCGTGACCACGCGTCCGAACGGACTCAACACGCGCCGGAGCTCGCCCAG
>CAYSWZ010000171.1:0-20521 GCA_964434945.1 uncultured bacterium | reverse complement strand
CACGCGGTCGGATCCCCGCCGTCGGCCGTTGCGGTGCTCGGGCAAGCTCTCGCGAACTACCCTTCCAGCTTGTAGATCTCCCGGCGGCCGTATTCCACGAGGTCGTGGTAGCCCTTCATGATGTTCTCGAACTCCTTCATGCTGGCTTCGTTCTGCCCCTGCCCCGACATCATGTCCTCGAACGACTTGAGGCTCGGCACCTCCATCTCGGACACGACGGTCCAGTAGCGCTCGGCGCT
Organism: uncultured bacterium; assembly: GCA_964434945.1. Taxonomy (GTDB): domain Bacteria; phylum Eisenbacteria; class RBG-16-71-46; order RBG-16-71-46; family RBG-16-71-46; genus JAIOPA01. The sequence goes on along the minus strand of CAYSWZ010000171.1, from coordinate 20,282 downwards.
CAAGTCCGTCATCACCTTCATCTTCGGCTGGCCCAGCCGCTCGCTCAGCTTGGACATGGCGAGGAATTTGTCCACCAGCGCGCGCACCTTTCCCGGCTTGCAGTACATGATCTCGCGGATCAGCAGCATGACTTCCTCCTCGATGGACGGATCGCTCCGTTGCTCGCCTGCTTCGACGTCCGGGTCGCGGCTGCCCTCACACCACCGCGACCTTCACGCAGTGCACGGGTGGCAGCGAATCGAACACGCACTCGAAGTCCTCGCCCCCGTCCCGGCCGATCCACACCTGGCCGGTCGTGGTGCCGAAGTAGAGCGCGGGAGTCTTGCACTCGTCGATATCGAACGCGTCGCGCTGAACCGTGAAGAAGCTCTGCTTCTTCGGCAGCCCCTTCGCGAGCTTCTTCCACCCCTTGCCGCCGTTCTCGCTCCGCCACACCGCCGGCGAGCCCCCGGGGCAAGTGCGGGTCATCGGCTCCAGCGGCATCACGTACACGGTGTCGGGGTCCTGCGGGTGTACCGCGATCGGGAACCCGAAGTCCGTGGGCAGGCCGTCGGCGATCGAATACCAGCTGCGGCCGTGGTCATCGCTGCGCAGCACGCCGATACCGGGGCGGGGCCCACCCGGTCCCGTCCAATCGGACCAGCCGCCGTGATTCTGCATGTAGAGCCGTCCGGGTGCGTCCTTGTGCATGGCGATCTTGTGGACGCACTGGCCGAACTCGGGGTACGGGTCGGGCGCGAACCCGGCGCCGACGCCCTTGTTCGACGCGGTGAACGTCGTGCCGCTGTCTTCGCTCAGGTAGTGACCGCCCGTCGAAATGCCGAGGTGGACGCGGTTCCCTTCACGCACGATGGTGTGCATGCAGAGCCCGCCTGCGCCCGGCTGCCACTTGCGCGCGTGCTCGTGATTGCTGATCCCGTCCACCATCTGCCAGGTGTCGCCGCCATCCGGGCTGCGGAACAGCGACGCCGGTTCCACGCCGCAGAGCAGCTCCTGCTTGCCGGCGCCGGGCTCCAGCGACCAGATGTTCGCGAGCGCGCGACCGTCGTCCTTGGGGAACGCCGGCGCGCTCTTCGTCTCCTTGAACGACTTCCCCATGTCCGTCGAACGCAGCACCTTCATCCCGAAGAACGGGTTGCAGCTCGACGCGTACACTTTCGGCGTGCCGCGCGTGTCGATGAGCGTCGAATACACGCTCACGCCCGGGCCGAACGGCCCGCGCAGGGCGAAGCTCTTCCGCGTCTTCGCGGATTCCGCCACGAATACACCCTTCCGGGTACCGATGGTGAGCAGCACGCGTTCCGGCATGTTCAGCCTCCCGAGACTGCGGTCAGGATGGTGACGACGTCACCTGGAGCCAGCACCGTGTCGAGGCCCTCCCCGTCGCGGATGCTGGATGTGTTGACGAAGATGTTGAGATGCCGGCGCACGGCACCGGTCTCGTCGCAGATGTTCGGATAGAGACGCGGATACTCCCGCTCGAGCGTGACGAGCAGCGTGCGCACGTCGGGCGCCGTCATGGGGAAATGGGATGCCCCGCGGCAGTAGGCGCGGAGCGCGGTGGGAACATGGACGGTGAGGGTGGTGGTCTGGGTCATTGCGGATGATCCTGGGATGCTGGCCGGGCCGGGCACACATCACCGAAGGAACAGGAGCCTCGGCTGTGCGCCCGGGTGGAGATGCAGAATACCTTTCCGGGCAGACCGAGTCATCACGGAGTTCCTACCAGCGCCACGCCTAGCAAGACCGACGCCATCTTCGCCCTCCGGCCAGCGGACCGCTCCAGCGGCCGTCCTCCGCCGAGCAGGGGGGGAGATCGGTGCCCACTTCACGGCATCATCGTGTGTCGCATGGCCACCGCCTGCCGGCGGCCGGCACGCCGTGCGAACACGCGGATGCACCGGAGCTTGCCGCCGAACGGCATCCCGCGAGATACCGCGTGCTGTCGGCGATCCCCTGGAGCACGGCGACGTCGCCGTGGATTCGCACCGTGAGCCCGTCGTACTTGAGCAAGCCGAGCTTCAGATCGCCACTCCCGATCTCGCGAATGATGCCCGCCCCGGTTCGCAGCCGTGCGAAGCGCGAGCGCTCGACGAACCCGTCGGCGACCATGCGCGAGAGCCCGCTCGTGTCCGCCGGCAGCGGTGCCTGCGCACGTGCGGATTCCAGCGCGCGTGGGTGGCCCGGAACCGATGGCACGGCCCCCGTCGCTCGACGCGCTTTGTCCGCGGGCTGTTGCCGGGCCACGCTACCCCGCCACGACCTCCACGGACACCGGCGCCCGAGAGACGTGCTCGCGCGACGTCTCCTGCACACGCAGGACCACGAGCGTGCGGTCGTCCTGGGCTTCCAGCCGCCCGAGGTGGCGCTCGATCTCCCTCAGGATGCTGGCGGAGATCGCCTCGGGGTTGAGCGCGGGCGGCAGCCCGGCGACGAACTCGACCAGGCGCTCCTCGCCGTACAATTCGCCGTCGGAGTTCGTCGCCTCGCTGATGCCGTCCGTGTAGAACACGAGCAGGTCGCCCGCGTGCAGTTCGAGTGACGCCTCGTCCATCGCCACGTCCTCCATGATGCCGAGGATCGTGCCGCCGCACTTCAGCCACTCGCGCTCGCCGTTCCGGCGCAGCAGGATGGGCCAGTTGTGACCGGCGTTGGCGTACGCCATGCGGTTCCCGTCCGCCGACACCCGCGCCAGGAAGAACGTCGCGAACTGGTGGACGGCGGTGCTGCGGTAGACGAGCGAGTTGATGTTGCGCAGGATCGTGGCGGGAGATTCCACCGAGCGCGCCTGAGTGCGGAGCGCGGCCTGCAGCATGCTCGACAGGAGCGCCGCGGGCACGCCCTTGCCGGCGACGTCGGCGATCGCCACCAGGAACGAGCCGTCCGGCGCCTGCACGACGTCGTAGTAGTCGCCACCGACCTGGCGCGAGGGCAGGTTCACCGCGTGCACCTCGCAGCGCGGCAGCGCCGGGAAGTCGCTCTGCAGGAACGTCTGCTGGATCTGGTGCGCGAGGCTGAGTTCCTCCTCGATGCGCGCCACCTTCAAGCGATCCCGCAGCAGCAGCGCGTTCTGGAGCGACACGCCCATCTGCGAGCCGAGGTTGTTGAGGAGCGTGACGTCCTCGCTGGTGTACTCGGTGCCGGTGATCTTCTCCCCCAGCAGCACGATCCCGAGAGTCTCGTTCCGCCAGCGCAGCGGCACCATGAGTTCGACGCCGAGTTTCCGCACCAGCAGCTCGCGATCCACCCGCTTCAACCCGTCCACGGGATCCGCCAGCCGGTAGCTCGGCTCCTGCGTGGACAACCGGGTCATGATCGCGGCCACGCCCTGGACCGAGTCCTGCGACAGCGGCTCGCCCGCCCCGGTGCGGGAGATGGGTCCGTCGGCGGTGATCGCCACCATGTAGGACGCGCGCAGCAGCAGCGCCTCGGTGAGCGTGTGCACCGAGCGGTTGAGCAGGTCCTCCAGGTCGATCGTGGTCTGCAGCTCGCGACCCAGCGCGCGGAGCACGTTCCGGTAGTCGCTCGGGTCGCGCAGGAACATCTTGTCGAGCGAATCCTCCAGCTTCGCCACGGCGGGCTGGAACAGCGTCAGCGCGATGATCAGGAACACCGGCTCGACGATGTGCGCGTCGATCTTGAACGCGCCCGCGACCGCCTGGTTGATACGGTCGATGACCGTGAGGTAGAAGCCGATCAGCACCGCGGAGGCGAGCGCGTAGAGGATGCCGCGGCGCGCGATCAGCTTGGTGTCGAGGAACTTGTGGCGGACCATGGCGTAGGCGATCGCGCCCGAGCCGAGGGTGAGCGCGGCGGTGGTGAGCGCGGCCTGCATGCTGCGATCGAGCGGGCGGCCGAGCAGCGTGGGGATGGTGGTGGCGAACGCGTACAGCACGAGGCAACTCACCAGCCCGACGGTGATCGCGCCCAGCTGCTGCCGCACGCGGGGCACCTGCGTGCGGCGCCAGCTGCCCACGAGGAGCGCCACGGCGGCGGCGCCGAAGAACAGGTCCACGATCGAGAACAGGGACTGGTGCACGCTCAGGAACAGGTGTCCGATCACGGCGCCGAGATCGGTCAGCGAGCGGCCGAACCCGCCGCCGGCGTGCGCCGCGTGCTCGACCGGCATGAACGACACCGCGACGACCAGCAGGAAGTGGAAGATGTGCGGCGTGTAGACGAGCACGACGAAGCTCGGGGAACGCATGCCGCCCGGCAGCGTGAACCGGCGGGCGAACGCACGCTCCTCCGGGAAGATGCTCGCGAGCAGGAACGCGGTGGGGAAGAACATCTCCCACACGTAGGAGACGTTCGCGGCCAGGCCGCCGCTGTCGGTCCTGCCGGGCACGAGCAGCGACAGCGCCGCGAGCACGGCGCCGAACCCGCCGAAGAACAGCATCAGCGAGACGACGCGGTTCAACCGCTGGCGCGGGTTCTCGCGCAGGATGACGAAGCCGAGCAGGAACACGAGCCCGCCCAGCACCAGGTTCACCGTCGCCAGCAATTGGGAACTGGTCGTCATCGGCCTGACCGCGCGCCTCCCGGAGTGTCCACGCGGATACGCCGAAAGGGGCCGTGAGGGTGCGTTCGCGCGGGGCGCGGGCGTTCGGGTGAGGCCCGGCAGGATGAGTGTTGTGGCGCGCGCGTGCGCCGTCAAGCCCCGATGCGGACTGGGGTTACGCGGGCCGCCGTGAAGGTGGGATCAACGCAGGAACGCGATCCGCAGCGTTTGCGCGGCCGCGCCACTGCGGGCTCGCACCAGGTAGAGGCCCGGGGCCGCGGGCCCGCCGTCGTCCCGACGCCCGTCCCACTCGAGCGGGTGTCGTCCCGCGGCCAGGACACCGTGCACGAGGGTGCGCACGCGCGCCCCCCGGACGTCGAAGACCTCCACCCAGGCCTCGCCGGTGGCGGGCTGGTCGAACGACAGCCTCGCGCCGCCGAGCGCGGGGCTCGCACCGGCCATCCGCAGCGCGAACGCGATGGCCCGATCGAGCCCGACCCCCACCACCCCCACGTCCACGACGAACGGCGCCGACAACCACGTGTCCACCACCGCGTCCCCCCGCCGGGCGACCACCTCGACCAGCGCTTCCGACGTGGTGTCCACGGGGATGAACCCGAACGCCGGGGTTGCGACCTGTCCGACCACTTTCCAGCGCACGGCGCCGTCCGACGTGTAGGCGACGTCGTAGCTGTCGGCCCCGCCCGCGGGCGGATTCCACTGGAGGTGGACCCCCTCGTTCCCGCGGAAGCTCCGCGCCGGCAGACCCGAGCCGAACGCGGGCAGCGGTCCGCCGACCATGCCGGGGCGCGACACGGCGAGGCGCGTGCCCGCCGAGAACCAGCCGCCGGCATCGAACTCCCCCGTCAGGGTCACGGATTGCGTGTCGGCCGCGGGCACCGCGGCCAGCACGTCGAGCGCGCGCAACGCCACCGCGAGGCGCCCACCGGGCGCGGGCGTCGGCTCGCCCACGGATCGCACCGGCAGGCCATTCAGCTGCAGGCTCGCGGGCTGGATCACGGCGTCGGGTGCCGGCGGCGTGAGCGCGAACCGGATCTCGGGCGCAAGCGACAGCGCACCCACCGCGCCCGGCTGCGCATCGAGCGTGTCGCGAATGACACCCACGTGCATGGCGCACGGCACGGCGAGCAGCGGCCGGCCCACGTCGTTGCTCGCGAAGCGCACTTCGCCGGCGTAGTCACCGTCCTTGTACTCGCGCGCGTCGAACGTCACGCGCAGCGTGTCGCTGCCGCCCGGCATGACGCTGCCGGCCGCGCGGTCGAGCTTCAGCCAGTCATCCTGATGCGAGAGCCGCACGCGCAGGCCGGCGTGCGCGTAGTTCACGTTGTACGCGACGCGCAGCCCGATCGTCCCGGTCTCGTCCTGGATCCCGACCGTGGCGACGTTCGTGAGCGCCCCGAGCGTGAGGTACTGGTATTCGATCACGCCGCTCGGCCACAGGAACACCTGGAACGTGTAGGGCGACGCACCGGAGTAGTGCGTGGCGTCCTTCCATTCCACGATCCACTTGCTGCCGTCGCCGTAGGCGTACACGCGCCCCGGGCCCCGCACCGCGCGCAGGTCCAGATCGGTCCAGAACGGAGCCACGAGAGCCCGGGGCACGCCGGGCGCGCTGTTTGGGAGGTCGGTGTTCACGAGCGAACTGTCGCGGCTCACGAAGCTCAGCCAGCCGTTCGTGCACACGCTGACGCTGTCGTAGGTGCTGCCGTAGAACGAGAACGGGAACGGGAGCGGCACACGCGTCGTGGAATCGTCGGCGCTCCCGAACAGGCGCGTGCCGTTCGCCGCGATCTCCTCCCAGGCGAATGCCGGCCCCCCCGGCGCATCGGAGTCGATCGCGCGATAGCCGAACGCATCCGGCCCGCCGCTCCCGAGCGCGCCGACACCGGGACCGACGCTGTTCTTGATCTGCTGGATCGGCGGCAGCCCCGCGGCCACCGGGGCCGGACGGGCGCCCACCAGCCCCTGGTAAGCGGACGCCGTCCACTCGAGCGCCGCGCCGCCCTCGTTCCGGAGCACGAGGGGCTGCGTGCGCTGCGCCGCGTCGGTGCGCAACCCGGGCGCGGCGGCGGCCCGCAGCTGCGCCTGCACCGCCTCGATCGCGGGTGCGGCGCTCCCCACCCCGTGCAGCCCGACGGTCGCGAGCGGCCGGTCCGGATCGTCGCTCGCGACCGACAGCGTGCCTCGATCGTCCGCGATCGCGTCCGGCGTGAACACCACCGGCAGCGTCCGCGCGTCGCCCGGCAGCAGGACGAAGCCGGCGCCGTCCACCGCGAACACGGCGCGGTCGGTGGTGACGCCGGTGACGTGCAGCGGATCCACGCCGGCGTTCGTCACGGTGACCGCGAGCGTGTCGTGGGCCCCCTTGAAGTGGGCGCCGAACTCGATGGCCGCGGGCGAGAGCGAGATGTCGGGCGCGCCCGAGACGGCAAAGATCACGTCCACGCTCGTGTCCGCCCCCGCCGGAGCGTTGCTCAGCAGTCGTGCGCTGCCGTGATACGTGCCGGAGCCCAGTCCCGACGCGTCGAGCGAGAGCTGCACGTTCTCCCGCGCCCCCGGCAGGAGGAAGCCCTGCGCGGGATCGACCGCCAGCCACTGGTGCACCGGCGCGATACGCACCGCGAGACTGTCGCGAACGAAGGCCTGGTCGAACGCCACCAGCAGCCCCGTCGTGCGCGTGCTGTCCTGGATGCCGATCGTGGCGTTGCCGGTATTGCCGGTCATGTGCAGGTACTGGAACCGGATCTCGCCCGTGGCCGCGAGGACCACCTGGAACGTCATCACCGAGCTCAAGTCGTTGTAGCGCGGCACCGCCAGCCAGGTCACGACGCAGCGTGCGCCGTCGAAGTGCACGTAGGCGCGATTCACGCCCGTGCCGAAGTTCAGGTCCTCCCAGAACGGCGCGATCATGTTGCGCGCGCCGCCGCTCGTGGGGAGCCCCGAGTTCACGAACAGCGGCCCGTCGTTGCCGAATTGCAGGTAGCCGTTCGTGCACACGCGCAGCTCCGTGAAGCGGTGCCCGTAGAAGGGAAAGCTGAACCCGATCGGCACCGGGGCGGACACCGCCTCGTCGCCGCTCAGCGCCACGACGTTGGCAGGGCTCGCGACATCCACCCAGTTGAAGTTCGGGCCGCCCGGCTCGAGCGAATCGCTCCAGCGATAGCCGAACGCGTCCGGGCCGCCGGTGCGCTCGACCTGTGGCTCGCGCGCCGGGCCGTCCGTGCCCTTCGCCCCCTGCTCGGCGGGCCAGATCTCGGCCGCCACCGATCCCGATCCCTGGTCGATCGTCGGTCTCGGCGCGCGCCACTCGAGCGTGCCCGGGGAATCGTTCGCGATCTGGAACTGGACGCGCACCGTGTCACCCGTGAGTGCGGACTCCGTGAACGCGTGCGGCGACACCCGGAGGTCCGGGGGCGGCAGGGTGTGGACGTCCACCGGGTTCGAGAAGCCCACGTGGTTCCCGAACTCGTCGAGCGCGCGGATCTCGAACGTGTACTCCTGCGAGGTGGCGAGCCCTTCCACGCGCCAGTGCTCGCGCTGCCCGGCCGGGAGCGGATGGGGCGGGCCCGGAACCGTGACCGCGGGGAAGACGCCACCCGGGTTCGGCTGGGGCGCGTACCCCAGCTCGTAACTCGTGGCGGTGCCCGCGGTGCTGTCGTCGCCGGTCGCGGTCCAGGTGAGGTCCACCGAGTTGGAACCCGCCGACTCCGCCGCGAGATCGTCGATCACTCCGGGCGGCAGGCTGTCGGGATCGGACGCGGCCAGGTCGAGATTGAGCCGCCCGCCCGAGACCGTGCGACCCGCGAGCGCCGGGAGCGGCGTGGCGAAGTGCATGAGGCGCGCCTTCACGTCGAGCGCGGCCATGCCCGGGAAGCGGCCCATCAGGAACGCCGCGGCCCCGGTCACGTACGGGGTCGCCATGCTGGTGCCGGACAGGAGCTTGTACGTGTGGCCCGGGACCGTGGACAGGATGTCGACTCCGGGGGCCGCGAGGTCCACCGTGGTCGCGCCGTAGTTCGAGAAGCTCGCGAGCTGGTCGTTCTGATCGGTCGCGGCCACGGCAATGATGCAGTCCTCCGGCAGCGCGCTCGGGTACTGCGGCGAGAGATCGGTGTTCGTGTGCGCGTTGCCGGCCGCGGCGACGAACAGCTGCCCCGCGTCGCCGGCGGCGGCGATCGCGTCCTCGAGCGCGCGCGAGTAGAAACCGCCGCCCCACGAGTTGTTCGTGAGCCGGACGTGCATCTTGATCGCATACTGGAGCGCCTCGATCGCGGCCGACGTGGGGCCGCTGCCCGAGCTGTTCAGGAACTTGAGCAGCACGATCTTCGCGTGCCACACCACGCCGGTCACGCCCTGGCCGTTGTTGCCCACCGCCGCGATGATGCCGGCGGTGTGCGTGCCGTGGCCATTGTCGTCGCGCGGGTCGCCGTCGTGATTGTAGAAGTCGTAGCCGTGCACGTCGTCGACGTAGCCGTTCCCGTCGTCGTCGATGCCGTTGCCCGGGATCTCGCCGGGATTGGTCCAGATGTTGTCGGCGAGATCCGGGTGGTCGTATTCGGCGCCGGTGTCGATGTCGCCGATCAGCAGGTCGGGGTCGCCGGTGAACTTGTCCCACGCCCCCTCGGCGCCGATGTCCGCGCCCGGCGTCCCGCCCGTCTGCCCGGCGTTGTGGAGCCCGTACTGCTCCGGGTAGCGCGGGTCGTCCGGCGTCCGGTTGATGGACCAGATGTAATTGGGCTCGGCGTATTCCACGCGCGGATCGAGCCGCAGGCGCGCGACCGCCTCCTCCACGGACATGCCCGTCACGCCCAGGCGTTCGACCCCGATGAAATCGAACTGGGCGAGATGGGCCGCGCCGAGCGGGGCCAGCGCCTCGGTCCGGGCGCCCGGCTTGGTGGTGGCCTTCCAGCGCACGAGCAACTCGCCCGGCACGTAGTCCTGCGCCCGGGCCAGCGAGGCGACGAGCACCGCGAGGACCCAGCCTGCGGCGAGGCGACGGAGGATCTTGGGCATCGGCTCCTGCGTTACGGGACGGCCGCCGTGCGGGTACCCGCCCCGGCGCCCCCTCACGAACTGGGGCGACGCGAGGCCTCCCGTGCGGCGGCCGGCCGGAGTTGGACCCGGTGCGACGAGCATAGGCCCCCGGGCCACGGTCGTCACGGGAATCGTCCCCTCCTACCCCGGGGCGGGAGGCCCGGTTCGGAGGCAGGCGGCGCTATCGCCTCGCGGCCCTGCCGGCGCGCGGCTGCGCATAGCGGGCCACGACGCGCGTGGTGATGCCGCCGCGGACGTTGAAGCGGCCGATCACCTTGAGCCGGCGTGGCTTCATGGCGCGGACGAGGTCGTCGAGGATCTGGTTCGTCACCTGCTCGAAGTAGTGGCCCTCGTCACGGAACGACCAGATGTAGAGCTTGAGCGACTTCAACTCCACGCACAGCTCGTCCGGCACATAGCGGACGATGATGGTGCCGAAATCCGGCTGGCCCGTCACCGGGCAGAGCGCCGTGTACTCCGGGCAGTCGTGGCGGATCCAGTAGTCCCGCTCGGGCGCGGGGTTCGGGAAGGTCACGAGTTCGCGCGAAGCCGGCCTGGCGGGGCTCGCTGGATTCGAGGGACGTTCGGGACTCGACGGCATGCGGGCTCCTCGGGAAGAGCCGGACACTCTGGGCTCGCGCGAAGGGCCGGTCAAGCGGCGGTCGCGTGGTATCCTCGCCGCTCGCCATGATGCCAATCCCAATGATGCCGCTCCCATGAGGCGCGTCTTCCTCGAAACCTACGGCTGCCAGATGAACGTGGCCGACTCCGAGCTCATGGCCGGCGTGCTGGAGCGCGCGGGCATGGAGCTCGTGGATCGCGCCGAGGACGCGGACGCCGTGATCCTCAACACCTGCGCGATCCGCGAGCACGCGGAGCTGCGGGTGCTGGGTCGCCTCGGCGAGTTCGCGAACCTGAAGAGCCGGAACCCCGACCTGATCGTGGGCGTCGCCGGCTGCATGGCGCAGCACCTCCGGAAGCGCCTGTTCGACCGCAAGCGTGTGCTCGACCTGGTCGTGGGTCCCGATGGCTACCGCGACCTCCCGGGGCTGCTGCTTCGCGCGGCCGGCGCGCCCACCGCGGAGATCCGGCTCGACCGCGACGAGACCTACGGCGACCTCGAGCCGAAGCGCGAGCCCGGCGTGCGCGCCTGGGTCACCGTGCAGCGCGGCTGCGACAAGTTCTGCAGCTATTGCGTCGTCCCCTATACGCGTGGACGCGAGCGCAGCCTGCCCCTCGCGGATCTGGTGGCGCAGGTGGAGCGGGCGGCGGAGAGGGGCTTCCGGGAGATCGTGTTCCTCGGGCAGACGGTGAACTCGTACCACGACGGGACGCACGATTTCGCCGACCTCCTGCGCGCGGCCGCGGCCGTGCCGGGCGTGCTCCGGATCCGGTACACCTCGCCGCATCCGGCCGACATGAGCGGGCGCCTGATCGACGCGATGGTCGAGTGCGAGAAGGTCATGCCGCACGTTCACCTGCCGCTCCAGTCCGGCTCCGACCGCGTCCTCGCGGCCATGCAGCGGAGCTACACGCTCGCGCGCTACCAGCAGGTGCTGGACTCGATTCGCGAGCGCATCCCCGGCGTGGCGGTGAGCACCGACATCATCGTGGGCTTCCCGGGTGAGACCGATGAGGACTTCGAGGCGACGCGCGCGACCATGGAGCGCTCGCGCTACGACAGTGCGTTCCTGTTCAAGTACTCGGCGCGCCCCGATACCCGTTCGTTCAAGTTGGCCGAGACCGTGGACGAGGCCGAGAAGGGCCGCCGGCTCGCCATCCTCCTCGAGCAGCAGCAGCAGATCTCTGGCGAGATCCACGACGGCTATCTCGGGCGCGAGGTCGAGGTCCTGGTGGACGGCCCGTCCACGCGCGGGAAGAGCGGCGCCCGCCCGCCGCAACTCCACGGCAAGAGCCGCGAATTCAAGACCGTGGTGTGGGCGGACGACGGCGCCGCGCCCGGCACGCTGCATCGCGTGCGAATCGTCGGCTCCACGCCGGTCACGCTGCTCGGGGTGCCGGCGTCGGTGCCGAACGGCGAACCGCTGATCACGCTCGCCGGCTGACACGGTCTCCCGGGGCGGCCCGGAGCGCCAGGCGCCACTAGCCCGCCTCGTGCACCTGCCACGCGCCGAGCCCGGCGCCGATCACACCGGCCTGCTCGCCGAGCAGTGCCGGAACGATGCGCAGCGCCCGCCGGTGCGAACCCAGCATGTAGCGCTCGCACGAGCGGCGGAGCGGACCGAGGAGCGCCTCACCCGCCTGCGCGAGCCCCCCGCCCACGACGATGACGTCGGGATTGAGAAGTGCGGTGGCGGCGCCGAGCATGCGCGCGAGGTGGTCCACCATGACCTCGATCACGTACGCCGCGCGCGGGTCGCCCGACTCGAACACCTCGCGCGCGCTCGACACGTCGAGCCCGGCCTCCCGCGCCCGGGCCACGAGGCCGGAGCCGCTCGCCATGGGCTCCGCACAGCCCTCGACGCCGCAGCCGCAGGCCGGTCCGGTGCTGCCGAGCGGCATGTGACCGATCTCGCCCGCACCACCGAACGCGCCGCGGAGGACGCGACCGTCCGCCACGATCCCGCAGCCCACGCCGGTGCCCACGGTGACGGTGAGCGAGACGCGGGCGCCGCGCGCGGCGCCGGCGCTGTGCTCGGCGAGGGCCGCGCAGTTGGCGTCGTTGTCGATCACCACGCGCTTCCCGAGCAACTGCTCGAGCCGCGAGCGCATGGGATAGTCGGCGGGGAGCCGCAGGTTCGGCGTCCGGTCCACGATGATGCCGCTCTCGGGGTGGAGGACGCCGGGCGAGCCGAAGCCCGCGATCCCCGGGCTGCCGGCATGCGCGACGCTGCCCGCGGCGAGCGTGATGGCCTCGAACAGCGCCGCCTCGCCGAGAATGGCGTTGCTCGGCACCTTCGTGAACCCGTGCACGGCGCCTTTGCCGGTGATGCGGGCCACCTTGAGATCGGTGCCCCCGAGGTCGAATGCGAGGATGGCTGGATCGCGCATGCGAGCACGCTAGCCCCCGCACGACGCACGCCGCAAGCGGATCATGCCGGCCGCTCCCGCCCCGCGCGCGCCGGCAAGGAAGCCGGCCCGCGGTGCTATCGTGCGCGGCCATGCCACGCCCCTCCCGTCCCGCGCTCTTCGCCATCGTGCTGCTCGCGCTCGCGCGTCCGCTGGGCGGCGCCACCGAGACGTCGCGCGTCACGGCGTCGGGGCTCCGGGCTCCGGTGAGCGTGGTGACCGACCGCTGGGGCATCCCGCACGTGCGCGCGTCGAGCCTGGACGACCTCTATTTCGCGTGGGGCTGGCTGTCCGCGCGTGATCGGCTCTGGCAGATGGTGTACACGCGGGCGAGCGCGGACGGCCAGACGCATCGCTGGCTCGGGAATCGCGCGCTCCAGGCCGACGGCGGCGCGCAGCTCTTCCGGCTTCGCGAGCGGGCGCACACGATCTGGCTCCGCGACCGGGGCGACACGCTGCTCCGCATGTCGCTCGAACGCTACGCCGCAGGCGTGAACGCCTACCTGAACGAGTGCCGCGCCGGCGGGCGCGCGTGGCCGGCGGAACTCGTGCGCCTGCAGGAGCGGCCGCGCGACTGGACGGCCGAGGACTGCGTGGCGGTCGTGCTCGGCTTCGGCGTCACGCTGGACCTCGACCTGGCCGAGCTGGGCGAAGCGAAGGCCGTGGCCGACAGTGGTGCCGCCTGGTACGTGAAGCACCGGCGCTTCGAGAACCGCTGGATGTACGACACCGTGCCGGACAGCGCCGCGAGGCGCATGTGGCCGGCCGGCGCCGGTGCGGCGGCACGCGCGGCGGCGGGCCCGGACGCGCGCCCCGACTTCTCGCGCGCGCTCCTCGCCGGGAGTGCGCGATTGCTGCAGGCGTTCCCGGCGCGCGACGGCGATGGCGCCGATCGCGCCAGCAACGAGTTCGTCGTGGGCGGGAAGCGCTCCGCGAGCGGCAAGCCGGTGCTCGCGAACGATCCGCACCTGGGCCTCGCCACGCCGGGCGCGTTTCACGTCGTCCACGTCTGCGTGCCGGGTGTCGCGGACGCGATCGGCGCGGACGTGCCGGGGCTGCCGGTCATCGTGAGCGGCCGGAATGCCGCGGCCGCGTGGGGGGTCACGGCGCTGTCCGCGGACGTGATCGACGTGTACGCCGACACGCTGTCGGCCGACGGCCGGCGGGTGCGCCGGCACCTCCCCGACGGCCGCGCGGACTGGGTGGCCGTGGAAACGAAGCCGTTCGACCTCCATTACCACCTGTTCGGGCTCTCGGTCCCGGTGCCGCCGTTCGTCAACGCCCGTCGCTACACGCCGCACGGGCCGGTGCTGGTGTGGGACTCGGGGAGGCACCTGGCGCTCGCCGCACGCTGGACGGCGCTCGAGGACGAGCGCATCACGCTCCGGCGTCTCGTCGGGCTCGAGCGCTCGGCCAGCGCCGCCGAGGTGTGCGAGCGGACCGCCACGCTCGTGACACCCTGCCTCAACGTCGTGACTGCGGACGTCACCGGCGATACGCGCTTCCAGAGCACGGGGCTGCTTCCGATCCGCGCGCACGAACCCGGTCCCGGCCCGATCCCGAGCGACGGCCGGTACGAGTGGACCGGCTTCGTGCCAAGTGCGGAGATGCCGCACTGGCGGGTGCCGCGGGATGGGTTCGCGGTGAACGCGAACAATCGCCCGGTGGGCCCGGCGTACCCGTGGGCGCTGCCCCGGTACGACTGGCCGCACGACCGTGCGCGGCGCATGGCGCAACGCCTCGCCGGCGATCACAGCATCACGCTGGCGGACGCCGAGAGCGTCCAGAACGACGCCTGGTCTCTCGCCGCCGAACGCAACGTGCGCGCGTTGCTGGCGTGCGCCGACTCGCTCGACCACGCGCTCACACCGCGCGCCCAGTCCGCGATCAGGACGCTGCGCGGGTGGGACGACTACGCCCGGCGCGGGCGCGTCGCGCCGACGCTCTACCGTGCCTGGTTCGGCGCGTTCCAGCGGCGCTCGCGTCTCGACGGATTCCCGGGACTGGCGCTCGCGGCGCTCACGGGCGAGGCTCCCGAGGTGCTGCGAGCGCCGGGCTCCGCCAGCGAGCGGGAGTCGCCGGCGAAGGCTGCGTGTGCGGCGCTCGAGATGGCGATCGACACGCTCGCCGCGAAGTTCGGTCCGGACATGCGGGCATGGACCTACGGTCGCGCGCACCAGGCGCGGTTCCGGCATCCGCTCTCGGCACTGGACGCTCGCTCGCGCTGGGAGCCGCCACCCGTGCCGGAGGATGGCGACAACGGGACGCCCAGCGTCGGCCCGTCGCGACTCCCGTGGAGCGTCGAGGTGACGCACGGCCCCGCGTACCGCCACGTGGTGGACCTGGCGATCCCCGACGTGTCGTACGGCGTGGTGCCGCCGTTCAACAGCGCCGCGTTCACGCCGAGCGGCGACCGCGACCTCCGCCGTCCGTGGGCGGACCACCGCTATGTGCCGTTTCTCCTGAACTGGGACCGTATCCATGCCGCGGCGATGGAGACCGTGACACTCGCGCCCTGAGCCGGCTCCGGATTGCGTTCGCCCGCAAACGATCGTGCATCACCACCGGAAGGAGACCTTCCTGAACCACCTGCTCCTGTTCCTCGCCGGCTTCATCACCGCCGCGGCTCCCGCCACGCCGCCGGGAAAGCCTGCGCCACCCGCGCGTCACGCCTCGCTCCCGGCCGCGTCGCCCGACGGATCGCAGGTGGTCTTCCGCTCCGATCGGGACGGCGGGAAGTGGGAGTTGTACGTCGTCGAGATCGCGACCGGCCTGAGCCGCAGGCTCACCTACTCCGACGACGAGAAGGGCGCCCCGGACTGGATCGAGGGCGGCAAGCGGATCGCCTACAGCGTGACGCACGGCGACACGAGCGAGTTGAGGACCGTCGCCCCGGACGGCAGCGGCACGCGCACGCTGTTCGCGCGCGAAGCCAAGAGCGTCCGCCTGTCGAGAAGCGGGCAGCGCGTGGCCTACACGCTCGGTTCGTGGACGCGCAATCGCATCTGGGTGGCGAACGCGGACGGCACGCATGCCCGCGCGGTGACCGACAGCTCCGCCGGTTACTTCAACCTCGCGTGGTCGCCCGACGACCGCACGCTCGCCGCGACGCACGCGGATTCGACCGGCGGGCTCCAGATCTGGCTCGTGAAGCCCGATACGCTCGCCCGACCACGCGAAATCGTGCGGCTGCCCCCGACCGAGGGGCGACCCCAGTGGCCCGCGTGGTCGCCGGACGGCGGCACGATCGCGTTCCAGGCCGGGAACTACCTGCGCGACGAGCCCTCGAAGAGCGATGCCTATGTCTGCCTGGTGGACGTCGCGAGCGGCCGGCTCACCCGGTTGCGCACGCATCCCAGGCCATGGCTCGACGAGACACCCTCGTGGCTGGACGCCGACCACATCGCGTTCCAGAGCACGCAGACCGGGTCGTTCGAGGTGTGGGTGATGAAGTCGGACGGCAGCGGAGCGAGACCGCTGACCCGGTAGCGCCGCCGGCGCCTATCCCTCCACCACCAGCTTCCGCACGAGCGTCCTCCCCGCCGCCTGGAGCCTGTAGAAGTAGAGCCCGCTCCGCCTGCCGGCGGCCGACCAGGCGACCACGTGCCGGCCCGCGGCGCGGGTCTCGTCCACGAGCGTCGCGAGCCTGCGGCCACCGAGGTCATAGACATCCAGCTTCACGTGTCCCGCGGCCGGGAGCGTGAACTCGATGGTGGTGAGGGCGCGCAGCGGGTTCGGGCTCGCCCGCGTCGAGAGCGCCACTGCGCCTTCGGGCCCGACCCCGACGTTGCCCTCGAGGTGTCCGTGCAGGATGACGCTCTGCGCCACCATCTCGGAACTGCTCTGCTGCACGATGTAGAGGCGCGAATCCGCGGTTCCGGGCGCCACCGGGTCGTAGACCGCCTGGACCAGTGTGGTCTCTCCCGGCGCGAGCGTCGCGGGGAAGGAGCCCAGGGCCAGCGTCGCCCCGAAGTTGGTGTCCGCCGTGCGCAGGCAGTCGATGCTGATCGGCCGGTCCCAGTGGTTCCAGACCTTGAGCGTCGTGCCCCGGGAAACCCCCACCGCCGGTGCGCCGATATCCACCTCCTGCTCGTCCGTGAGAAACCGGTTCGTGCGCCAGGGGAAACGGAACCCGCGATAGTTGAGCGTCCCCGGCGGCACCAGCACCTCCGTCGCGATCGAACCATCCGGGCGCAGGTCGGTCATCGAGGGCGTGTCGAAGTTCCCGCCCCAGCCGATCGTGGTGCTGCCATCCGCGTGGCGCTGCACGTCGCCCATGAAGCTGCCGTAGACGTCGGGCGTATGCCGGTACTCCCACACCTTCGTCGCCACCAGGTTCTGCTCGTCGAGCGCGAACTCGAGCGCCCGGCTGTACTGCGGCGACAGGTTGTTGCCGTTGTCGAACAGCGTCAGGTGGCCGTTGGGCAGGATGCGCGCGTCGTGCTGGTGCGAGAAACCGCGCAAGTCGTTCGGGAACGTGAATTCGTTGTTGAGCGCGTGCGGCCCCATGCGCCAGAGGACCTCCCCGCTCTGGCGGTCGATCTTCGTGAGTTCGTTCATGTGCCGGCACGAGATGAGCAGGTTCCCGTCCGGCGCCATCTCCACCGAGTTGCCGTGCACGTAGTCGATGCTGCTGCCGAGCAGGTCGATCTCGGGCGAGACGCTGCAATCGGTGATCTTGAAGTGGTCCCAGCTCCGCCACTGGAAGACCACGTCCTTCTGCTCGTCCAGCTCCTGCACGATGAGGCCGTAGACGATCGCGTTGGGATTCCCGCCGGCCACGACCGTGTCCATGCCGACCGGCTCCGGATCGTACGACAGCATGAGGGCGTGCCCGTTCGGCAGGAGCTGCAGGTCGTGCTGGTCGGGGAAATAGCCGTTTCCGGTGGTGAAGCTGTCCACCCGCGCGTAGGCGCTGTCCATGGCCACGAACTTGTTCGCGCCGTTCATCCAGAACGTGAGGACGCCGGTCGCCTGCACCTTGAAGTCGACCTGGAAGTTGTTGTCCGCCCAGCTCGACTCGTAGAGCGGCTCACCGCGGTCATCCATGATCTCGAAGTCCGCGCGGTCTCCGAGGAACGTGGGGAACGGCGCCGAGAAGAACACGCCCGGGAGCGGATCGGAGACTCTGATCGCCTGCGTGGCCGGGAACCCGGGCAGGAGCGTGTCGCACGGCCCGGTGACGGCCTCGCTCCGGAGGGCCGGTCGCTGCCACCACGCGCTTCCCGCCGGCGGGTCGGGGACCCGCTCGGGATCGGCGTGCGGCTGGCGTTTCGGGTCCGCCGACGAGACGCGGAACTCGAACGCGAGTTCCGGCAGCGTGGTCCCGGTCGTGGTGCGGGTGCCGGCGGCCAGCCGTACGTGAACGGTCTCACCCAGCGCGTACGGCTGGTCGGGCGTGAACAGGATGGTCTGCGCGTCGCCCGCGAGTCGGAGCCGTCCGCTGTGGAGCCCGCTCGCGCTTCCCGCCACCGTGAGCCGCCCGGGAACGAGGGCGGTGCGGTCGAGCGCGCTTCCCTGCCGGATGGCGATGTTGTTCCAGCACGACACCTTGTCCGAGCCGGGCAGGGGCGATACGTAGAGGAAGGCGCGAGGCGCGGCCGTCACGGGCTGCCCGAACGCGATCCAGAGCGCAAGGCTGGAAACCACGCGCAACACCGAACTCGAGCGCACAGGGATCCCCTGTTCGGTCCGCCGGGGCGCGGACCCGGGTCGTGCCAGCGGCTCCTGTCTCGTCGCGGACCGACGTCGTGTCGGATCGTGACTGTTCGAGTCTAGGCACGAAGCGCGGGCCCCGTCGAGCGCAAGTTGCGATGCGGAGTTCCGACCGGGATCCCCGGGTCGCTCAATCCTTCATGCTGTAGATCTTGAACGAACCCTTCCGTTCGACGGCGCACCGGAGCCAGGTGAAGCGTTGGAGCTGTCCGTCCTCGTCCTTCGCGATCAGGAGGAGTCCGTTGTACAGCTTGAAGTTACGGTAGTGGGCCGTGGAATCGTAGCGGTCGAAGCGCACGAACTCGTAGCGATGCCCGCCATACTCCTTCATGGCGCTCACCGAGCCGCCGTGCAGGCGGGCCCACAGGAACATCCAGCCATCCTGCCACTTGACCCCGGTCGCGGGCCGGCTCTGCGGAAACTCCCGCCACATGATGTCGCGGAACTCGTCCTCGTGCACGCACAGCACGAGCAGCGAGTCCGACAGGTTGTAATCGAGCGCGCGACACACCTTGCGTCCGAGCTCCTCGAGGCTCTTCGCGCCGCCGTGGAAGTTCCTGCTCACGTAGGGCGCGTTCAGCCGGCGCCCGATTCGCACGGAGCTCGACTCTGGATCCACGGCCGGGTAGTAGCCGGGCTCCTGCATGACCGAGCCATGTTTCTCCGCCGGCACGGAATCCGGACTTGCAGCGGGCCGGGTGGCGAGCGACGTGGCGCCCGAGAGTCCGATCCATGCCGCCATTGCCACGAGCACGAGGAGCGCCACGACCCGGCGCGCCCCCCGCGCGGAACGATCATCCATTCTGACTTCCCTCATTGTCCGAAGTTGAACTCGATCGCGTAGGCCTTCCCGACGTGATAACTCGAGACCTCCTTCACGTCCTGAAGCTGCCGGATCGCGGGGTCGAACAGGTTCCTCGCCGCCAGCTTCACGCGCAGGGATCGGGCCGGTGAGAGGTTCAGGGTCGCGTCCAGCGTCGAGGTGGGCTGGTCGTAGATGTCGGGAAGCAGATAGCCGAGCGTTCGCAGGCGCCTGCCGACCGCGCCGAACAGCAGGTTCGCGTCCACCCGCCGGCTGTCGCTGGTGTAGCCGAGGCCCAGGTTCACGCTGTAGTCCGCCTGGCCCTGCAGCGGATGCTCATGGGCGCTGAGCTGCGTGAGCACGGGCTTCAGCACCACGTTGGAGGAGATGAACGTGGCATTCCCGGTGAGCGTCAGGTTCTTCAGCGGCTCCAGCAGGCGCCCGAGTCTCGAACGCGCTTCCAGCTCGACGCCCTGGTTGCGCCCGTGATCGGAATTCACCGGAACGAGCAGGGGCGGCACGGCGCCCTGGATCTCCTGCTCGATGGGCTCCTTCAGCTTCTTGTAGAAGTAACCCGCCGCGAACACCTCGTTGGCGGTGGGGAATGCTTCCACCCGTACGTCGTAGTTGTCGATCAGGGCACGGTGCAGGCCGGGATTCCCCGCCTGGCGGTAGCCACCGACGTATTCCAGCGACGGGCTCGGGGAGAGTTCGTTCAGGTCCGGGCGCGACAGCGTCTTGCTCGCGGCGAGCCGCAGGTTGATCTCGCTGGTCATCGCCCAGGTGAGATTGGCGGACGGCAGCCAGTCGGTGTTGTCGAACGAGCCCTGCGCCACGACGACGTCGGGCCGGAACAGGTCGAAGCTGCGCACGTCCTGCGAACCGTGCTCCACCCGCGTTCCCAACGTGGAACGGAGCTGCCGACCGAGCGGGAGGTCGATGCTCAGGAACCCCGCGGTCACGAGGGACTTGGCGTGATAGTTGTCCTGCGGGAGCGTTCCCTCGTCGAGGTACCCGGTCCCGTTTCCGCCGTTGAACGCGCCCCGCGAGAACAGCGTCTCGGGAGGAGCGGTGGGATCGGCGTTCTGGGCCGGGAGGAGATCGAACCGGCGATACCAGTTCTCGCGCTGCTTGCTCTGGCGATCATAGCCGAGCGAGACCCGCCCCTTGGCGGCGCC
>CAYSWZ010000170.1:0-6132 GCA_964434945.1 uncultured bacterium | reverse complement strand
TTCAGTCCCCCCTCCTGCCGCGGCGACACGCGGCCCCGGCCCGGCACCCCGCGACGCGCCGGCGTGTCCGCACCTGCGACCCCGAGCACAACGTCGGCACGGCCCATTCGATCCACGGGACGGCTCGCGCCCTCCGCGCTCACAGGCCATCGATTCGGGTGATCGCGGTCGAGCCGGCGGAGTCGGCCGTGCTGTCCGGCGGTCCGCCGGGATCCCATCGCGTCGAGGGGATCGGGCGCGGGTTCGTTCCGCCGATGAGGCACGCCGGCGAGTTCGACGGGATCCTGGCCGTTTCGACCGGCGTTGCGATGGCGATGGCGCATCGGCTGGCGCGCGAGGAGGGCAGCTTCGCGGGATCGTCGACCGGCGCGAACGTCGTCACGGCATTGCGCGTGGCCGAGCGGCCCGGCCCGACCGCGACCGTGGCGACGATCGTCGTCGACTCCGGACTCCGCTACCTGCCGACCGATCTCTTCCGCGAGTGAGCGCGCCGGCTAGTAATAGCTCTGCGCGCGGACGAACCAGCCGCGCGAGGTGTCCTGCGTCTGCGCCAGCGGATCGCCCGAGAACGTGCTGAAGTTGTAGCCCGCGCCGAGGCGCACGTGCTGCCCCGCATCGACGGTCAGCTCCTCGAGCCAGCCCGTCCGGGAGTCGGCGGTCTCCAGCTGCTGGAGCAGCCGGTACTCGAGGCCGAGGCGGAACGGCTGCCGCTGCCAGAGGCGGTAGTCCATGCGACTCGTCCACAGCGTGCTGTGGGCGGTACCGAGCAGCTCGCCGCTGGTGCCGCTCTGCTCCACGCGGGCCGCGCCCTTCCCCGCCCAGTCGAGCCCGGGCAGCACGCGGATCGTCGCCTCGAGCGCCGCCACCTGCCGCAGCGTCTGCGAGCCGAGCACGCTGCCGGGATCCGGACCACGGCGGTCGAGCAGGCGCGTCCAGCGTCCCAGCACCTGGAAGGCGTCGGAGCGGGGCGCGCGCCATGCGAGCCCGAAGCTCGTCTCGGTGTAGCGGTTCGGCGTGATGTCGAACGTGTCGCTGCGGCGCGTCACGCTCGTGCGCAGGTCCGAGAGCGCGGTGAACCCGCTCGGGAGTGCGAGCTCGAGCCTCGTCGACGCCAGCATCTGGCGGCTGTACGTGCTGTCCTGCATCCGCCGTGTCTCCGCCCGGGCCGAGACCGAGAGGGGCGATGCGCCCTTGTAGGAGACCTGGCCCGCGAGCGCTCCGTGCTGTCCGAGTTCGCCACTGCGCGAGTCGTGCTCACCGGAGACCTGCACGGACAGGCCGGAGTGGTTGTGCCAGCCCTGCTCGATCCCGGTGACCGACACTCCACGGTCGCCGGCCGGGTCACGCTGCCACTGGTACTCGGAGTACACGCGGCTCTCCGGGCCGAGCGGCGCCTGCATGCCGAACAACGTCCCGCCATGCAGGCCGCCCGCGGACTCCATCTGCTCCTCGCGGACGTAGAACTGCCGGGCGCCCGCGTGCAGGGTGGCCCCGCCGCGCAGCGTGTTGCCGAGGGCTCCGCTCGATCCCCGTGCCTCGAGGGAGAGCGCCGACAGGACACGCCACTCGAGCGACACGGCCGTCGCGCTCGTCGTATCACCGGCCAGTGTCTGCTGGCGTTCGATCGTCGCCTTCACGCTCTCGACCGGTTTCCACCACAGTCGCAGCGCGGCGATGCTGTTTTGTTCTTCGCTCTCGAGCACGTGCGAGTCGTTGCGCTGCTCGAGTTCGGCGGTCGCGCCGGTGATCTTCCCGTCCATCCGCCACTGGAGTCCCAGCACGTCGGAGCCGCTCAGTTCACCCGGCAGGCTCGCCTGCGGCCGCGTCTCGCGGTCGTAGCGCGCCGACCACTTGCCCAATCGGCCGGCGTCCAGCTGGCTGCGCGCGCCCTCGCGATCGAGCGCGATCCCCTCCCGCACGCCGTCGCTCAGGAAGCCCGAGTCGACGCGCCGGGCGTAGCCGCTCACCGTCATGCGGCCGGGGCGATCCAGCCACTGACCGAGATCCAGCTCCGCCGTGGTCTTCCACGCCTGACCGCTCTGGGTGCTGTCCGAATTTGCACTCTGCCACGCCAGCCCTCCGTCGCTGCTGCTGAATGCGCGGCCGGTGGTGCCCTGGCTCGTGGCGAGTTCGCCCGCGAGGGTGGCGGCCTTGCCGAGCTTCAGAGTGAAATCGCCGCCCCGCAGGTGGTAGTCGCCGGTCCCGGACTGGTCGTCCACCACCGTCGTACCGAGCGTGAGCGGCCGGCCCAGGTTCTGCGTGATGCGGCCGCCCACGGAGGACTTCTCGCCGGCGTGGCCCGACGTCTCGTAATCGACTTCGATGCTCACCGGGTGGCCCTGCAGCCGGCCGCTGCCGATCACGGCACCATCGTCCCAGACGCTGGGGACCGGGTGGGTGAACTGGAGCCGCCCCTCGAAGTCCTTCACCAGCACGTCCACGTCCGGGCGCTGCGGGATGCGCGCCAGCTGCAGGCCGGTGACGCGGTCGCGCACGACCAGCGTCACCTGGGCGCTGCCCGCGACCAGCTCGTCGTGGCTCAGGTAATAGAGCGAGCCACCCGTGGCCGCCAGCTCGTCGTGCACGTGCACGTGCCCCGCCTGCGCGCCGAACGCGCTCAGTGAGGTCCCGGTCGGGAGGTCCTTGCCGGCCGGCTTGCCGAGCTGCATCTGCCCGCCGTAGAGCGTGCGGCGGAAGCCCGCCAACTCCAGGTCGCTCAGGACGATCGGGAAGTCGCCGAGCGTCGCACGCACGGCATCTCCCTGCAGGCCGACGTACATGCGGCCTCCGGACAGGCTGTTGCTCTGCACCGCGCCCGAGTCCCCGAACACCGGGTAGAGGCGATCCGGGTCACGACTCGTCAGCAGGCGGTCGCGACCCTCGTCGTCGAGGTTCTTGAACAGCGAGTTGAAGTCGCGCCGGCGCGAATCGAACGCCGAGGTGAGCAGGTAGCGGCCGGCGATCCAGCCCCGCAGGTTCCACGCGACGCGGCCGTCCGTCCACGTCTGGTCGCCGCGGCCCGGGCTCAGGTACGCGGCGCCCTTCGACTGACCGACCACGCCGTCCGCGATCCCCACGAGGAACATCCGCGGCGAGCGCACCTCGAGCTCGCGCTCGGTGGAGAAGACACGGCCCTCCGGGTCCACGACGCTGACCTTGAGATGGTTCTTGCCCTCGGCGAGCGCGAGACGGCTGCTGAACGAGCCATCGCGATTGACGTGCACCGTGTCGTTGTTGACCGCGAGGAGATAGCCCGGGTGCGTGTGGCCGGTGAGTGTCAGCGCCGGCGAACGCAACACCACGCCCTGCGGCGGCAGGTAGAGCGTCAGCTCGGGGTCGTCCCCGGCGAGGGCCGGCGTCGCGTCCGAATCGTGGCTCGCGACGCTCATGGCCACGTGGGCCAGGTTGTTCATTCCCGAGGAATCGGACGCCAGGACGCTGATCGTGTTCTCGCCCACCCGGAGCGAGATCGGCGCGACGAACCCGCCGTCCGAGGCAACCGGGACCGTGTGCCCATTGACCTCCAGTGTGGCGTGCGCATCGGTGTGTCCGCGCAGCTCGGTCCACGCCACGGTCTGGTTCCCCGAGGCCCCTCGCACGCTCACGAGTTGCACGTCGTTGGAAGCGATGGGGACTGCGTGGGATGGCGGATCGAAGCCGTTCGTCCCGGATCCCGCCGACGGACCCGGGTCGTCCCCGGACGGCCGGATGTCGAGATGTGGCAGGCGGACGTGCGCGGCCGAAGCGACGCCACGGCTGTCGATCAATGTGACCTCGAGCGAATCGCTGCCGGAATCGAGAATCGAGGTCGAGAACTTGCCGCTCGGGTCCACCGGCACCGCCAGCTTGCCGATCCTCACGGCCGGGCGGGGTACATCGGTCGCGGATTCGAAGATCAGCGTTCCGGTCACCGTGACCGGAACGCTGATGCCATTCACGGTGAGCGACGGCTGCTCGGTGTTGCCCGCGAGGTCGAGGACGCGCAGCGGGGACTCCGCGGAGATGGCGAGCCGGTTGCCGGGCACACGCGCCACCGAGACCGTATCGCGCGGGAACGCCACGCCGAAGCGCACGCTCGCCATGAGCCCGGGTGCGATGTTCACCACCGTCGACACCTCGGTCGTCGGCACGGCGGCCGCCCCCACCTGCGCCAGATCGAGCTTCACGCTGTGCGGCCCGGCTTCCAGGTCCGGCACGTGGAACATGCCGCGGGCATCCGTGGTCACCCACGTCCCGTCATCCATCACCACGTGCGCCCCGGCGATGCCAGGCTCGTCGGCCGCCTGCAAGCCGTCGCGATTCCGGTCTTCGAACACGCGACCCAGCAGCGTGCTGCGGGTGAACAGCTCGCTCTCCTGCACGAGGACGGAGGCGGAGACCGCGCGTGCGGCCGCACACGTATCGCAGCCCGCGCTGGCGCTGACCTGGTCCACGTACGTCCCCGCCGTGGCGCCCGCACCCGGCACCAGCTGCCAGTGGAACTCGACGTAGCCGGACTCGCCCGGGCCGGCGACGCCATCCCCGTTGCGGTCGATGAACGGGCCGAGCTGCGGGATGGTGAACCGCTGCGTCGGGCCGCTCTGGTCCGCCAGCGGCTGGCCGTTCTGCGA
Organism: uncultured bacterium; assembly: GCA_964434945.1. Lineage (GTDB taxonomy): Bacteria > Eisenbacteria > RBG-16-71-46 > RBG-16-71-46 > RBG-16-71-46 > JAIOPA01. The sequence goes on along the minus strand of CAYSWZ010000170.1, from coordinate 1,522 downwards.
CAGCGTGCCCTTGAGCGCGGCGAAGCGCGCCGGAAGCGTGTGCAGGATCGTGACGTTGCCGATCGCCTGCTGCGTGCGATTGCGTACGCTCAGGCGGTATCCCACCGGCTGGCCCTGGTCCACCTTGTCATGATCCGGCACCAGTTCGAGAACGAGGCTCGAGGCTTCCTTGTTGTCCAGGTTCACGAGGCTCACGTCCGCCGGGTCGAATCCCGAGTACAGCGGATCCGAGCTCACCGCGGCCCCGGTGACGACCGTGTAGGCCTTGTCTCCGTCTGCGACGTGGTCGGGCACGCCCCTGACCGTGACGATCTGGGGTGTGCTCCAGTTCGCGGGCGTGAATGTCAGGCTCGGCGTCGACACCACCCCTTCGCCGGTATTGCTGCTCGAGATCGGAATCAGGACATCCGCTGTCGGCTTGCTCGTCAGCACCACCTGGAACTCCACGCTCCCGCCGTCCTCGGTCGTCGTGAGACCCGCGATCGGAGACACGGTGATGCCGGCGACATCTCGCTTGGTGTTGGTCACCGCCACGTCCGTCGGGTCGAGACCCGCGTAGACCGGGTCCGTGCTCGTCGCAGGGCTCAATACGACGGTATAGGCGACGCTGCCCTCCGCCACATGGTCGTCCACGCCGGTCACGGTCACGGCCTGCGGCGTACTCCAGGTCGCCGCCGTGAAGGTGAGGCTCGCGGCCGACACCGTGCCCTGGTTGGTGTTGCTGCTCGCCACCGGCACTAGCACGTCCGCCACCGGCCTGCTCGTGAGCGCTACCGTGAACGTGGCCGTGCCCCCCGCTCCCGTGGTCACCAGTCCCGCCGTCGGCGTGACCGTGAATCCCGCCACGTTGTTCTCGGTGTTCGACACCGCCACGTCCGCCGGGTCGAGACCGGCGTAGATGGGGTCGCTGCTCGTGGCCGCGCCCAGCACGATCGTGTACGCGACGGCGCCGTGCACGATGTGGTCGTTGACGCCCGTGACGGTGACTGTCCTGGCCGTGTCCCAGTTCGCGGCCGTGAACGTCAGGCTCGAGACCGAGACCGTGCCCTGGCTGGGGTTGCTGCTCGCCACAGGGATCACCACGTTCGCGACCGGCTTGCTCTTGAGCGCCACCGTGAACGTGGCTGTGCCGCCGGCCCCGGTCGTCACCAGCCCCGCAGTCGGCGACACCGTGAACCCCGCCACGTCGTTCTCCATGTTGGTCACCGCCACGTCCGCCGGGTCGAGGCCGGCGTAAACCGGGTCCGTGCTCGTGGCTGCCCCCAGCAGGATCGTGTAGCCGGTATTGCCCTCGACAACGTGGTCATCCACGCCGGTGACCGACACGGTCTGCGGCGTGTTCCAGCTGGCCGCCGTGAATGTCAGGCTCGAAGTCGACACCGTGCCCTGGTTGGTGTTGCTGCTCGCCACCGGCACCAGCACGTCCGCCACCGGCCTGCTCGTGAGCGCCACCGTGAACGTGGCCGTGCCCCCCGCTCCGGTCGTCACGAGCCCCGCCGTCGGCGTGACCGTGAATCCCGCC
>CAYSWZ010000169.1:0-14684 GCA_964434945.1 uncultured bacterium | reverse complement strand
TGGCCGGCGAGGCTGATCCGGCTCGTGTTCTTGGTCTCGTACGTGGTCGGCGCGAAGCCCTCGAATTTCGCCTTGCCCGACCAGTACTCGATGCCGGGACCGAAGAACACCTTCGTGTTCGGCAGCGGGTTCCAGACGCGGTCGCCTCCCAGCCGCACGCTCCACGAGCTGGTCGAGAACTTCCGATCCGGCCCGACAACCCCCGTCTGCGGCTTGTCCGTCTCGCTCGAGAACCCCCAGTTGGCCGCGAAGTTGAGCGCGTAGTTCTCGTGCATCTGGTTCCAGTACTCGAACCGGCCGCCCAGCTCGGGGGTCTGGAACGCGGTGTTGTACCCGTTCCCGTTGTCGTGGGCGATGTCCGCGGTGCCGTGCATCAGGCCGACTCCGATGATGATGGACTTCTCCGCCGCGACGGCCTGGCTGGCCATGACCAGCAGCGCCAGCGAGGCGAGGGTGGTGGCAATACGCTTCATGTTGGTTCTCCCCGGTAATCGTCCAGGCCGCCATGGCCGGGCGAACGGGCGAGCACGCTAGGCAGGCCGGCTCGGCTTGTCAACGCTTCGGGCACTCGACCGAAGAGCCTTGCCCCGGGCCGGTCGCGCAGCCCCAACCGTGGCCGCGACAATCGCTTGCGCAAGGCTGGCTCCGCCTGTAGGATGCCAGCCGTTCACAAGCAGAAGCCCCGCGCTTCTCACCCTAGCGGACCATGTGTCACGCGACGGGTCTGGTCCACTGGCTTTGCGCTCTCGCCGAGGGCAGGCCCGTGCCATTCCGGGGGAGGGTCCGAAACGGGCCCGGACGCCGGGCGGGGTTTCGCAAGCCACCCCGCCCGGCGTCCTTTTTTGCGCCGTGCCCGGTGGCCTCGCAGCAAGCCATGGGGAGGGATTCACCATTACGATTCCGGGCAAGTCTCAGGAACCGCGCGTCAACGAACGCATTCGCATCCCACAGGTCCGCGTGATCGGGGATGACGGCTCGCAGATCGGGATCCTCACCACGCGTGAGGCGATCTCGATGGCCCAGGCCAAGGGACTCGACCTCGTCGAGGTCGCCCCGACGGCGCGCCCGCCGGTCTGCAAGATCATGGACTACGGCAAGTACAAGTACGAGACGAGTCGTGCGGCGAAGGCGGCGAAGAAGAAGCAGCACCAGATGCAGCTGAAGGAAGTCAAGATGCGTCCGAAGATCGAGGACCACGACTACGACTTCAAGCTGAAGCACGCGCGAACGTTCCTCGAGCAGCGGGACAAGGTGAAGTTCACGGTCACGTTCCGCGGCCGCGAGATGGCCCACCAGGAACTCGGATACAAGATCATCGAGCAGGTGCTCATCGACCTGGCCGACGTGGCGGTGGTGGAGCAGTCGCCCCGCGCGGAGGGACGCACCGTGTCGCTCGTGCTCTCGCCCAAGGCCAGCCAGCAGAGCGCTTCGAAACCCGCCACCAAGCCGGACAACGACAAGGGCTCCGCGGATGCGGCGCCGGCGGCGAACTGAAGGAGAGGAATTCGGATGCCCAAGATGAAATCCAACCGCGCGGCCCGGAAGCGCTTCAAGCTGTCCGGCACCGGCAAGGCCATCCGGCGCGCGTCGAACCTGCGTCACGGCATGATCGCGGACAATCGCAATTCGAAACGGAAGAAGGGCTCCAACATCGTGGTGGCCCAGGCGGACCAGGCGCGCGTGCGCAAGATGCTGGGGAAGTGACCCCGGCCCATCCCCCGGATGGGAACCCCGCCCACATTTTGATGAACACCCGTCCCGCGGCGAGGCCCAAGGCCACGCGGGCAGGAGGATAGACCGATGCCCCGCTCCAAGACCGTCGTACCCGGCCGCGCCCGGCGCAAGAAAGTCCTCAAGGCTTCCAAGGGCAACTTCTCGGGCCGCCGCAAGCTCTACAAGACCGCGCTCCAGACGCAGCAGCGGGCGGGCCAGTACGCCTACGAACACCGCCGGTTGAAGAAGCGCGATTTCCGCCGGCTGTGGATCGTCCGCATCAACGCCGCGGCACGCCTGAACGGGCTCACCTACAGCACGCTGATCGCCGGCCTGAAGAAGGCGAGCATCGACGTGAACCGCAAGCTGCTCGCCGACCTCGCCGTGATGGATGCGGCTGCATTCGCGAAGCTGGCGGAGGTGGCGAGGGGCGTGACGGCGTAGACCGGTGTCCGACATCCGCGGCATCCTCTCGCGACGGCTCGACCCGGCCTGGAGCCGGGGCGAGCCGTCCGCGTTGCTCCCCGATTGGGCTGCGCGACACGCGGATTTGAAGGCGGTGAGCGTGGAGGTGGCGGCCGCGAGCGAGTCGTTCGTCGCGGCGCTCGCCGGCGCGCCCGACGCGGCCACCGTCCAGGCCGTGCGGAATGCGGCGCTGTCCCGCGAGAACGGCGCGTTCACCGAGGCGCTGGCGCTGGTGCCGACGCTGCCGGTCGAGGAGAAGCGCGTGCTCGGCCGCGCGCTCAACCTCGGCAAGCAATTGATCGAGGCGGCGGAGAAGTCGCGGCGCGAGGCGCTCGAGCGCTCCCGGGAGTCCACGAACGCGCTCGACATCACGCTGCCGGGGCGCAGGCCGTGGCGGGGACGGCCGCACGTGCTGGCGCAGGTCCGCGACGAGCTGCTCGACCTGTTCCACGGCCTCGGATTCTCCGTCTACACGAGCCCCGAGGTGGAGCTCGACCGGTACAACTTCGGCAAGCTCAACTTCGCGCCCGATCACCCGGCACGCGATGCGCACGACACCTACTTCGTGAACCCGGACGTCGTGCTGCGCACGCACACCTCGCCGGGCTGGGTGCGCGCCATGGAGGAGCGGCAGCCGCCGCTCCGGCTCGTGTTCCCCGGGCGCGTCTATCGCGCCGAGGCGGTGGACGCGAGCCACATGGACCAATTCCACCAGATCGACGGCCTGTCGGTCGGCCGGAACGTGTCCATGGCCGACCTGAAGGCCACGCTCAACACGTTCGCGCGCGCGATCTACCGCCGCGACGTGCCGACGCGCATCATCCCCATCTACTTCCCGTTCGTCGAGCCCGGCGTGCAGATGGACGTCCAGTGCGCCACCTGCGGAGGCACGGGCATGTTCGACGACGGGACGGGGCAGCGGCGCTGCCCCGTCTGCAAGGGCACGAAGTGGGTGGAGGTCCTCGGCGCCGGCATGGTGCATCCGAACGTGTTCCGCACCGTGGGCTACGACCCGGAGCAGGTCACGGGATTCGCGTTCGGCATGGGCCTCGAACGCATCACCATGGGTCGCCACGGCATCCACGAGATCCGGCAGTTCCTCGAGAACGACGTGCGCTTCCTGGAGCAGTTCTAGATGAAACTTCCGGTGAGCTGGCTCAAGGAGTGGGTCGACTTCTCGGCGACGCCCGATCAGGTGGCCGAGGCGCTCACCACGCGTGGGTTCTACGTCGAGGCGGTCGAGCCGCACGGCCGGCGCTACCCGGGCATCGTCCTCGGCCTCGTGCTCGAAGCGAACAAGCACCCGAACGCGGACAAGCTGAAGCTGTGCCGCGTGGACAGCGGCAAGGGCGAGCTGCGCGTCGTGTGCGGCGCTCCCAACGTGACCGCCGGCATGGTGGTGCCGCTCGCCACCGTCGGCACCGTCATGCCGAACGGGCTCGTCATCAAGGCGGCGAAGATCCGCGGTGAGGAAAGCCAGGGCATGCTGTGCTCGGGGCGCGAGTTGATGCTGTCCGAGGACCACGATGGCATCCTCGACCTCCGGACCTGGCTCGCCGGGGTCGTGCTCGAGCCGGGGAAGCCCCTCGACGCCTACCTGCCCGAGCCCGACCACGTGCTCGAGGTGGAGATCCCGTTCAACCGCCCCGATGGCATGGGGGTGGTGGGACTCGCGCGCGAGGTGAAGGCGGCGCTCGGCGGCAAGTGGTCCGACTGGGCCCGGGCGCGGCTCGCCGCCCGCCCGGCGAGCGCGCCGGCGCGCGTGACGTTCGACCTCGAGATCGAGGACGCGAGCGAGTGCCCGAGCTACCTGGCGCAACTGGTCGAGAGCGTCTGGGTCGGGCCGTCGCCCGCGTGGCTCGTGCGAAAGCTCGCGGCGATGGGCCAGCGCTCGATCAACAACCTCGTCGACCTCACGAACCTGGTGCTGTTCGAGTTCGGGCAACCGCTCCACGCGTTCGACGCGGCCAGGCTCGAGGGCAATGCCATCCGCGTGCGCCGCGCGAAGCCGGACGAGAGCCTCACCACGCTCGACGGCAAGCCGCGCCCGCTGAACGCGGAGGTGCTGGTGATCGCCGACCGGAAGCGGCCGGTGGGCCTCGCGGGCGTCATGGGAGGGCTCGAGAGCGAGGTCACCGCCGCCACCACGAACATCCTGCTCGAGTGCGCGGTCTTCCAGCCGCAGCGCATCCGCAGAGGCGCGCGCTCGCTGGATCTGTCCACCGAGGCGAGCAAGCGCTACGAGCGCGGGGTGGACCCGGGCAACGCCGCGGCTGCGGCGGCGCGCTACCTCACGCTCCTGATCGAGCTCTGCCCGGGCGCGAAGCTCGGCAACTGGCGCCAGCGGCGGGTCGAGCCACAGCCGCGCTCGCTCGCGCTCCGGCCGGCGCGGTGCGAACGCCTGATCGGCCTGCCGATCGGCCCTGGCCGTTCCGCCGACCTCCTCGAGTCGCTCGAGTTCGGCGTCCAGCGAGGGGACACGCTCACCGTGACTATCCCGACCTGGCGCCCGGACTGCACGCTCGAGGACGACCTGGTGGAGGAGGTGGCGCGGGCGAACGGTTACGAGAAGATCCCGGAGGCGCCGCTCGAGACCGGCGGCGCGTTCGCCACCCGGTCGCCCCGCGAGCGCGTGATCCGCCGCGCGCGCGAAGCCATGCTGGCGCTCGGCTTCCACGAGGCGTGGTGCTCGAGCCTCATCTCCGCACCCGAGGCCGAGGCGGCGGCGCGTCTTCTCGGAGGGTCCACGGACCGGCTCGTCAAGTTGGCGAATCCCGTGTCACGCGAGAGCGAGGTGCTGCGCCCCAACCTGGTCCCGGGTCTCCTGCGGGCCACGGCGCTCAACCAGCGGCAGGGCGTGACCAGCGTGCGGTTGTTCGAGGTGGGCGTGGGGTTCGAGGCCGGCCGAGAGCCGCTTCCGCACGAGCCGCTCATGCTCGCCGCCGTCCTCGCGGGGCCGCGCTGGCGCCACACGCACGACCCGGTGCCGACGCGGCCGGAGGGCGCGTACGACCCGCGCGGCGGGGTGGATTTCCTCGACGCCAAGGGGCTCTGGGAGGCCTGGCTCTCCGAGATGCGCGTTGACGCGCCGGAGTGGCGCGCCTATGCTGCCGACGGCTGGAAGTCCGGTGCCAGTGCGGAAGTTGCGGTCGGGACTTCACGCATCGCGTGGGCCGGGAGACTCGCGCAGGACCTGCTCCGGTCCTGGGAAATCGAGACGGATGTCCACCTGTTTGTGGCGCTGCTCGACCCCCTCACCGAAGGCGCCTCCGCGGTGATCCGCGCCCGCGTGCCCGGCCGCTTCCCGCCCGTGCGCCGTGACCTCGCGTTCTTCGTGCCGCGCGGCACCCCGCATGCCACGGTCGAGCGCACCCTGGCCGCAGCCGCGGGCCAGTGGCTCAGCTCGATCGAGTTGTTCGACGTCTATGAAGGCCCCGGCACTCCGGCGGGCATGAAGAGCCTCGCGTACGCGCTGCAGTTCCAGAACGCGGAGCGAACGCTCACGGAGGCCGAGGTCACGGAACTCCAGTCGCGCATGGTGACCGCTGTCGCGCAGGGATGCGGCGGTCAATTGAGGGAGCGAACATGAACGACACCGCCGTTGTCGCCACCGATCTCGATCGCCTCGCGGAGCGCGTCGAGCGAGCCGCCGCGCTGCTCACCGAGCTGCGCAGCCGGAACACCCAGCTCGAGGCCGAGCGTGCCCAGCTCACCCGGCGACTCGAGGAAACCCAGTCAAAGCTGCAGGGCCAGGACGCCGGCCTGCTGGTCCAGGAACTCGCCGCGCTCAAGAAGGAGCAGCGCGAGTGGCAGACCGAGCGCCGCGAGGTGGCCAATCGAATCGAGGCGATCTCCGCCAAGCTGGAGCGCCTCGAGTAGCAGCCCGCGGCCGTTCCGACCGCCCGGAGGGCGGGGGGAAGGCCCCGGGTCACGGAAGCACACCGCACCAGAACACCAACGCAGGAAGAAGCGGCGGGAGGACAGCGACGATGGAAGCCCCTTCGGACACCGCCACTGGCATGGGCCGCGACGGGAAGAACGTCGTACAGGTCCAGATATTGGGTCATCAACTCACCATCCGCGGCGAGGCCGACCAGGCCTACATCCTGGACGTCGCCCAGTTCGTGGACCGGAAGATGCGAGAGGTGACCGAGAAAGTGCCCGTGGCCTCCGTGTCCAAGGTGGCGATCCTGGCCTCGCTCCATATCGCCGATGAGTTGTTCAAAGAGCGCGCGAACAAGGAACGCGTCGGGACCGACGTGAACGGCCGGGCCGCCCAACTGGCGAAACGCCTGGACGAAGTGCTGGCCGAGGTGACTCGGGCCACGCCCTGAAGGTCCCACACGCGCGACAGCGCGCCCCGGACACTCCGCCTTCCCAGCTCCGCCCGTGATGCCGGCCGGCCGCGCCAGCCGGGCGCCACGGCGTGGGCCGGGCTCCTTCGCCCTGCATGAGGCCCCGTGGCGGGGGCCGGGGGGATAAGTCCATGCAGCTCGGGGAGTGGATCGCCGTCGCAGCCGGCGGGATCGTGGTCGCGTTCGCGGGGGGCTGGTTCGTACGCTCGCAGCTCGGGCGCGCACGCCTGGGAAGCGCGGAGCAGCGCGCCGCGCAGGTGCTGGCGGACGCCCGTCGCGACGCGGACGCCGCCAAGCGCGACGCCGTGCTGGCGGGGCGCGAGGAAGCGCTCGCCATGAAGCAGGAGCTCGAGCGCGAGATGCTCCAGAACCGCAATGCCCAGCTCGAGACCGAACGTGCGTTCCAGCAGAAGGAGGCCGCGTTCAATCGCCGCGTCGAGTTGATCGACAAGAAGGAACGCGACCTGAAGCGGCTCGAGAACGACCTGAACGCCCGCGAACTGGCCGCCGGCGCCCGCCAGGTCGAGCTGGACCAGCTCACGCAGCAGCAGACCGCCAAGCTCGCCCGCGTCGCCGGGCTCTCGGCCGAGCAGGCGCGCGAGGAGCTGGTGACGTCGATCGAGAACGAGGCGCGTACCGAGGCGGCACGGCGCACCGCCGAGATCCGCGAGACGGCGCAGCGCAATGCCGAGCGCGAGGCCCGCAAGGTCATCGCGCTCGCCATCCAGCGCTATGCGGGGGACCACGCCAGCGAGACGAGCGTGTCGGTGGTCCACCTGCCGAGTGACGACATGAAGGGGCGGATCATCGGGCGCGAGGGACGGAACATCCGCTCGTTCGAGGTCATCACCGGCGTGGACGTGATCATCGACGACACGCCCGAAGCGGTGATCCTGTCCGCGTTCGACCCGGTCCGCCGCGAGATCGCCCGCCTCTCGCTCGAGCGGCTGGTGGCGGACGGCCGCATCCATCCCGCACGCATCGAGGAGGTGGTGGGCAAGGTGCGCGAGGAGGTGGACCGCAAGATCATCGAGATGGGCGAGACGGCCTGCCTGGAGGTGGGCGCGCACGGCGTGCACGCCGAGTTGCAGAAGCTCATGGGCCGGCTCCACTACCGCACGAGCTACGGCCAGAACATCCTCCGCCATTCGGTCGAGGTGGCGCACCTGTGCGGGATGATGGCGGTGGAGATCGGCATGGACCAGGTCATGGCCAAGCGCTGCGGCCTGCTGCACGACATCGGGAAGGCGCTCGATCACGACCAGGAGGGCACGCACCCGGCGCTCGGCATGGAGGTGGCGGCGCGCCACGGCGAGCCGCAGCCGGTGCTCGAGGCCATCGGCTATCATCACGACGACTACGCGAACGGCAGCCTGTGGCCGGTGCTGGTGAGCGCCGCGGATGCGATCAGCGGCGCGCGCCCCGGCGCGCGGCGCGAAAGCCTCGAGGCCTACATCAAGCGGCTCGAGTCGCTCGAGCGCATCGCCAACTCTTTCCCGGGAGTCGAGAAGAGCTACGCCATCCAGGCCGGCCGCGAGGTCCGCATCATGGTGGAGCACCATCGCTTCGACGACGCGCGCGCTCAGGGCCTGGCGGGCGACATCGCCCGGCGCATCGAGAAGGAACTCCAGTATCCCGGCCAGATCCGCGTCACGGTGATCCGCGAGACGCGCGCGGTGGACTACGCGAAGTAGCCCGGGCGATTCATGAGCCCGGGCCAGGGGGGACGCTCGTGACGAATCTGCTGTTCGTGGCCGACGTGATCGGCTCGCCGGGACGCGACGTGCTGCGGGCGCTCCTGCCGGAGGTCAAGCGTCGCTACGACGTGCACCTCGTCATCTGCAACTGCGAGAACTCGGCCGCCGGCTTCGGCGTCACGCGCGAGGTGGCCCGCGACCTGTTCGACGCCGGCTGCGACGTGCTCACCGGCGGCAACCACCTGTGGGACAAGAAGGACTCGATCGAATACCTGGGCGAGGAGCCGCGGCTGGTCCGCCCCGCGAACCTGCCCGAGGGCACGCCCGGCCGCGGCTATCGCGTGTTCAAAGCGCTCAACGGCGTGCACGTCGGCGTCCTGAACCTGCTCGGCCGCGTGTTCATGCGCGAGGCCGACTGCCCGTTCCGGACTTCCGACGCCGTGCTGGAGACGCTGTCCAAGCAAGCGAAAATCATCTTCGTCGACTTCCATGCGGAGACGACAGCTGAAAAAGTCGCGCTCGGCTGGCACCTGGACGGCCGCGTGTCCGCGGTGATCGGGACGCACACGCACGTCCAGACCGCGGACGATCGCATCCTGCCCGGCGGCACCGCGTGTCTCTCGGACGCGGGCATGACCGGCGGGTTCGACGGAGTGATCGGCATGGACCGCGCGGCCGCGCTCCGCCGCTTCCTCACGCTCATGCCCGAGCGCCTGCAGCCGAGCGCCGGCGACCTGCGCCTGAACGCCGTGGTGCTGGCCGTGGACGAGGCGACCGGCAAGGCCACGCGCATCCAGCGCCTGCAGCTCCCGTACGCGAAGGGCCGCGCCGCGGGCGACGGCGGCGCTCGGCTCCTGACCGGCGAGGAACCCGCCTCCGCCGTGCGCGTCGAGGCGAGGATCCGCGCGAAGGTGATGCTGGACGCCGGCGTGAAGCCGAAGCTGGCGCTGGTGTCGGTGGGCGACGACCCGGCCTCGCAGGTCTATCTCAAGAAGAAGCACGAGGCGTGTGCCGAGGCCGGCATCGCCGTCGAGCGCGTCCAGTTCCCGGCCGGCACCGGCACCGAAGACGTGGTGAAGCGCGTGCGCCAGCTGGGCGCCGACGCGAGCATTCACGGCATCCTCGTCCAATTGCCACTCGCCGCGCCGGCGAACGGCGACGCCGTGCTCGAGGCGATCCCGCCCGGGAAGGACGTGGACGGGTTCCACCCCGAGAACGCCGGGCGGTTGGCGCTTGGGCTCCCGTGCTTCATCCCGGCCACGCCGTTCGGCGTGCTGCGCATGCTCCAGCACTACGAGATCCCGCTCCGCGGCCGGCACGCGGTGGTGCTGGGCCGGAGCCACATCGTCGGCCGGCCGATGGCGACGCTGCTGTCGTCGAAGCCGCACGACATGACGGTGACGATCGGGCACTCGGCGAGCGGTCCGCTGCTCCAGGCGATGGCCCGCGAGGCGGACCTGCTCGTCGCCGCCGTGGGCAAGCGGCACATGGTGACGGCCGACTGGGTGAAGCCCGGCGCCGTGGTCGTGGACGTGGGCATCCACCGCGATCCGCCCGCTCCCGGCAGCAACAAGTCGCGTCTGACCGGCGACGTGGAGTTCGAGTCCGTGCGGCAGGTGGCGAACGCGATCACGCCCGTCCCCGGAGGGGTGGGCCCGATGACCGTCGCGATGGTGGTGCTGTCCACCGTGATCGCCGCCGAGCGCCAGAGCGCCACGCTCAAGGTCTGATCGCCGTGGCCACGCTCCCCGCCCCCGAAGATCGTGTTCTCTCCGTCGGCGAGATCACGCGCGCGATCAAGGACCTGCTCGCCGGCTCGTTCCCCGGCGTGTGGGTGAAGGGCGAGATCTCGGGCTTCAAGGGGACGCACCCGAGCGGGCACCTCTACTTCACGCTCAAGGACGCGAGCGCGCAGCTCAGCTGCGCGATGTTCAAGAGTTCGGCCACGCGGCTCACGTTCGCGCCCAGGGACGGCATCGAGGTGGAGGCGTTCGGGGAGATCAGCGTCTACGAGGTGCAGGGGAAATACCAGCTGGTCGTGAAGCAGATGCGCGTCGCCGGCGTGGGGGCGCTGCTGGCCCGGCTGGAGGAGCTCAAGCGCCGGCTCGCCGCCGAAGGGCTGTTCGACCCCGCCCGGAAACGGCCGTTGCCCGCATTCCCGCGCACGGTCGGGGTCATCACCTCGCCGGTGGGCGCCGCGGTGCGCGACGTGGTCAAGGTGCTGCGCGCGCGCTGGCCCGGCATCCGCATCGTGCTCGCGCCGGTCAAGGTGCAGGGCGAGGGCGCAGCCTCCGAGATCGCCGCCGCGATCGAGCGCTTCGACCGCTGGGGCGGCGCCGACGTGCTGATCGTCGGGCGCGGGGGCGGCTCGATCGAGGACCTGTGGGCGTTCAACGAGGAGCGGGTGGTGCGCGCGATCGCCGCGGCGCGCACGCCGATCGTCTCGGCCGTCGGTCACGAGGTGGACAGCACGCTCGCCGACTTCGCCGCCGACGTGCGCGCCGCCACGCCGAGCAATGCCGCCGAGATCGCGGTCCGTGACCGCCGCGAAGTGAGGCATCGGCTCGGCGCGCTGGCGCAGCGCATGTCCACACGCGTGCGGGTCCAGCTCGAGCGGCTGCGGCGCGAGCTCGCGGCGCTCTTGAAGCAACACGGGTTCCGCCGCGTGCGCGACCTGTTCGCGCGCTGGCAGCAGCGAACGGACGAGCTGCGCGAGCGCCTGGACCTGGCGGTGCGCGCGACGCTCGCCGTGGCGCACGACCGGCTGCTGCGCGCCCGCGGCGCGTACGGGCTGCGCGAGGCACTGCCGCGGCGGCTGGCCGATGCCCGCGCGACGCTCGCGCGTTCGCACGCCGCGCTCGATGATGCCGTGGTGACCCGGGTCCACGAGCGTCGCCGGCAGTCCGACGCGCTTGCGGACCGCCTGCGGGCGCTCAGCCCGAAGCGGGTGCTCGAGCGCGGCTACGCACTGGTGCGGGGACCGGACGGGGCGTTCGTGCGCAGCGCCGGTGCGCTGAGCGCGGGCAGCAGGTTGACGCTGGAGTTCGCGAGCGGCGAGGCCGACGCGACCGTGACGGCCGTCCGCAAGGACAAGCAGCAGGAACGCGCACGCTGAGAGGGGGCACCATGGCACGAGCCAAAGGGGACGCGGGCGGCACGGAGGGCACGCCGCTCGATTTCGAGCAGAGCATGAAGCGGCTGGAGACCATCGTCGAGGAGCTCGAGGCGGGGGAGCTCTCGCTCGAGGACTCGATCGCCCGCTACGAGGAGGGGATCCAGCTCTCGCGCCGCCTGACGAAGGTGCTCGACGAGTCCGAGAAGCGGATCGAGCGGCTGGTGGAAAAGGAGGGCCAGGCGCCGGCGACGGAACCGATGGAGCTCTCGTCGCTGCGCGAGGGCGCACGCGAGCCCTTCGAAGGCGAGCTGCCGCTCGAATGACCTCCGCTCCTCCGAGCACGCGTGCGCGCCGGCGCGCCCCGGCGGGCGCCCGCAAGGCTTCCCGCGCGTTCGTCCCCGCGTTCGAGCCGCTGCGCGAGGCGATCGATCAGCGCCTCGCCCGGGTGCTGCGGGAGCGCGCCGACGGCCCGGGCCGGCTGGGCCAGGCGCTCCGCTACGCGGCGCTCTCGCCCGGGAAGCGCGTGCGGCCCCTGTTCGTGCTCGCCTCGTGCGTTGCGGTCGGAGGCTCGTGGAGGCGTGCGCTGCCCGCGGCCGTGGCCGTCGAGTGCGTGCACGCGTTCTCGCTCGCGCACGACGACCTGCCGGCCATGGATGACGACGACTACCGCCGTGGCCGGCTCACGACGCACAAGAAGTTCGGCGAAGCGCTCGGCATCCTCGCCGGCGACGCGCTGCTCGCGTTCGCGTTCGAGGAGCTGACGCGCCTCGCGGACGACGGTGTGCCGGCGCCGCGCGTGGTGGAGGCGGTGCGCCGGCTCGGGCACGCCGCGGGCGCCGAGGAGCTGGTCGGCGGACAGGCGCTCGACGTCGCGGCCGAGGGCGGGAAGCCGGGGGCGCGCCTCGTGCGCGACATTCACGAGCGGAAGACGGGCGCGCTGATGGGCGCGGCGCTCGCGCTCGGGGCGCTTGCCGGCGACGCGGACCAGCACACGGTGGAGGCACTCGACCAGACCGGCCGCATGGTCGGGCTGGCGTTCCAGATCCAGGACGACCTGTTGAACGCGAGCGCCGCCTCGCTGCGCACGCTGGGCAAGCGGCCCGGCACGGATGCCGCGCGCGGCAAGGCAACGTACCCGGCGGCGGTCGGGGAGGCGCGCGCGAGGCGCGAGGTGGGCACGATCCTCAAGGCCGTGCGCGGGGCGCTCGTCCGCCGCTGCACCCGCCCGGAGCTGCTGCTGGAGCTGATCGACGGGCTGGCGCAGCGGGAGAGATAGGGACCCGCCTCGCGGCACGGCGGGGGTTCCCGACGAGCGCCGAAGTTTTCCGGCGCGAACGCGCTCTCGATCCCGCCGGGGACGGCGGTCCCCCGGCGCGGATGGCAATTCATGTGGCGGACGACTCCTCCTGGTCCTTGGTCCCGGTGCCGCGAGCAGTGTTTAGTGCTGCTAAACATCATTCCGCCTTCCGGTTCGACACATCGAACGAGTCACGCTTGGTGTAGAGTGCCGCGGGTACTTGCGGTCGGGCGACAGGGGCGGAGGACGTCGCGGTGTCGCAGGATTCCGAGGGAATGGAGAAGGCACGTCGGCGACAGTTCACGGCCGAGGAGAAGCTCCGGATCCTGCACGACGCGGACGCGTGCATCCGGCCCGGGGAACTCAGCGCGCTCCTCAAGCGCGAGGGGCTCTACTCCTCGCACCTGGCGTCCTGGCGCGCGGCGCGCAGAAGGGGAGAGCTGGCAGCCTTGATGCCCCGCGCCCGTGGTCCGAAGGCGAAGCCCGACGATCCGATCGACCGGAAGATGACGGAGCTGGAACGCGAGACTCGTCGGCTCCAGGCCCGGCTCGAACGCATCGAGCGGCTGATTCACGGGGGCGGCGAGCGTGGCCCCACGCAGGCCGTGGCGACCCCGCCGCGCGCGACTCGCACGCGCGACGACGACGGCCGCTGAGTCCCGTTCCGTCGCGCCCGCCGGCCCACCCGAGCGCACACCCCCCGGCCGGCTCGCGACCACCGGCGACGGGTGTGACCCCATTCGCCTGTCGCCGCCCGGGCGGGGCGGCGGCGCGCCGATGTGCGCGCGGTTCGTCCGTGCGGGCGGATGCACACTAAACTCGTGGCCTTCGGCTTTCGAATCGGTTGATGGACAATGGGGAATACACACTTCGCCACACCGGACTCTTTGTCGCATCCTCCGCCGGCATCGTTCGGGCTCCCGGTCAGGCTTCTGCATTTCGTTGTATCAAAAAAAATCTTGAGCCCGCCGCGACTCCTGATTAGCATGCGGCTGTCCTTGTGAAGCCGAGGCGCGAGGACGCTCGACCTCGGCCTGGAATCCCACGAAACGCCTGGTGAAGTCTGGAGTCGGACCGATCATCCGCTCCGAAGGCGTTTGCCGCAGCGAGGTGAACAGTTCATTCGACAAGGATCCGCTCCGGCATCGTGATCCGGAGGGAACGACGCACCTTCGATTCAGGAGGAGATCATGCGTACACTGACGGGTGGAGAGCTGCTGAAGGTTTACGGTGGTGGGAAGGGCGAGGGTCGCGACAACAAGAACGGGTCGAGCAAGGGCTCGGGCGAGCACAAGGGTTCGAGCAAGGGTTCCGGCAAGGGATCCGGGCGGAGCTCGGGCCGGCGCTAGCTCGCCGTCACTCGGTGGGTGGGGCCCCATGTGCTCCCCGTCGTCGTTTCCGGACACCTGAGACCTCCACCGGCGCCGAGAAGCTGCGCGAGACAACAGAATGCCCCGGCCGCCAGCCGGGGCATTCCTGTCTTCCGACACGATCGCGGCCCGCCTCCCCGGAGCACGGGGAGACGATCCACCCGAACCTCTCCATCCGCGGGTGTGCTCCGCGTGCGGGGTGAGCGAATGAGCGTGAACCTGGCGGTCGAACCCGCTGCCGAACCCGGGGGCGCGGAATCCCGGCACACGAACGACGAGGTCTGGCTCCTCGGCCAGCCCCCGCTCCACGAATACCTCGACTTCATCCGGGAGACCGCGATCGGGGGGGAGCACGAGAACGCCGCGGCCCTCACGCAGGAGTGGTGCCGCGCCAACGACTACTACCAGCGGCTCGAGGACCTCGAGGCCGGCATCGCCGATCGCGCCGAGCGACGGGATCCTGACCCGTCCCTGGCGACGCTCGTGGCCGGGGTGATGGCCGATCCCTACTTTCGAAATGCGTTCGATACGCTGCCGACGACGATCGGCGTGGTGGAGCTGGAGAAGCTGATCGCCTACCAGAAGTCGGTGACGTGGAGCTTCGTCGAGCAGGCCAAGTCGCGCCTCGGGCCGAGCCCGGGCGCGGAGGCGGTGTTCCACTTCTGCCTGCCC
>CAYSWZ010000168.1:0-12513 GCA_964434945.1 uncultured bacterium | reverse complement strand
CGGCGGTCGAGTCGGCGGGTTGCGCCGGGGACGTCGGCTGGTCGGCTCGGGCCCCCGGCGCGCCGATCGCGAGGCACATCAGCAGGGCGGCGAGCGCCGGTCCGGAGCGCGGCGCCGGCGTGCGTGACATGCGCTACTCCGTGCCGGCGGGTGCGAGGATCAGCCGGCTCACGCGCGCGGCACCCGCCTCGGCCACGAGCAGTGCCCCGTCCGACGAGAACGCAAGGCCGCGTGGTGACGCGAGTCCCTGCATGCGCCCCACGCAGGCGCCCGCGGGCGACAGGATGAACAGCTCACCGGAGCGCTCTCCGGAGACGACCACGCGGCCGGAATCGTCGATCGCGACCGACATCCCCGTCTCTCCCGCGCCGGCCGCCCACGCCGGCGTCCACGCGCTGCTCATCGGGCGACCGCCGGCATCCAGCCACTGCACACGCGCGCGCGCCGTCGTGCTGTCGCGGGCGACCGGCTTGTTCTTCTTCGAGGACGGCGCCCCACGCGGCCGCTCGACGGTCACCAACTGGCCGCGCGGGCCGGTGGCGATGGCCATCAGCCCCGAAAAGCCGCCGGCCCGCACCCCGTAGCCGCCGATCTCGCGCTGGAACGTCCCCGAGTAGTCGAACACGAGGATCCGGTCGCGATCGGAGTCCGCCACGTAGTAGGCGCCGCCCTTGTCCGAGGCGAGCGATACCGGGTCGATGCGACCGACACGGGCCTCGAGATCGGGCGCCGCCAGGTCCACCGCAGCACCGAGCAGTCGCAGGTGATGGTCGTAGGCGATCACGCGCCGGTTCTCGACGTCCAGCACCGCCACGCCCAGCGAGCCCACGCGCGCCAGCGCCGTCGGGTGGCGGAACTCGCCCGTCTCGCTCCCGAGCGTCCCGGTCTCGTCGAGCGGCTGGCCATTCGCGTCCCAGCGCCGGAGCTTGTGCAGCACCGCGTCGCTCACCCACACCCGCCCGAACGCGTCGCTCAGCACGCCGGTCGGCTCGGCCAGCACGTGCGCGGCGTCGCCGGCGAGCATGCCCTGTGGCGAGATTCGCAGCGAGTCGCGGAGTGCCGCGGGCGCGGCCGGCACCCGCGCGGAGTCCGGCGTCCCGGCGCGCGAGCCGCTCGTGCCGTCCGCCGCGGCCGCGCCGCGGCTGCTGGAGAGCACGCCGAGCAGGGTCGCGAGCACGAGCGACACCACGACCGCCAGCGCCCGGCCCAGTCTTCGCATGCTCCCGCCCCTGGGGCTCAGAACTGAGTGGTGAGCGCGGCGCGCACCTGGCCAGGCTCTTCCGGGCCCGGGAGCACGTCGATTCGCCAGCTCTGCTTCTGTGCCGCGGCCTTGTGCCCGGCGAGGTGCGCCGCGTGCAGCGCGCTCACCAGCCGGTTCGCGATCGCCAGTCCGAGCGCCGTGTTCGCACGCAGCCCGGCCTTCTGCGAGGACTTGCGCTGGTCGCCGTAGCGCAGGAAGGCCTGCTCGTCGGTCCAGCGCCAGCTCATCCGCCCCGACAGCGAGTGCGCGGCGATGTAGGCACGATACCCGACCAGGTCCTCCTGCCCCGGGGTGGACAGGTAGATGTTCGCCGCGTCTCGCGAGACGACCAGCAGGTTGTACTCGTCACTGCTCGCGAACGAGCCGACGATGCGCCGGAACTCGTCGTCGTATCCGTGCAGGTCGATCCCGGCATCGAGCCTCGCGGTGAGCAGGTACGAGTCGGTGCGCTGCGCCTCCTGGATGTGGAAGGAGGCGAATGCCACCCAGATGCCCGCCTCGATGACCATGAACGTCTTCGCGCTGCCGTAGTGCCCGAGCGTCGCCTGGCCCCAGCCGGGCACGGTGAGCGACTGGAGCAGGATGCGCGCCCGCTCCGGTCCCAGACCCTCGTTGCTCTGTGCTTCCGGCGCGGGGTGCTTGGACTTCTTCGCGGACTTGGCGGGCTTCTCGGGCTCGCCGAAGCCGGTGATGCCGGTGGACAGGAGCGCGAGCGGCGAGACCATCGCGTTCGTGGGCTGCACCATCTGCCCGGGCGGCGGCGCGCTCGCAGGCGCGCCCGTCGCGGGCGAGAGCGCGGAGGCGAACAGCAGCGCGGTGACGAACGGCGTGGCCACGATCAGAATCTCCTCAGCAGCGTGGCGCGGAACTCCGGCTCGCCCCGGTGAATGGTGCCGTGCAGCTGGAGCTCGAGTGCACGGCGCAGCGGCAGGTTGTGGAAGTGCGCCGCGCGCAGCGCGTCGAACGCCGCCACGGTGTGGTTCACCCACGTGGCCATCTCCAGCCGGCGCGACTGGCTGAAGCGATCCTGCGAGTCCTCGCGGATGCCGCGATAGGACTCGTAGGTGACATCCGGATCCGAACCGGAGAAGCCGGCGCGATAGCTCGGGTCGTTCGCGAGCGTCTGGTAGTAGGAGTCCCGGTCACCGGCCCACAGTTGTTCGAGTCGTGTCGCCGATCCGCCGGTCGCGGCCGCGTAGCGCGCGAACGACCAGGTGGCTGCGGAATCGGTGGGATCGCCCACGAACGCGGCGGCCTGGTTGCTCAACTTCGAGCCGTCCTGGCGCGTGATCACGCGGCCCACCCAGAGGACGGCCTCCGCCGCGAGGAAGAACCAGCCACTGCCCTCGCCGACGTACAACTGCCCCGTGCCCGGCACGGCGCCCGACATCACCATCGCGAATCCCTCGGACTTCCAGCCCTGGACGTCGATCGTGCGGTAGAGGGAGTCCTCGGACGGTCCCCACTCGCGATCGATGCTGCGCTGCGCCAGCCACAGCTCCGGCACCTGTGCGGAGCCGCGCAGGATGGCAGGCGCCAGCTTCGACGCGAGTTCCTGGCCGGGTGCGGGCGTCGAATCGGTCAGGACGATGGCCGGTGATCCGGCGGGGACGTTTCTCCCCTGCCATTCGCACATCAGAGAGCCCGACTGCGGCTCGCACGCGAAACTTTTCGCTGGCCGCTCTTCGAAACCGGCCGCGCGCGCGGAGGCCGCGAGCACGACGAGGCCCATCAGCAGCAGCGCGCGCTTCATCGCACGATCCCCAGCGGCAGGTTCTCGGTGCGCGCGCCTCCCGCGCCGGAGAAGCGGATGTGCGCGACGTAGAGGCCCGCCGGAAGCCCCTGCGGGTTCCACACCTCGAGATTGTCGCTGCGCTTGCCCGCACGCGACCAGCTCGCCACCTCGTGGCCGGAGGAGTCGAGGATGCGGAACTCGACGGTGGCGTCCTCGCTCAACTGGTAGGCGAACTGCACCGGCTTCTGCCGCGCGGGATTGGGGTAGGCCTTGAGCGAGCCGGCGATGAGCGGACCGGGCGTGGGCGCCGTGGGCGAACTCGTCGCCGATCCCGGCAACGAGGACGTGCGCGCCGGATCGCCGCCCAGCATGGTCCAGGGCGAGGCGGTCCCCGAGCTCTGCGAGCCGACGGAGTACGCGTACAGCCGGCCGAAGCGGTCCGGCGCCACGATGTCGAGCACACCGTCGCCCTCGAGGTCGGTCGCGAGAATGGAGCCGGCGCAGCCCGAGCCCGTGGCGAGCGGCCAGCCATCCGGCGCGTGGCCTGCGCGATCGAGCGCCACGATCTCGCCACTTGCAGTGAGCGCCACCATCTCGGGCCGGCCATCGTTCGTGAGATCCACCGCGAGCGGCGCGGAGGAGGTCCTGAACTCGTCCGGGCTGGCCGCGCGCGGCCAGCCGGGCGAGGGCTTGCCCGTCTGGCTGTTGAGGAACATGAGCCGCGAGTGGATCGTCTGGACGATCACTTCGGGAAATCCGTCGCCGTCGACGTCGCCGGCCGCGAGGCCCGCGACCAGGGTGTCCCCGAGCGGGGCGCCCCAGCCGGGGATCTGGGCACCGGAGTTCGGGCACAGGGCCCAGACACGGTCCGCATCGTGGACGAGCAGCGTGGGCCACGCGAGCGGCCCGCCCGTCGAGACCGGATCGCGACAGTCGTTCGCCTCGTTCGCACCCGAGCCACCCAGGTACGCCCACAGGAAGTCGGGCGCGAACCCCGTCCGGCCGAGGCTCACGAGCGAGCCCGCACCTCCGACCAGCGAGGGGAAACCGACCATCGCGACCTCACCATTCCTGCCGCCGTACGCCACGATGCCCTCGTGGGGATCCGAACCCGGCCCGTTCGGCCGGTAGATGTAGGCGAGCCGGCCGCTCACGCCGCCCGCGACCGCGTTGTTGCTGGGTGTCAGCACCGCACCGGTCGAGCTGACCGTGCGCACGCGGCCGTCCTCGCAGCCCACGAGCACGAACCAGCCGCTCGAGATGTCGCCCACCACGACCGGAGGCGTGCTCGCCGGAGACGTGAGCCTCACCGGGAAGCCCGGGAGCGGCGCGCCGGTGGGACCGACCGCCCACAGCTTACCTCCCGTCGTGTCCGACGCCGAGTAATGATACGTCGTCGCGAGCACGATCGCGGGGCCGAGGCCCGTCGCCGCGTTCCCGGTGACGAGGGCCGCGACCTCGGGCCGAGGGCGCTGGTCCAGGTGCGCGAAGTCGAGCGTGTCCGCACCGTTCAAGCCCTTACCGTCGAACCGCACGCAGAAGATGGCCGCGCTGTCGCGCACCGCCTCGCGGGCGGCGAGCGAGGTGTCGGTGACGGTCGTGTCCCCGCCCGCCCAGACCACGTCGCGCTTGCCGTCCCCGTCCACGTCGATCGCGAGCAGCGCCGGGCCGCCGGGCGGGAAGTTCGCCGTCACGGGCCAGCCCTGGGGCTGCCAGCTGCGCGTGACCCGCACGTGCATGTTCTGGCTCGTGTCGTCCAGGAAGTCGACCTTCACGTGCGGGTGCGTGCCCTGGTTCGGGATCAGGTTCGGGATCGTCGTCTCCGAGAGGAGCGGCGCCACGGTCGCCTGGTAAGGGTCCGTCCAACTGCCGAGCATCCACGGCGAACCGGTGTCGCCCAGGTCGTCCAGGCCGTCGGCCTCGATCACCTGGTCGCCGAGCCGGCCCGGGTTCGTGTTGAAGCCGAAGTCGGGGTTGACGCGCAACGACGTCACGAACGGGATGACGCTCTCGTCGATGTGCCACACCAGCACCCCGCCCCCGTCGAGGAGGGCGTCCACCTCGAACCGGTCCGGGTCGCGCGGGCCCAGCACGACGCGCGTGAGGCTGTCCTGGAGCAGGTGAACCGCAGCCGCCGGCGACAGGTAGCGGTTCTCGAGGATCAGGTACTCGTCGCTCGACAGGTCGATCTTGACGAAATCGTTGTTGCGTTCGCCGTCCTGGATCGTGAATGCGGCGGTGTCGTCGGGAGTGGGCTGCCGGTAGTTGAGCAGTCCGCTATCGAGGATGAAGTTGCGCTGGAACGGATCGATGCTCGGAGCGAGGAGCCCGACCGCGAAGATGATCCCCTGGGCCGTCTGCACCTTCGCGCCCACGAGGTTTCCGCTGTCCATCAGCGACCAGTAGCCCACGACTGGCAGCGCCGTCTCGACGTTGTAGACGTCGCCGAAGCCGAACATGTTGTGGCCGTTCTCGTGCGCCACCACGCCGTTGATGGCGCCGAAGGCGTCGTCCTGGTTGATGGTCTCGGGCACGAATGAGCAGCGGTCGATGGGCCGGTCGCGATTGGTCGAGTCGGGGAAGATGACGCGGTCGGTGTCGTCCACGAACAGCGTGAACGACGGGATGTCCTCCTTCGAATCGCCCCGGATGTCGCTCTGGAGATCGCTGCCCGCGTGCACGACGTCGAAGCGGTCGTACTTCGCCCACGGGATGCGGTCGCCCTTGGCGATCGACTGCGAGTCGGCGGCGAAGAAGCACGCACGCATCATGTCCACCGCGGCGCGGAAGATGCTGCTGCCGAAGCGCCACGGGCCGAGATCCGCCATGTCCGAGAGGTGGTACGCCGAGTCGCGCTCGGCGGGCCAGACGTCCACCTCGACGCGCACGCGGCCGTAGGACTGGACGTCGTAGTAGCGCTGCAACGCCTCGCCGTGCGCGAGATAGAAGTCGCGGTTGTGCGGTGGACGGTCGACCGGGTTGGCGAGCGTGTCCGCGGGATCGAGATTGAACCGGCCCGTGCCGGACGACGCGGTGCCCCCGCGATCCTCGAGGAAGTCGATGCGGAGGAGCGCGATGCGGATGGTGTCCTGGGCCACGGGCGGAGCCTGCGTCAGGGCAGACGGCGCGAAGCCGTTCTTCGCCGAGGCCAGGGGCGGCCGCCATCCCGGCCGCCGGGAGGCGCTCGAGCCGGCTCCCTGCTTGAACGCGCGAGCGTGCAGCTCCTTTTCGAACGCATGGAAATCACGCTGGCGCGCGAGGCGGGCCTTCAGGATGGCCGTCTCGGCCGGCGTCAGGGCGTCGGCGCGGACCGGCACGCCGCGCCGCTCCTGGGACAGGATCTCCTCGGGCGGGGCGACCGGGCGTACGTCCAGCGAAAGCGTATCGGCCGCACGGGCCGGTGGGGCCGGTGCGGCCGGAATCGAGACGAGGAGTGCGAGGAGGACGAAGGCCTGTCGGCGATTCACGCGAGCGTCAGAAGCGGTAACCCAGGGTGAGCTTGGAGACATTGGGAAGACCGGAGCCCTTGGCCTGCGGGATGCTGCCGAAGTCGATCGCCAGCCCCTTCCAGCCGAGCCCGATACCGTAGGTGAGCCCCTCGAGCTCGCCGAGCGGGTCATAGTAGTACCCGATACGCCCGCCGATCTGATCGGAATATCGCAGCTCCAGCCCGCCGTGCAACTGCCAGAACGCGTCGGTCACGAGCGACTGGTCGAAGTCGCCCGCGAGCAGGGCCTTGAAGCCGTCCCTGGAGTACGCCTCCCAGGCGAGCCCGGCCTTGATGTTGCGCGACAACGGGCTCCGCTCGTCCTCGTTGATGAACGTCACGCTCGGGCCCAGGTTCTGCACGTTGAGGCCGAAGTTCAAGCGCGCGGCCTGGATGCGATAGAGCGCGGCCAGGTCCAACCCGAACGTGCTCCCGACCCCCTTGTCGGACTGGGGCGCCAGCTGGATCCGGATGTACTTGAGCGTAGCGCCGACCGACATCTCCGGTAACAGCTTGGTACCGTAGGAGATCGCCGGGGACACCTCGTTCGATGTGAATGTACCGGTCGGGTTGCCGAACGGGTCCGTGCCCTCGCTGGTGCCGTAGGACAGGAACACCAGGCCGAGGCCGAACGCGCCCCAGCCGCCGGTGGGCTTCACGAACGTGGCGTAGTTGTAGTTGACGTCGCTCGCGAGCCCGGGCACCAGCTGGGCGTAGGTCAGCTCGATGGCGGACTTGTTCACGAAGCCCAGCCCCGCGGGATTCCACCAGGTCACCCCGGTCGCGTCGTCGGCGATGGCGACACCGGCCGCCCCCATCCCGTTCTGGCGGGCCCCCGGCTGGATGTCGAGCGAACGCCCGGTGCCCTGAGCGAAGGCCGTGGAGGCCAGGAGGAGCCCCAGCACACAGCCCAGAACGATGGTGGTAGACAGACGCATTGTCAGGCTCCTGATTGTTGTGACGCGGCCCGCGCGAGCGAGGTAGTTGACCGGGATACTACACCGCATGCCGGTCCCGGGTTCCAGCCGGCGGGGGTCCGGCGCACCGGCGCGGAGGGTCAATGGTTGAGCACGACGAAACGCCCCTCCGCCGTGGCGTGCTGGCTGGCACTGCTCGTCCCATCGGCCTCGCGCGCATTGACGTACACCTTATACAGGTACGTCCCCTGCGCGAGCCGGTCGCCCTCGGCGTCGAGGCCGTCCCAGGCCACCTGGATCTGGCCGATCCCCCCCATCTGGCGGAGCGTTCGCACCAGCTTGCCGGCCACCGTGTAGACCCGGATCAGCGCGTTGACCGAGTCCCCCGGGGCGTCCACGACGATGACGCCGCCCGAACCGCCACCGCCCGACCGCACGGGGTTCGGGAACAGGAAGGTGCGGGTCACCCGGAGCGTCGGCGTGTCCACGACCTGGAAGTCGAGCGAGGCCGAGGAGCGGTGCTGGACCGCGTTGATTCCGGTGGCCAGGTTGTCCGCGGCCTGGACCTTCACCGTGTGCGGGCCACGCGAGAGGTTCGGGAGCTGGAAGCTCGCCGTTCCCGACTGGTAGGAGTCGGCGGCGTAGCGGAACGTGGCCGTCACGTCCGAGCGCGACGTGGTGTTGTCGTCCATCGTGACGATGATCGAGTTCGGTGGCGCGTGGCCGGTGGTCATGATCCCGCTCTGGTCGAAGAGCCCGATCTGCAGCGTCGCATCCGGGCGGACGCTCGTGGAACCGCCCACGAACGACAGCGTGATGCGCGGGCCCTCGGTGTCGGTCGAATCGGCGGAACCCGGAACGACGGCCATGACCAGGTCTCCCGAGCCGTCGGTGTCCGCGGGCCCGCCGGAACTGCTGCCCGAGACGTAGGCGCGGATGCGGCCGTCCACGCCCGCAGCGGCATCCATCGGCACCACGAACTTCCCGCTGAACGTCCCGGCCTTCACGGTCACGTCGCCGTGGTACATGGGCCCGGCGGCGAACCGGTAGGTGATCGCCGCGTGCAGGCTGGGAGGGGTGGTGTTCGTGGGTGCCGAGTCCTCGATCAGGACGCTCGCCACCCCGTCGAGCGGCACCACCGTTCCCTGCGGTCGGTCGAGGATGCGGCCCGAGTAACTCACGGTCTGCCCGCGGGCGACCTGGGTCAGCGGCTGGCCGGCGGCGTCGGTGAACTTGATGTCGGCCCACAGCCGCGGCAGGTTCAACTGCGTCGCGGGATCGCCCATGAGCTGGTACTTCTGGTTGTTCGTGCTCGCACCGAACAGCCGCGTCTTGGCCGCGAGCAATGCCGCCGAGACGGGCACGTGGAACTGCCCCGAGGTGGGTAGTGGGATCCCGGCCACGGACAACGTGTCGCGATTGAAGAGCGCGTCGTACGTGTAGATGTTCAAGGCGCTGTTCAGGTTGTTCAAGGCCTGCTCGGTCGCGGACACGACTCCGATGCAGCCGCCGTTCGTGAGGATGAAGAGCCGCTCCCCCAGGCTCTGGACCGTCGGGTCGTTGAACTTGCCCACGTCGCACGACGCCGAGATCAGCAACGGCTGCCGGAGCCCGTTCGTGAGCGTTCCGGCGTCGCTGTCGAGGAACACACCCTCGTCCGTCATCTTGAACGGGCTCCCGTGCCCGACGAAGTTCCAGAGCGTCGTGCCGGCATTGAGGTAGGTCGCGAGCTGCGTTCGCGCGCCCGGCTTGGTCGCGCCCGGGCCGGAGGGGAACGTGTGCAGGTAGACGTATTCCCGGTCGATCTGGAGCGGCGTGTGGTTCACGTTGAGCGAGTCGGTCTGCTCCACGTGTCCCCAGCCGATCGGGTCGTCCTCGTTGCCCTGCGCGTCGTCGTCGGCCATCAGGATGTCGGCGTTCCGGTACTCGCCGAACGGCGCGGATCGCTCGTACGCGATGAGCTTGCCGGTCACCACTTCCAGCGCGGACGCGGCATCGTCCGCGGGGATGCGGCCGGCGAGGTAGTCGGGCAGCACCACCACCGGGTCGTCCACGTTCACGAGCCAGTCGTCGGTGGAGTACTGGCGACGGATCTGGAACTGGTTGTCGAAGTTGTTGTCGAACGTCGGCAGCAGGCAGCCGGGCTGCCCGGGCTGCGCGCGCCCGCTGATGTCCTTGAAGTCGAACGAGGCGTCCCCGAGGAACATGACGTACACCGGGCGGCGCGACCAGCCGACGGCCGCGCGCAGGAAGCTGCGGATGGCCCCCGGGTCGGTCCGCCCGCCCGAGAACTGGTCGTACACCGCCGAGATGGGCACGGTGAGTGCGAGGTGCGGTGCGGGCGTCGCGATCAGCGGCAGGTGCTCGGCGCGCCAGGCCGCGAGCGCATCGGCGGCATCCTTGAAGCCGTCGTAGTAGATGATCAGGTAGTCGGCCGCCTTGGTCGCGCTCCGCAGGTTGTCGGTGCTCGTGAACGGCGCATCCGCGAGCTGGCTCGTCGGGAGCACCGCCGAGTTGCTCTGGATGAGCGAGTCCGTCACCAGCATGTAGCGGTGCGACACGCTCTGGCTGTCGGCCATCGCGAGCGTGTACGCGCCGGGCGTCCCGAGTGCACTGTCGCTCCGCAGCAGCACCGGGCGCAGCGGCTCGGTGATGTCGAACAGGTAGGTCGAGGGCAGATTCACGAACGGTCCGATGTCGTAGCGGAACGTCCCCGGGCTCGCGTGGGTGCGGAACTCGATCACGTCGTTGGTCGGAACGAGCTTCCGCTCGTAGTAGATCTCGTAGAAGGCGAGGCCACTGCGGTCGACGAAGTCCGGGCACGCCCCGTTGAACGGTCGCGCCGGGACGGAAAGCGTCGTGACGTTGCCGAATCGTCGCAGGAACGTACCGGTGGTGTCGTACGTGACCACCGCCTGGTCGGACAGGGTCGTCTGCCCGTTCCAGCTCTGCCTCGGGAACGTCAGGGTGTTGAACGAGCAGTCGAGCAGGTGGTCGGAATCGGGCACGAAACACTGCCGGTTGTCCGACAGCCCCCAGTCGCGCAGCCGGAACCGGGCGGGCCGTGTCGTGTCGGCGTCCGGGATGTCGAGCGTGTTCTTGAACGGCGAGCCGCCCGCGAGCATGCTCAACCAGAACCACTTCTCCCAGACGAGCGTGCTCCCGAGTGCGCAGGCATCCGGCCAGTACTCGGTGTCCTGCTCGAGGTGCAGCCGGCCGGCGACCGTGGGCTGCGGTGTCTCTCCGCCGCGGGGAGTCACGTCCCGGATGCTGCCCGGTCCGACGCCGATGCGCAGCGGCGGCTGGGGATACTGCTGCGTCGTCACCGGATGTTCGTCGGTGGCGATCGTGAGGTAGTAGAAGTTGTTCTTCTCGTAGGGATGGTCGATGTAGTTCGTGTCGGGCCGCGACGAGTCGAAATCGCTCTCCCAGCCATCCGGTCCCTGGGCGAAGAAGTAAAACGCGTCGTTGTTGTCGGCGAAGAACCCGTCGGGCGGGCCGTCCGTGGTCGAGGGCGGCACGGGCGCGCTCACGTCGCGCACGATGCCGATCGCGACCTCCTTGTAGTCGCACGAGTCGCAATAGCTGTCGACCGGCAGCACGGTGCGTCCCGGCCACGTGAACACGCGCAGGCTGTCAAGCGGAGTCTTCTTGTTCGGGTCGAAGAGCGAGAGCCCGCGCAGCCGCGAGAAGTTGACGGCGTAGAAACCCGTCTTCTGGATCGCCATCTTGATCCACGTGCGTCCGACGTAGAGGCTCGTGTCGGGCGGCACCGAGAGCGCCGCGAGCGAGCGGAGCGGCACGCCGCCGCGCTTCGCCGCGGCGAGCAGCGCGTCGGTGCGCGGGCGGCGCCACGCGCGGCCCTGATCGTAGTTGGCGAGCGACAAGCGGTACACCTCCTCGAACGGATCGACCGGCTCCGCGGGCGGACCGGCCACGGCGATCGCCTGGACCGCGAGCTCCACGTCCACGCGCGCGGCCGTCGTGAGCCGGCGGGCCAGCGGTTCGTACGCCACCGGGGAGACGAGCACGCGCGCCACGCGCTGGTTGCGCATCCACGTCACCTCGAGGAGCTGGGCGCCCTGCGGCGTGCCCGATCCCAGTGCGGTGTAGGCGGCGAGCTTCCGCGGGACCGGCACCGAGCGGCCGACCGAGTCGATCCCCGGGAAGCCGGCGAGCGTGACGCCATCGCGCACACTGGTCTCGCTCGCCACCGCGGAGAGCCGCACCTCGCCGAGGGGCGGCACCGCCACGAGCACGGTGCGCGTCGGTAGCACCGGCGTGCCCGGCACCCCCACCCCGCCATAGCCCGCGAGCGTCAGCCCGTCGAGGTGGTGCAGGCTGTCGATGCGCGCGAGGACCGGTGCCGGCACGGTGACCGTGAAGCGCACGCCGCCCGGCCTCGCGGGGGCCATCCGGATCCCCTCGTCCGCACGGCCGGCGAGCGCGGCGCGAGGCACGCAGGCGAGCGCACACGCCAGGACGGCGAGCGAAACTCTCCTCGGCAGGGTCGGGCGGGACACGGGCTCGAGCCGAGGAATCAGAGTTTCTCGGCCTCGTCCACGAGCATCACCGGGATATCCTCCACCACCTTGTAGCGGAGCCGGCAGGCGGGGCAGGTGAGCGTGCTCGCGGACGCGTCGTAGACCAGGTCGCCCTTGCAGGCGGGGCACACCAGGATGGCCAGCAGATCGGGACTCAACGCCATGGGACTCCTCGTGCAGCCGGGGACTCGGACGGGACCGCGGCACGGACGGTCACGGACAGCGGCTTCAGCGACCCTGAGACGGAGTGACCAGTGACCTGACGGACCTCCCCTGACCGACACGAGCGAGGCAGCCGGAACGCCCGGCGCGCGCGACTCTAGCATAGCCGGAACGCTGGATGGCGGGCCAGCGGAGTGCACTGCCCGTGCCCGGCGCGCGGCGCCGGAGCCTCAGCCCCGCGCCTCGCTGTAGACGCCCAGCTTCCGGAATCGGGCCGCGCGTCGCTTCACGAGTTCCGCCCCCGATACCCCGGACAGCTCGTCCAGGTTCGCAATCATCGCCGCCTTGAGCGTCGCCGCCGCCGCGGCCGGGTCGCGGTGCGCGCCTCCGACCGGCTCCGGCAGCAC
>CAYSWZ010000167.1:0-18883 GCA_964434945.1 uncultured bacterium | reverse complement strand
GCGGCGGTGGACAGGCCCACCCTTCTCGCGATCTCGGACTGGGCGAGCGAAGCGTCCCGCTGCACGAGCGCCAGGATGCGGCGGTCGATGCGGTCCAGAGCGCGCGTATTGATCATCCTCTCCAGCATGCCACCAGCATATATTCGGCATAGTGGTCTTGCAACTGAAATATTTCTCGACTTGCCGAAATATTTCAATAAAAACGCCAGTCAACATGGTCAAGATGGAAAGGATGAGCCCTATGGCAATGTACCACAATGGGTTAGTGGCACTCGACCGACCCGACCCGCGCGGGTCCGACTGCCCCGATGGCTTACTCGGAGGGTGACGGATCGGGTCCCCGTCAGCGATCTGGGGGCAGGCCGAGCGTGGTCAGCAGGGTGCGGAATCGGGGCTCCCCCCGCAGCGGGTCCATGGCGGGGTCGACTCCCAGGAATACGACCTCGTCGGTGTGCTCCCGCACACCCCTCTCGAGCAGGGCGAGCGCCTCCTCCCGGTCGCCGAGTCCGAGGTGCACCAGCGCGAGAGAGTACGGCTGCACGTAGCGCACGCTGCTCATTCGCCGAAGGCTGTCGAGCACCGCCCGCGCCGAGGTCTTGTCGCCTTTCATCCCATGGGCATAGCCCAACCAACCCAGGGTGAACGGATTCCCGGGATCCATACGCGTGGCAGCCTTGAGGTCCGCGAGTCCATCGTCGTGCTCGCCGCGGAAGAACCGTGCCTGCCCCAGCACCATCCGGGCCATGTAGAGCGTCGAATCGTTGTCCACCACGGTCGTCGCCTCGGCGACCGCCTCGTCCCAGCGCCGCCCTTCGAACAGGGGCCACAAGGACATGACGGCGGTGAGGGGTGAGAGGGGATCGATCTCACGCGCGCGCTCGAATTCTCGACTCGCTTCGTCGAATCGCCCGAGCACGACCATCAGCACCCCGAGATTCTGGTGGGCGGTCCCCTCGTTCGGATTGAGGTCCAGTGCATGACGAAGCGAACGCTCCGCCCCACTCCAATCCCAATCGTGCACCATCTTCATGTAGCCGAGTGCAGCGTGCGCTGCGGCGTTCTCGGGCTCGAGCTGCAAGGCCTTGGCCAGCGCGGCACGCCCCCTGGGAATGGCCTCGGTCGAGTTCATGAAGATCCCGGACATGAATTCGTAAGCCAGCGCGAGTCCGACATACGCCGGGGCGTACGAGGAATCGCGAGCGATCGCCAGCTCGTAGCTCGAAAGCGCGTTGCGGTATCCTTCCGTGGTCTCGCGATTGAATTCGGCGACACCCCGCAGATAGGACTCGAACGCGTTCTTGTCCACCCTCCGGGCCGTGCCGATGCGCGTGCGTTCGGCAGGGGTCAGTTTGACGCGGACGCTCGCGACCACGGCCTCGGCCACGTCCCCCTGGATCCGCAGCACGTCCTGGAGCTCCTTCTCGTAGCTGTTCGCCCAGATGTGCCGATCGCTCCGGGCTTCGATGAGCTCAGCGCTGATGCGCACCATGTTGCCCGCGCGCAGCACGCTGCCCTCCACGATCATGTTCACCCCCAGGTCGCGTGCGATCTCGCGCAACGGAAGCTTCGTCCCTTTGAACCGCATGACCGAGGTTCGCGAGATGACGCGCAGCGCGCCCACCTGCGCCAGTCGCGTGATGAGTTCGTCTGTCATCCCATCGGTGAACACCTCCTGTTCGGAGTCGCCCGAAAGGTTGGTGAGCGGGAGGACCGCGAGCGAGGTGATTCCGTCCGGCCGACGGCCGAGGAGCCGGCTCCGAACTCCCCGGAAGTCGAACACGAAGACCGTGGTCAGGACGAGCAGCGCGACCACCGCCAGTGCGGCGGGGAGGGCGACTTGCGCCCGGGTTCGCTGCGGAAATCGGCCCGCCTTCGCGGCCCCGCCGGCAGACTGCCCCGAGCGGTGCCCCAGTCGGCGCAGATCCACGGCGAGTTCGCGCGCGGACTGGTACCGATCGTTCGCCGACTTCTCGAGACACTTGAAGATGATGCGCTCCAGCTCGGGCCCTGTCCCCGCCCCCTGCGCGGACAGCGACGGCGGCATCTCGTGCAGGACTGCCAGCATGGTGGCTTCCGGCGTCGCGCGCGCGAACGCGCCCTTGCCGCAAGCCAGCTCGTAGAGCACCGCGCCCACCGCGTGCACGTCGGAGCGTTCGTCGAGCAGCTCGCCGCGTAATTGTTCCGGTGACATGTAAGGCAACGTCCCGGCCACGCTCCCGGCTCCCGGGGCGGTCAGCGTCTCGGCCTGCGCGGTCGCGCGCGGAAGTGCGCGCGCCAGCCCGAAGTCGAGAAGCTTGAGCTGCCCGGAAGGAGTGACACGCAGGTTCTGTGGCTTGATGTCCCGGTGGAGTACGCCGCTCGCGTGCGCGGCCGCGAGGCCCTCGGCGAGCTGCTCACCGAGCCGCACGACCTCCGTCTCGCCCACCCGCCCACGACGGATCCGTTCGTCGAGCCCCTCGCCCGGGACCAGCTCCATGACAAGGTAATCCACGCCGTCCTCGGAATCGAAGTCGTGGATCACGCCGACATTCGGATGCTGCAGGCGGGACAGCGCCAGGGCCTCCTTGCGGAACCGCCGGCGTGCGTCTTCGTTCGCGAGCGATCCCGTCGCCAGGAGCTTAATCGCCACTTCGCGCTCGAGGTGCTCGTCCTGTGCGCGGTACACCACGCCCATCCCACCCTGGCCCAGCAGGTCGATGATCCGGTAATGCCTCAGCCGGCGACCGATCACGCGTGCAGCACCTTCCGGGGGATTCGGATGGCATGATACCCGCATCGAGCATAGACCGGCCGCCCGATCGGGGCACGCGCGCATTCTCGCGCCGGGCGCGACTCTCCGCCCGCCGGGCGACACGGCGGCGTGGCGACCGCGCCCATCCTCGCAGCTTCGCCATGCTACTCTTCAGGCTCATGATCTTCGCCCTCGACCTGGAAGGCGTGCTCGCCCCCGAGATCTGGCCCGTGCTGGCCAGCCACTTCGGCGTGCCGGAGTTCTCGCTCACGACGCGCGACACCGCGGACTTCGACGAACTGATGCGGCGTCGGGTGGCCGCGGCAGCGCGGGCCGGCCTCAAGCTCGCCGACCTCCAGGCCCTCGCGCACGCGGTGGAGCCGTTCCTCGGCGCGCGCGAGTTCATGTCACGACTGCGGTCGCTCGGGAACGTGGTGATCATCTCCGACACGTTCCACGAGTTCTCGGAACCGCTCGCGGCCAAGCTCGGGCACGCATCGCTGTTCGCGAACCGCTTCGAGCTCGACGCCGCCGGCCGCATCACCGGATTCAAGCTGCGCATCCGCGGGCAGAAGGAGCGCATCGTGTCGGGCTTCAAGAGCGCGGGCTACAAGGTGGCGGCGATGGGCGATTCGCTCAACGACCTCTCGCTCCTCAAGAGCTGCGACTTCCCCGTGCTCTACCGCCCGGTCGAGGCGCTCGCACGAGAGTTTCCCGGCGTCCGGCCGGTGTTCAACCTCGACGATGCGCTGCTGCTGATGGAAGACGCGCGCCGGCGCGTCGAGGAGAACGGAACGGGCTAGCTGGCCAGCCCGGGCTAGGGCTGCGCTCCCCCGCTGCCGGCCGGGCCGTTCGGCGTCTCCGGGCGATGCGCCCGGCCCGCCGCGCTCGAATCGCCCGCGGACCCGCCCGCCGGAGCCGATCCCGCTTCGCGCACCGCCTGCTGCAGCGCCTCCGGGCCCGTGAACAGCCCGACCGGGAAGCGACGGTAGCGGGCGATCACGTCGAACAGGTCGTGACGCTGCTCCGAGTAGGAATCCCAGCCCGCGCGGTACTGGAGCCACGGCCGGCCGTCGCGGTTGATGACGGCGCCGGCGGTCCAGTCCTTGAGATCGGCGGGGCGGCCGAGGTACGCGCCCATCAGTTCGAACGGGGAGCGGAACCCCACCCCGAGCAGCGACTCGGCGACCGGCCGGAACTCGGGCTGGGCCGCCCGAGCCTGGAGCCCCGCGAGGTCGATGGTCGTGGGCCCGTCGGTGCCGAGCATGACCAGGTCGAAGCCGGCCCCCGCGTTGATCCCGGCCCACACCGTGCTGTTGGGGAACACGGAGAAGAACGTCGCGAGCTCGCTCTTCACCGCGTCCTCGCTCGCCTGGTAGACCGGCACCCACTGCGACACCACGCCGCCGGGATTGAGCAGCCTCTTCACGAGGCGGAAGTACTCGCGGCTGTAGAGCGAAGCCGAGCCGCGCACCCACGGATGGATCGGATCCGAGGTGACGATGTCGAACTTCTCCTTGGTCGTGAGCACGTAGTGGCGCGCGTCGTCGTACACGACCTCGACGCGCGGATCGGAGAGCACGTCGTAGTTCTCGTTCCGGAAGTAGGGCGTCACCCGGCGCGGCACGAGCGGCTCGATCTCGCAGATCACGATGCGCTTGATGCTCGGGTAGAGCGTGAACGACCCCGCCGTGATGCCCGCGCCGCAGCCGACGATGAGCACCGAGTGCGGCTCGGGGTTCACCAGCGCGGGCAGGTGGCCGAGCATGCGCTGGAGCCGCATGTCGACATACGAAGTCGAGGCCTCGATCTTGCCGCTCACGTGGAAGATGCGCACGCCGCTCTTCTCGGACACCGCCACCGACTCGGTGAGCCCCTCGCCCATGTAGAGAATGTTGGGGTCCTTCCGCACGTCGCTCGGCACCCCCGGATCGGTGAGCCGGAAGACGACGAAGCGGCCGAGGGCCACGAGCGCGCTGGGCAGCGGCGGCACGCTCCAGACCGCGAGCCCCGCCGCGAGCACGCCGAGCGCGACCGCGCCGGTCTTGAGCCACGTGCGCACGCCGCCGCCCTGCGACAAGGGGAGCGGCGCCAGCAACAGCACGCCCACCGCGGCGGAGAGCCCGACCATGACCTGCTGCTCGGCCTGTGTCCCGATCACCGGGATCAGGAACGTGAACGCGAGCGAGCCGACGATGGCGCCGATGGTGTTGGCGGCGTACACGCTGGCCACGACGCGGGCCGGATCGGCGCCCGGCCGGCTGGCCGCGGCGAGCGCCAGCGGGAAGCTCGCGCCCCACAGCACCGAGGGCGGGAACAGCGCCCACACGCAGCGCGCGAGGTCCATCTGGAACGTGATCCAGGGATTCCTCGACAGCGAGAAGTTGACGGGCCAGTAGGGGAGCGAGCTGCTCACCATGTAGGCCGACCAGGCGATCGCCACGGCGAGGAGCAGCTGGCAGAGGCCGAGTTCGCGACGCGGTTGCGGGCTCGAGCGGGCGAGCATCGCCCCGAAACTGCTGCCGACGCCCAGCCCGAACAGGAACACGCCGAGGATGATGGAGAACGTGTAGACCGTGGCGCCCAGCAGCAGCGCCAGGATGCGCGTCCACACCACCTGCCCGCCGAGCGCGCACAGCCCGGAGATCGCGGTCGCGACGTGCGCCGCTCCGAGGCGCACGGGCACGGACGCGTGCGCCGCCTCCGGCGCGGTCTCCGCGTACGAGGTGCGACGGGCGAGCAGCAGCGCGAGCCCGCCCGCAAACACGTTGAGCCCCACCGCCACGAGCAGCGACACGACGAGGTCGTAGAGCCGCAGCAGGTGGAACCCGGCGAGCAGGCAGCCGACGATCGCGCCGCCGATGTTGCTGCTGTAGAGGACGCCCAGCCAGCTCACACCTCTCGGCGTCGTCTCCACCCAGCGGGAGATCGCGGGCAGCGTCGCGCCCATGAGCATGGTCGGCGGGAGCAGGCACAGGCACGCGATCGTGGCGCGCAGCAGGATGCCCCACAGGCCCTGGCCGCCACCGCCCGCGGAGAGCTGGCCGACGAGTGGAACGGCGAAATACACCACGATCGCCAGCGCGGCGATGCCGAGCTCGAGGAGTGCGTAGACGCGAATGGGATGCTCGCGGCGCAGCACGAAGCGCGGCAGCAGCAGGCTGCCGATGCACATGCCGCCCATGTAGGTTCCGAGCAGGATGCCGAGCGAGAGCGCCGACGAGCCCACCACCAGCTCGAGCATCTGGAACCACAGGATCTCGTAGATCAGTGCCGAGCAGCCGCTGGCGATGAACAGCACGAGCAGCGCCCACAGCGGCCATTCGGCCGGGATGCGGGCCGGGCTTTCGGAAGAGCGTTCCGGGGAGATCTCGGGTGTCGGACGTTGCGGCCGCTTCATGATCTCCCTGGTCCGCGCCTCGAGACGCGCGCTGCAGGATGCGGGGCCGCCTCGAGTGCCCGCCCGGACAATGCCGACTCCCGTGATCGCACCATGGCTCCAGTCTACGGCATCAGGCGCGGGGCCGGCGCGCCGGGCGCCACGCCGCGCGCCCCATGGCGACCGGCCCGATCACTGACCGAACGTGCGCCCGGCCCAATCCCAGAGCGGCTGCTGCTCGGTGAGGTCGTCGAGCACGAGGTCCGGTCCGTGCGACTGCAGCTCCGCGCGCGATTGCCCGCCCGTCGCCACCGCCACCGCGTGCGCCCCGGCTGCGCGCGCGCACGCGATGTCGAGCTCCGTGTCGCCCACCACGATGCAGCGGTCCGGGGTTACGCCATGCCGCTCGGCGGCGCGATGCACGGCGAGCCTCGCGAGCGCGTCGCGGTCTGGCGCCTCCTCCCCGAAGGCACCCCACGCGAAGCGATCGAAGACGCCGAACGACGACAGCTTGATGCGCGCCATCTCGCTCACGTTCCCGGTGAGGAGCGCGCGCACCCACGCGGGCTCGACCGACAGGGCGTCGAGCAGTGCCGCCGCACCGGGGAGCAGGCTCCCGCGCGGCGGGTTCATGAGGATGCGCATGTGGTACGCGACGCGGTCCCAGTACCGCGCCAGGTCCCCGTCGCGGAGCACGAGCCCGTGCCGCTCGCAGACGTCCGCCAGGATGACGAGGTCGGTGCGGCCGCGGAACGAGACGCTCTTGAGATCGTCCTCGATCCCGAACTGGTCGTGGAGCGCGAGCGACAGCGCGTCGCGGCCCGCGCCCTGCGTGAGCAGCAGCGTGCCGTCGATGTCGAAGAGCCAGACGAGGGGGAGCGGGGGCGTGCGCATGGCGGGGAGAGGGTAGCGGAATCCGCCCGGCTGGACGCGACCGAGGGCGGGTGCTTCCCTCGCCATGCGGGTTCGGCGTGCGCAGCGCGCGGACGCCCCTGTCCCGACCAGGTCCTCGATCCCAGCGGAGCGCCTTCCACGTCGCACGCCACGCTCGACCGCGATGCCCCGCCGCCCGTCTCCGTGTGCCCGCCGCGGCGCTCCCTCTCGCCTGCGTTGCGTCGCGACCTGTCGCTCGCGCTCCTCGCCCTCGTTGCGGCCGGCTGCGCGGGTGCTCCGAAGCGCGCCCTCGATGCGCGGGTGGACGGAGGCTCCGAGGTTCACTGGCTCGCGGGCGACTCGCTCGTCGCGGTGGCGCTGCTCGGCCGTGGGGTGGCGATCGTGGGCGCAACGGATGGTGAAGAGCGCGCGGCGTGGCGGCTGCCGACGCTCCCTCCCTACGCGGCGCACGGACTCGCCGCGAGCGCCGACGGCGAGACGCTCGCCGTCGCGACCTACGACAGCGTGCGACTCGTGCGCTCGCGCGACGGTGCCCAGCTCATGGCCACGCCGGGGACCGGCCGGGTGCTGGCGCTGTCCGGTGACGGCAGCGAGCTGGCGTGGAGCGACGGCACGTTCGGGCGCGTGCTCGAGACGCACGACGGGAGCGTTCGCTGGCAGGGCCGCATGCCCGCCCAGGCGCACGGGCTGGCGTGGTCGCCCGCGAGCGGCGCTTTCGCGTGGACCGATACCCGGATGATCCGGTTCCTCGGCGGCCCCACGGTGAGCCAGGCCGGCGCCGACACCAGCGAAGGGAGCGCGGCCGACAGCGCGATCGCGGGCGAGCTCGGCCCGTTCATGGAAGCGGCTCCCACGGAGCTCGCGTTCTCCGCCAGCGGCTACACGCTGGCCGTTGCCGAGTCGACCGAGTACCTCTCGTTCTGGGACGCGCGAAAGTATCGGATGGGCTGGCGGCTCGCGCTCGCGGGCCGCGCGCGTATCGGGCGCATGGCGGTCTCCCCTGATGCCTGGTACGTCGCCACCGCTTACGAGGGTCGCGCCCGGCTCCTGTGGGCCTACACCGGCCTCGCCGTCGCGGACTGGATCCCCCACTCGGGCGCCGCGGTGCGCGACCTGGCATTCTCGAACGACGGCCGTAGGCTCGCCACGGTCGGCGCCGACGGCCACCTGCGCGTGTGGCTCCTGCCCCACCCGCACCAGAAGAACCGCTAGGGCTGCGCGGGCGCCGGCGCCGGGCGACCGTGGTAGAAACGGTTGGGCTTCCCCTCCGCCCAGGGCTGGTAGGCGAGCGCGAACCGGATGCGATCGGCGAGCGGCGGGTGCGTGTAGAGCATCAACCTCACCCACGCCGCGGGCTCGGGATCGCTGCGGTTTCCCTGTGCGAGTTTCAGGAACGACCTCGCGCCGGCGTCGTTGTCGTGCGTCAGCTCCAGCGCGAACACGTCGGCTTCGTGCTCGACCCGGCGCGAGATGGCGTTGGTGACGGGTTCGCCGAGCCACCCGACCAGGCTCAGCATCGCGATCACGAGCGGGATCACGGCCAGGTCGCCCACCTCGTGGATCCCGAGCCGCCCGCCGAACGCACGCAGGAATCCGCGTGTGAACCAGTCCACCAGCCAGAACGCGGGAAACGCGCCGAGCGCCACCCACAGCAGGCCCTTCCAGATGTGCTTGAGGACGTAATGGCCCATCTCGTGCCCCATCATGAACAGGATCTCGTCCTTCGAGAGGCTCTTGAGCGCGGTGTCCCACAGCACGATCCGCTGTGACACGCCGAAGCCGTTCACGTACGCGTTGATCTTCTTCGTGCGCGTACTAATGTCCACTTCGTACACGTTCCTCGCCGGCACGTCGGCGCGTGCTCCGAGCGCCAGGATCTCGGCGCGGAGCGCCTGGTCGTGGAGCGGCGTGAAGTGGTTGAAGAGCGGATCGAATACCAGCGGCTGGAGCAGCACGTTGGCCGTCGAGACCGGCAGCGTGCCGAGCGCGAACCAGAGCCACCAGCGACGCGGGCTCGTCTCGACCGCCCGCCATGCGAGCGCCAGCAGCGGCACGACGCCCACGGCGACGACCTGGAACGCGAGTGCCTTCAACTGGTCGGCGCCCCACGCGGAGAGCGTCTGGTTCGTGAAGCCGAACTGGTGTTCGATCGCATAGTCCTCGTACCAGGCGAGCGGCAGGAGCAGCACGAACATGGCGAGCGAGTAGAGCGTGAAGAACACCAGCACGCGGGCCCAGCGACCGCGTGCCCGTGCCCGGGCGATGTCGCGGAAGCGCTGGGAGAGGCCCGAGAACAGCAGCAGCAGGCCGGCCGCGACCCCGATCAGCGGCGAGGCGAGGCTCAAGGTCACGCGGATGCGCTGGTACGCGCGACTTTCAGGCGTGAAGCTGGCCCGCGCCTCCGCCACGTAGTCGCGCGTCGGCGCGGGAGTGGCGGCGGGGACGGCGGGCACGGGCGCTGCGGCCGGGCCGGCGAACGCCGCGCTCACGGAAAGGGCAACCAGCAGCGCTGCGGCGAACCCCGTGGCGAGCCGCGGAGGAAGCGTCTTCATGGCACCTCCCGGAGGGCGAAGCGGGGAGCCTAGCGGGCGGCCGGCCCGAGTGCCATCGGGGCCCGGGCAGCGGTCGGAGCGGGCGCACGGCCCCGGACATACGACGAGGGGCCGGCGTCAGCCGACCCCTCGAGTCGTGGATCGAAGCGGGTCAGGGGCTCGCTCCGACACCTTCCCGGCTCGTCCGGCGGGCGGGCCGGACGCGGGCGCCGACCGCGCAATTAGAGGGCCCGCGCGGTGGCTGCCCATGCACGATACTGACGGACGGCGTGCAGAATG
The DNA here is from genome assembly GCA_964434945.1 of uncultured bacterium. GTDB lineage: Bacteria > Eisenbacteria > RBG-16-71-46 > RBG-16-71-46 > RBG-16-71-46 > JAIOPA01. The sequence goes on along the minus strand of CAYSWZ010000167.1, from coordinate 9,048 downwards.
CAAAGGGATTTCTGGCAGCAGGATTCATTCTCACCACGCCTCACATCTTCGCACCCGGTGGAGTCCCGGCGCGACCCGTCAGCGCAGTACGAGTACGCGATGCGAGAGCACGCCGTGGTCAGTCCGGACGCTCGCGAGGTAGACCCCGGCGGGCACGCGGCGCCCCGCGTCGTCGTTCAGGTCCCACGAGAGTTCGACCGCGCCGGCAGCGGCCACGACGCGGGTCCAGCCCCGCATTCGGCGCCCCGCCACGTCCACGATCGCGACGTCCGCCGTGCCGCCCGGCGGCAGCGAGAAGACGAGCCGCACCCGGCCGCGGGACGGATTGGGCGAGGGAGGCGCGAACGAGACCGGGCGCACGCTCGCCTCCACGCCTGCCACCTGCTGTTCAGCAGCGTCGAACGCGAGCCCCTGGGGCGGGAGCGTGCACGCGACGGCGGGTCCGACCTGGAGCCCGGTGGCGCAGGAGAACACCCGGATCCCGGGCGAGCCGAAGCTCGAGTTGCATACCCACACCTCCGCCCCGTCCGGGGTCACCTTCGCGTCCGCGAGCGAGAACCCTCCGGGCTCGTACAGCGTGGCCGTACGCCGGCCTGTGACCGGGGACCAGCGGATCAACTGCGTGTTGAAGGAGGGGTCGCTGACGATCGCATACGCGCGATCGTCGTCGTACCACGCGACGTCCAGCACGTCGCCGCCCAGGCCGTACTCGTCCGCGACGACGCCGTCCGCGCGGAGCGCCACGGGGTCCACGCGCACGATGCCCCCGTCCGCGATGCCGTAGTGGCCGACACATCCCAGGTAGAGCCGCGTCCGCGCCCTGTCGAACACGAACGGGGTGACCGGGTTCGAGCGCGGCAGCACGATGCCCTGCACGCCGGGCGTGACGGGGTCGCAGTCCACCAGCTGATCGACGCGGGTGTCCACCACCGCCACCAGCGAGGAATCCGTGGGCGCGAACCCGGCGTTCCGGTTCACGCGCTGGAGCGAGATGAACAACAACGGCCCGACCATCTCGAGATGGTCCATCTCCGGGATGCCGTCGGCGTCGGCGAGCGCCGCGAGCGAGATGGTTCCGGTGTGCGCGCCCGTCGCCGGGTTGACGATCCACAGGTCTGTCGACTCGTAGCGCGTGACGTACGCGTGCGTCGGCGAGGCGAACGCGATGTCGTACGGGTTGGAACCATTGCCCACGGAGAACTGGCGGACGAGCGCGAAGGTCACGCCGTCCAGAACCTCGATGTTGTCGGCTCCGAACCGGTTGACGACGTACACGCGGCCGTCGTACCAGCGCACGCGCGCGTCCGAATAGACGCTCGCCACATCACACGCCGGGGACTTGCTGAGGCCGTCTACGCTGCTGAAGGAGCCGGTGGAGAAATCGGATTCCACGACGTAGGCGCGCGCGGCGTGCGCCGGCGGGGCGACGAGGACGAGCGCGGCGCTCAGCGCCAGGGCGATGCGTGCAGTGCGGTGCAAGGGGTCCTCCGGAAGGTGGAAGGTGTGGGAGCGAGAGGTCGTGCGAGACCGGACGGCCGGCGCGGGCCGGGTTGGCGTGGTGCTTCAGGGGGCGCGGGATCCCTCCGAGAAGTCGAGCCCGAGCGAGAGGAGCACCATGCGCCCGGGGAGCGGGAACCCCGCGACGTCCTCCACGAGCCGGTCGCCGAGGTTCCGGCCCTCGACGAGCACCCGCACGGCGCCGAAGCTCCTCCCGAGCGAAGCGCCGACAAGCGTGCGCGACGGGGTGAGGTTGAAGTTGACGCGATCGAGATACGTGGCACCCAGGTACTCCACTTCGCCCGCGGCGAGCCACGGCCCGCCGTGCCATGCAAGCCGCGCCACGCCCTGGTGCTCGGCACGCTGCGGCAGCCGCCGGCCGTAGTAGAAGCTGATGTTCGTCAAGTCGGTGGCCGAGAGCCGCGCAAGCGACGCCGACAACTCTGTGCCGTGCCACGCCGCGTGCAGCGACGACTCCTCCCCCGCGATCCGGGCGGCGCCGACGTTCGTCGGGCGGACCCCGCGCGGATTGCTTCGCTCGTAGACCACGAGGTTGCGCGCGTGCGTGGCGTGGTGCGACCAGTCGGCGCTCACGTGCACCGGGCCGAGCGAGCCGCTCCAGACGAGCCCGGCATCCCAGCTCTCGGCGTGCTCGGGGACGAGCGTCGGATTGCCGGTCACGGAGCCGTCGTTGCCGAAGAGCTCGTCGAACTCGGGCGCGCGGCTCGTGCGCGACCAATTTCCCCGCGCCTCGAGTCCATGGCCGAGGGTGATGCGCGCGCCGAGTTGCGGCGAATCGAGCGTCCGACCGGCGTCCTGAACGCGGAGTGCACCGGTGGAGCGCGTGTCGAACACGTGCTCGTCCTGGCGGTCCCAGCGCCGGGCCGCGTGCAGCAGCAGCCGATCGGAGGCGAGGTGGAGATCGGCGTTGGCCCACGCCGAGCGCGTGTCGCGCGTGCTCGGGGGCGGGTCGGGAAGCCCCGCGGTGGGCGCCGCGGGATGCGCGCGCTCGCCGCGCACGGCTGCCCCGGTGCTGAGCGAGAGCCGGCGCCAGCGCGCGGGGCTCGACAGCTCGAGCGAGCTGCCCGCATCGTCGAAGCGCTCGTGCGTGTCCACGTTGCCGTAGCCCAGCTCGCCCTCGGTGTCGCGCAGGTTCGCTCTCCCGCGCGCGACGTTCGCCCGCCACTCGAGTGCCGGCCAGCCGGCGCCGTAGCCGAAGCGCGCGCCGCCCGCCGCCACCACGCGCTCGCCCGCAAAGTGCGCATCGAGCGCGGGCGTGGCCCCCGGCCCCGGAACGCCCTGGCTCCTCCGGAAATACTCGACGTGCGCCGTGGCCTGCAGGCGGTCGCTCGGGGCGAACGCGCCGCGCACGAGCGCGGACGCGGCATCGAAGCGCGCGTTCTGCCGGCGGGCCATGACGTCGTCCGCGGGCTCGAGCGGCGTGCCGTTGTGGTCCAGGTAGCGATAGTCACCGTTGCTCCCCTGCCAGCCACCGTGCGCGAGGACGGACCACGCGCCGTGGTGCGCGCCCCAGCTCCCCTGCGCTTCGCTCGTGCCGAACGAGCCCGTCGCGAGCCGCAACGTGCGCACCCCGGCGCCGGCCTGCGTGAGCACGTTCACCGCCCCTCCCGGCGTGGGCGTTGCGAGCGAGACCGGCGCCGCGCCGCGGTACACCTCGATCGCCTCCGCCGCGGTGGCGGGCAGGTCGGCCAGGTCGACGATGCCGTGCGCGGCCGACGTGAGCGGCACGCCGTCGAGGAGCACGGTGACGTGCCCCGGCGCCGCACCCCGGAGTGACATGGTGGAGAACGACCCCATGCCGCCGTACTGCGTCACGCGCACGCCCGCGGCCTCGAGGAGCGCATCCTGGAGCGACGAGAGCGCGCGGGTGTCGCGCTGGGCGGAGAGCGTGGTGACGAATGCCGTGGGCGCACGCCGGCTCGCCCGCTCGCGGTCGGCGTCCACGTGCACCGGCGGCAGCGTCACCACCGGGCGCGGGAGTATGGGCGTGCGCGACAAGGCGTGGAGCAGGCTGTCGGACGTCACGGCGACCGCCCCCGAGTCGGGGAGCGATGCCGCGTTGTCGCGCACGCGACCAGGCGGGGCCGGCGAACCCCCGGCCAAAGAGCACATCAGGATGAGCGTCTCGATCATGGCGTCCTTCGCGCCTGAATCGAAAGGCCCCGGCGCTGGAGGACTCGCGCACCGGGGCCGCGGACGGCTCATCCCGGGGCGCCTGTCTCACGAGGCGACGGGTCCATGGCTCCGGGGCAGGTTTCCTGACTGAGGGCCACCGGACCTCGCGTCGCGCGAGCGGCGCTTCGTCCGGAGCGCATCCGCCTTCCCGGTCGCCCGGTGGCGTTCGAATGCGCATCACCCATCACAGTGGCGGGACCGCGCGGGATTCTCACCCGCTTCCCTTTTCCCCCGCGTCGTGCGGGGCACCCAGGAGATGTCACGCGCACCATGCGGCCTGTCGCGGCGCGCGTCAACCGGGAAATGTCGCACGCACGCAACGGCGTTCATGCGAACGAGCTGGCGCGAGGAGCTCGCTCGGGTTCTCATGCCGCGATTTCCTCGCCGGTGGCCTGGATCCGTGTGACGGGCGCCGGACTGCTCTCGGACTGCCGGGCGATCATGCGAATTGTGTCGTGCACGAGGAATTCCTCGTTGACAGGGAATCGCAGCCAATACCTGGTAAGTCACCACACGCTCATGATTCGCGCGCACGAGCGCGCCGCGTCGAGCGCTGTGAAGTTTCGCATGCGTTGTCACGAAAGTTCTCGCCCCGGCGTCATTCATGCGCTCACGCCGCGCCCACTTGCGCCGAAAATGCACGTGGTAGAAATGGAATTGCCCCCGCGAGTGACCTTCATCGCGGAGACCCGACATGGACAAGTTCGTTCGCACGCACCTCGCCGATCACAGCCTCCTGCGCGATCTCGCCACCCACTTCTCCGACGAACACGCCGCGGTCGCGACGTTCCTGGCCGACCTGGCGGAGACGGATGCCCGCAAGCTCTACTTGCCGGCGGCCTACGACTCGATGCACTCGTACTGCGTCGGCGAGCTGCGAATGACGAGGCACGCGGCGTTCCGGCGGATCACGGTCGCGCGCACGGCGCGGGAATTCCCCGTCCTCTTTCACGCGCTGGCCGGGGGAAAGCTGAACCTGACCGCCGTCCTGCTCCTCCGGGGGTACCTGACGCCGGAGACGGCGGGTGAACTCGTGTCCGCCGCCGCAGGCCGGACGAAGGACGAGATCCGGCTACTGCTCGCCGAGCGCTTCCCGAAGCCGGACGTGCCGACGATCGTCAGGGAAGTTGCGACCCCAGCAGCTGGCCCGGGATCGGCTGTGCTGCAACTCGCGCTGGAGCGAGTTGGTCCCGGCCGTTCCTCGGATGTGCCGGTGGGCGCAGGACCACTTCCCGCCACCCGCGCCAGAGTCGATCCCCTCTCGCCGGGCCGGTACGCACTGCAGTTCACCGTCGATCAGGGGACGCACGACAAGTTGCGGTACGCGCAGGCCTTGCTCGGGCGCGCGCTGCCCTCGGGCGACGTCGCCAAGGTCTTCGAGCGGGCGCTGGACGTGCTCGTTCATGCGCTCGAGAAGCGGAAGTTCGCGAAGAGTGATCAGCGTCGCGAGCAGCGTGCCGCCGAGAATGGCCGGCACATCCCGGCCGACGTGAAGCGTACGGTCTGGGAGCGCGACGGCGGCCGGTGCACCTTCGTGAGCGAGCAAGGCAAGCGCTGTGACGCCTGCACAAGTCTAGAGTTCGATCACGTCGAGCCATACGCCCGCGGAGGCCGTGCGACGGTAGGCAACATCCGGCTCCGCTGCCGTGCACACAACCAGTGGACCGCCGAGCAGGTTTACGGCGAGCGTTTCATGGCCGGGAAGCGCGCGGCCCAGCGTGAGCGGACGGAGCAGAACCGCGTCGCGCACGCTGAAGCCGACGCTCGTGCCCGCGCCGAGGCGAGGGCCCGTGAAGAGAAGGACGTCATCCCCTGGCTTCGCGAGCTCGGATACAACCGCGCAACAGCCCAGAAGGGCGCCGCGGCCTGCGCGCACCTCCCGGACGCTCCGCTCGAAGAGCGATTGAAGGTGGCCCTGCGTGCGCTCGCACCGCACTGCGTTCACATCCCCGCGCCCTCGGCCGGCAGCCCGGCATGAAATCCGGTGCCGCCCCACGTTCAATCCTCGAGCACCCGCCCCCGTGTCTCCACCACGAACGGCAGCAGCAAGAGCCCCGCGAGCGGCACCGCGCCGACCCAGAACAGCACCCGCAGCGCCGAGGCGAGCGCGTCCGCGCCCCGGCTCGCGACGCTCCCGACCACGACCGGCCCGATCGCCGCGACGATGCGCCCGGCGTTGTAGCAGAAGCCCGCGCCGGTGCCGCGCAGGCGCGTCGGGAACAGCTCGGGCAGGTAGTAGGTGAAGCTCCCGAACACGCCGAACACCGTGAGCCCGATGAAGAAGTACATGTAGAGCCGCGTGTGGCTTGGCATCGGCAGGCCGAACGCGCACATCACGGCGATGCCGGCGCTCAGGTAGTAGAGGAAGTACATCGGCTTCCGGCCGAGATGCTTCGCGAGCGGGACGGTGAGCAGCGTGCCGGCGAGCCCGCCGAGGTTGAAGCAGTTGGTCGCGAGTGCCTTCCAGCTCTCGCCCAGCATGCGCGCCGCCGCGGGCTCGAGCTTCTGTGCCGCCGAGGTGCCCGCCGCGAGCCCGCTCGCCACCAGCGGCATGAACGCGTTGCAGCTCCACCACGTCACCAGCGCGACGAACGACATCGCGAGCCCGGACAGCGTCGTGCCGCGCCAGCGCGGCGAGAAGAGTTCCATGAGTTTCGGAGGAGGCGCGGCGCCGCGTGCGCTCCGCCAGCGCTCGGGCTCGCGGATGAACAACCGCACCGCGAACGCGACCGCGGCCGGGATGAGCCCGGTGAGGAACACGTAACGCCACGCGGTCTCGGGATGGGCGCTCATGTGCACGCCCTGGATCTGCCAGGTCACGAACGTGGCGAGGAACAATCCGAGCGGCGAGGAGCTGTAGAGGATCGCGCCCGCCTCGACCCGGCGGTGCTCGGGCACCACCTCGGCCACCATGGCCGCGCCCGCCGCCCACTCGCCGCCGATGCCGAGGCTCGCGACGAGCCGGAAGAACGCGAGCCAGCCGAGGTTCGGGGCGAGCGCGCACGCCGCCGTGCCGAGGGAGTAGAGCAGCATGGTGAGGAGCAGCGTGCGCGTGCGGCCAATGCGGTCGCAGATGCGGCCGAACACGATCCCGCCGATGGCCCAGCCGACGAGCAGGAGCGAGGTGAGGAGGCCCGTGTAGCGCAGCGTCGCGGCCTTTGCCTCGGCGCTTCCGAGCGGGAGGTGGAGCAGCGTGGGCACGCAGTTCGGGGCCACGTAGTTGAACAGCAGGCCGTCGAATACGTCGAAGCCCCACCCCAGCCAGGCGGCGAACAGCACCGTCCACTGGTAGCCGTTCATGTCGAGCGGGCCGGACCGGGCCCTGGGGGCGGCGGTGGTCATGCGGGTTCCTCGAGCGTGCGCGTGGCGGAGCCGGCGCCGCACGCTAGCATCGGCCGCGTCGGGCGCCAACGACTTTGCGTCACTTTGCCGCGTCCAGCAGCTCCCGCGCGCGCGCGAACACGCGCGCCCACATGGCACGGGTGAGCCGGCCGGTCTGCGTGTTCTGCCGGCTCGGGTGGTAGCTCGCGAGCAGCGTCGTGCCGTCGGCGAGCGCGTGCTCGGCGGCGTGCGCGAATGCCGGCCGCCGCCGCGGGGGCAGCCGTTCCCACCAGCCGCTCGCCTTGAGCCAGGCCTCGTGCCCGATCCGTCCGAGCGCCAGCACGACACGCGCTCGGGTCAGGAGACGAAGCTCATCGGAAAGAAACGGCCTGCAGCGCTCGAGCTCCTCCGGCAGCGGCTTGTTGCCGGGCGGCGCGCAGCGGGCCGCTGCGGTGATCCAGCAGTCGGAGAGGCGCTGGCCGTCGTCGCGCGCCTCGCTCGTCGGCAGCCGTGCGAAACCCGTGCGATGCAGTTCCCCGTAGAGCCAGTCGCCGCTCGAGTCGCCCGTGAACATGCGGCCGGTGCGATTCGCGCCGTGCGCACCCGGCGCGAGCCCCACGATCACGAGCCGCGCTCGCGGATCGCCGAAGCCCGGCACCGGTCGGCCCCAGTACTCCTCGTCGCGATAGGCGCGACGCCTGGCGAGCGCCACGGCGGCGCAGTACGCACGCAGCCGCGGGCAGCGCTCGCAGGCCACGATCGCACGGGTCACCGCCGCGAGCGTGCGCCGGCGCGGCGGACTCACGGCGCGCCCAGCCACACCACGCGCCTCACCACCGTCCCGCGGGCGTCCGCGAGCCGCGCCCAGAAGAAGCCCGGGTGGACGCGCGAGCCGTCGTCGGCGCGCCCGTCCCACACCACCACCGGCGCCTCTCCCGCGAGCACGCGCCCCCACACGCGCCGGCCCGAAACGTCGAGCAGCGTCAGCGTGCTGCCTCCGCGCACGCCCGTGGCCGCGAACCGCACCCCGATCAGGCCGGGGTTGGGCGTGGCGGCGAGCACGGCGTGACAGTCGCCCGAGGTGAGCGAGTTGCACGTGCCACTCAAACGAAAGAGCGCGAAGTCGCCCGCGGCGAGCGACAGCTCGAGCCGACGCCCGCTCGCCGTCGCGGCCGTGGGCCACGGTTGCCAGCCGCCGGCATCGCCGAACCGCTCCGCCGTCCGCTCCCCCACCAGCTCGAGCGCGAGTGATTGCGCCGCGGAGGAATCCCGGTTCGCCAAGAACAGGTAGGGCGTGCCACCGGCATCGGCGAACGTGCCGAGCGTGGCGCGCCCCTCGACCGCCGCAACCAGCGAATCGGGTGCGAACGTCGTTCCGCCCGCCGGCGTTCCGCCCGCGTGCTCGGTGGACAGCCAGGCGAGCCCGGCCAGCTCCTCGCCGAGCGGTTTCACACGCAGGTTGAGCGTCCGGACCTGATCGTAGTGCGACGTGCGCTCGCCGGTCCCCCAGCGGATCATGCCGTCGTGCCAGTTCATGCTCGTGTCCGGCGCCGGCGTCCAGTAGGTGAAGTAGCCGATGCCGCGCGCGCCGTAGGAGAGCCACTGCGCCACCTGCCAGCGCACGAGCGCGTCATCCGGGTCGCGGTAATTGAGATGCTGCGTCACCAGCAGGATGCCCCAGAACGGCAGGCCGAACTCGCGCGCCACCTGGGCGGTGCCGGCCACGTTGTCCACGAACTGGCCGCGATCGCCGGTCACGAGGTGATCGTAAGTGTCGGTGCACAGCACGGCCGGCTGCACCTGGGTGGCGTAGCTCCGCAGGTACGAGAGCCAATCCGCGCGGGTCGGGAAGGCGCTCCGCCCGAGCAGGTTGTTCCACGCCGGATGCGGCGGGTCGTACGCTCGCAGCAGGCGGGACCACTCCGCGATCCGCGGGAAGCGCGAGGCGGGCGGCTCGTCGCCGAAGTAGTAGCCGAGGAACGCGGCGTGATCGCGATACGTCGTGACGATGCTGTCGAGCGTCGCGAGCGACGA
>CAYSWZ010000166.1:0-2733 GCA_964434945.1 uncultured bacterium | reverse complement strand
CGCCCCCGCGACCCGGCCCGGCGTCACGCCGGCATCCCTTGGGAGCACACGCGCTGGATTGAACTTCCCGGAGGTTCCGCGTCTCCTTGGTGTCGGGAGTCCACACGGGAGGTCGTGATGTCCGCCGAGATCGATGCGGTGAGAAGCCGGCTGTTGCTGCTTCGCCATCGGGCCGGCGGGCGCGCGGCGCTGGCCGAGCTCCTCCGGATGTGGGAGCGGCCCCTGCTCTACTACCTCCGGCGTCTCCTCGACACCGAGGAGGACGCGTGGGATGCGCTCCAGACGACCTGGCTGCTGGTGGTGGGCGGACTGCCGCGCCTGCGGGACGACCGCGCATTCCCGGCGTGGCTCTACGCGATCGCGCGCCGCGTCGCGTTCCGTGAGCGCGAGCGCAGGCGTCCCTCGGAGCCGCTGCCGGAGGAAGACGGTGCGGACGCGATTCCCGCGGAGCCCACCGAGCCCTCGCTCGCGGGATTCGCAGCGCTCGACATCCATCGTGCCCTCGCCGGCCTGAGCCTCGCCCACCGGGACGTGCTCACGCTGCACTTCCTGGAGGGCTTTTCGATCGCGGAGATCGGCGCCATCACCGGCGCCGCGGAAGGCACCGTCAAGTCCCGGCTCTTCCACGCGCGGCGCGCGTTGAGAGTCCGGCTCGAAGGAGGATCGCAATGAACGGAAACGGTCTGAGAGACAGCCTGCTGGCGGCGGAGGGCGTCACACCGGAACTCGAGCGGCGCTACCGCGAGCGGGTCCGCTCGCTGGCGGAGCAGCGCTTGACGACGATCCAACGCGCATCGCATGCGTTCGGGCTGGTGCTCGCCCTCGCGATGACCGTGCGCTTCGTCCAGCTCTTCCTCGAGCACGGTGTCGGTGGACGGCCGGTCGAGATCGTGGCGCTGGTGGTGGGATTCGCGTTCAGCGTGGGCTGGGTCCTCGCGAGCGGCTCGGTGCTGGCGAGCGGTGTGGACCGCTTCTTCACCCACGGCGCGGCGCGCACACAATTGATCGTCGTGTTCACGTTCCTGGTCGCGGGCCTGATGCTGTGGGCGGGACTCGAAACGCCGGACGTGGCCCAGGGGGTGCGCTTCATGGTGTATGGACTGGTGTTCTGGTGCGCCATCGGGCTGCCGTTTCTGATCGCCTATCTCGTGCGCTGGGCGGAGCTGCGCGTGCGCGCGGAGGTGCTGGGCCTGGAGTTGTCGCTCGCCGAGCGCGACGCGCGTCGTGGAGACCAGACATGAGCGCCGAGCGAGTCGTCCTCGGGCTGCTCGCCGCGCTGATGCTCGCGGCGGGCAGCCCGCCCGCCCGCGCGGGCGGGTTCACTGCCGATTCGGCGCGCGTGAAGGCACGCGCGCTCGTCCCGTTCGTCGTCCGCGCCGACGCCGCGCCCCTCTGGAGGGAGTTCGACGCCACCATGCGCACGGCGCTCAAGGACTCGGCCGCGTTCGCCGTCACGCTCGCCTCGATGCAGTCGCAGACGGGATCGCTCGACTCGCTGCTGAGCGACAGCGTGACCACGCTGGAACCTGGGACCCTCGTCTACCGCGCGCTCTGTCGGTTCGCGAAGTTCCCGCAGCCGCTCGAGCTGGTGTTCGCGTTCGATGTCGATGGCCGCGTGAGTGGGCTCCTCCTGCGGCCGCCCGCGGACCAGCCCCGGAAGGTGTACCCGAGCCCGCATCTCGACTACCGGACCCGGACGACTCTGCACCTGCCGGTCCGCGGAGAATGGACGGTCGTGTGGGGCGGGCGCACGCTCAAGCAGAACTACCATGCGTTCACCCGTGACCAACGCTTCGCGTCGGACATCCTCATCATGCGGGATGGCCGCACGCACTCGGGCGACGGGAAGAACCTCGCCGACTACTACTGCTACGGCCAGCCGGTGCTGGCCCCGGCCGCGGGCACCGTGGTGTGGGTGCAGGACGGCCTGCCGGACAATCCGCCCGGCCAGATGGACCCCGCGCACGCCACCGGCAACTCGCTGATCCTCGACCACGGCGACGGCGAGTACTCGCTCATCGCCCACCTGCAGCCGGGCTCGCTGCGATTCAAGACCGGTGACCACGTGGAGGCCGATGCCGAGATCGGCCGCTGCGGCAACTCGGGCAACACCAGCGAGCCGCACGTCCACTATCACCTGCAGGACGGCCCGAAGCCGTTCGACGCCGACGGCTTGCCGGTCACGTTCGTGGACCTGGTCGTGGACGGAAAGCCGGTCGCGCGCGCCGAGCTCGAACAGGGCCAGAAGGTGCGGCGCGCGAACTAGCCGAGTTCCGAGCCCCGCGACGCCTCGCGCCAGTCTTCGCTCAGGACCGCGTACTCCGCGACGTCGTGAAATCGATCCCAGCGACGAACATGCTGCCGGCGGATGCCCTCGAATTGCATGCCGAGCTTCTGCATCACCCGACCCGAGGCCGGATTCGTGCTGAAGTGCACCGCCTGGATCCTGTTCAGGCCCAGGGTCTCGAATCCATGGGTCAGGAGCTTTCGGGCCGCCTCCGTCGCGATGCCACGCCCCCAGAGCGGCTGCGCGACCCAATAGCCCAGCTCGCCACGCGCGTGTGCGGGCTCGAGCACCAGTCCGACCGCACCCGCCAGCTCGCCCGTGTCACGCAGCGTGACCGCGTAGGTCAGGGCTCGACCTATTGCGAGAAGCTGGGCATGGGAACCGATCCACATCTCGGCGGCACCATCCGGGTAGGGATGCGGAATGTTGAGCGTCGAGACCGCCAC
>CAYSWZ010000165.1:0-23118 GCA_964434945.1 uncultured bacterium | reverse complement strand
CCCCGCATCCATATCTACAACCAGTACATCGACTACACCTACGATTCCGGGGGCTATTCGAGCGACCCGTTGCGCGAGATCCCGATCGAGGTCCCGTCGCACACTCCCATCGACGTGAACTGGGACGCCATCCCGTCCCCGGGCTCGCTGATCCAGTACTTCCGCTGGATGGTGGACGGCAACATCAACGACCAGACGCCGCGCAGCGACGAGGCGAACGACTACATCCACTGGAGCCAGCCGAGCCCTACCATGCCGAACGGGGTGAGGCTGCGCGGGTTCGACGATGGCGTGCACCGGTTCTATCTCGAGTGCGCCGACAACAACGGCCAGAAGAGCCTCGGCATCCTCAAGATGACCGCGGTGACGCCGTCGTTCGACCACGAGCTGCTGGTGATCGACGACACGCGGCTCGAACCGGACAAGATCCCGGTGAAAGGCGGTTGCCCGCTCACTTACACCAAGCTCTGGCCGGCGCGCGCCGAGTTCGACACGTTCATGTTCGCTCGCGGCAACGTCCCGTGGCGCTGCACGCAGAACCCCACCACCGGCGCGGTGACCCAGCCCGGCCTGCTCGCGGGCTATTCGTACGACACGCTCGGCACGCGGCTCGGGCTCGAGAACCCCGCCAACGGCGTGTTGCTGGCGAACATCGGCAAGTACAAGAACCTCATCTGGCTCGTCGACGGTGAGGGCGCAACCTACACCGAGACCGATGAGCAGCTCGTCAAGCCGATCACCGCGCTCTACGCCATGAGTGCGCCGGGCCATGCCAGCACGCTCGAGGCCTACACCCAGCTCGGCGGTCGCGTGTGGCTGGCGGGTGGCGGTGCGGCGTACGCGTCGCTGCGGCACTTTGACGAACTCCACGGCAGCAACAACCACGGCCAGACCACGATCTTCTCGAGCGCCGCGCAGTACGGGGAGCTGGCGCCGAGCCGCATCATGTACGACGGTGCGCACTGGCAGTCCTCGATCGGCGTCACCAAGGGCGGGGTTCGGACGTTCCGCTACGACTACGCGAACGACACGCTGCGGAGCGTCGGCGGCGAACTGGACACGGTGCGGAACGTCCCGTTCACCGTGCTCAACCGGCCGTGGTCGCACTTCGACCGGTACTCCCTCACGACGCTCCACTCTCCGAACTACTCCAGGTTGCCTGCAGAAATGCGCTGGAAGACGGATGCGACGGATCCGCTGCCGCCGACCCGGCTGCCGGGTAACGCAGGCTCGTTCTACCAGACGAGCTATCCGTCCGAGTACCTCCTGGAAGGCAACTCGATCCTCGAGGACGTGGACCCCGATCCGGCGGTCGATCACGAACAGGTGGTGCTCGACACGCTCATGGTCTCGGAAGCCGTCGTGCTGCTGCATGGTCGAATGCCGGGTCGGGACCCGGATCAGAACGACGCCCCGAGCATGACCTACTATCACGGGAGCCAGGCCCACCAGTTCGTGTTCTCCGGCTTCAGCCTCTGGAGCTATGCCCGGCCGGACTGCATCCAGCTCGTCGATTTCGTGCTGCAGGATCTCTGGGGGCTGCGACGCCAGCCCATCGACCGCGGTTCGATCGCGCCGTTCATGAGGAACGGCGGCTCCTCGCCCGCGCGCATCGTCACGCCCGCGCAACGGACCGTCAGCGCACGTGTGCCCTCCAGCACCGCGCGGCAGTAGCTCCCGTCCATGAACGCACCCGGCGGCGTGCCCCGCGCCGCCGGGCGGGGCGCGTGAGCGCTGGCCCTGACGACCCCGGCGACGCCGCGCCGCGGGCAGGCCAGCGTCCCGCGGCATGTTAGGCTTTGGCTCCAATGGCATCTCGCAACGAGTCCATCTGACGGAGCCATGCGCCGACCTGATGTTCGTCCGTATTCCGTAGCGCCACCATCCCTGCGGCCGACCGGTCCCGCGGCCCCCACGGCGGAGGACCCATGAACCTCCGCAAGGCCCCGCGCACGCTCGTGCTGACGGCGGGTTACGTGGGGCTGGTCCACGCCGCGGCCGGGCTGTCGCTGCTGCTCCGCTACGACGGCCGCGTGCCGCACAGCGCCCTCGTGGTGTGGGCGAGCGTGGCGCCCGCGTTCACGGTGCTGTCGCTGATCGCCTTCTGGGTCGCGGGGCTCTACCACGGGCTCTGGCGCTACGCGGGGACCGCGACCGTGTTCCAGATCCTGCGCGGCGTGACGCTCTCGGCGCTGGCGTGGGCCGCAATGGTCTCGCTCACGGTGCGCGAGCCGTTTCCCGCCGGCCTCGCATTCCTCGTCTGGGCATGGGAGCTGGTGCTCATGGGCGGCGTGCGCCTCGCGTGGCGCCTCTGGCGCGAGCGGACTCTCGGCGGGAGCGGCGCGCGCCCGGTAGCGGCGCTGGTGATCGGCGCCGACCACGCGGGCGTGAGTCTCGTCCAGGAGATGCTGCGCCGGCATTCGGGCGAGGAGTCGCTCCAGCCGCTCGGCTTCCTCGATCCCGACCCGCGCCTCACCGGTCACCTGGTCGAGGGGCTGCGCGTCTTCGGCACGCTCGCCGACGTCGCGCGCGTGCTCCGCGAGCAGCGGCCCGAGGTGGCGGTCGTGGCGAATCCCGAGCTTCCGGGGCGCGTGGTGCGCGATCTCGCCGCGGCGTGCGCCAGCGCGGGCGTGCGCTTGAAGACCGTGCCCGCGATGTCGGAACTCCAGCCGGGAGGACGGCTCTCGCTCGCGCGCGTGCGAGACGTGCGGCTCGAGGACCTGCTCGGGCGTGCCCCGGCGCCCGCGGCCGACGACGACGTGGGTGCGTTCCTCCGCGGGCGCCGCGTGCTCGTCACCGGGGCGGGCGGCTCGATCGGCGCCGAGCTGGCGCGGCAGGCGGCGCGGTTCGCGCCGGCGGAGCTCGTGCTCCTCGACCACGCCGAGAACGGGCTTTACTACATCGAACGCGAACTCGCGACCTCCGCGCCCGGGTGCGCGCTTCGCGCCGTGGTCGGCGACCTGTGCGACCCGGACGGCATCGAGGCTCTGCTCGCACGCTGCCGGCCCGAGATCGTGCTCCATGCGGCGGCGCACAAGCACGTGCCGCTCCTCGAGGATGCGCCGCGCGAGGCGGTCCGGAACAACGTCCTCGGGACGCGGGTGCTGCTCGACGCGGCGATGCGGCACGGCGTCACGCACTTCGTGCTCGTCTCGACCGACAAGGCGGTCAACCCGAGCAGCGTCATGGGGGCCTCCAAGCGCGTCTGCGAGCGCCTGGTGCAGGCGGCGTCGCGCCGCGGCCCGGGGCACTTCTGCGCGGTGCGCTTCGGCAACGTGCTCGGCAGCGAGGGCTCGGTAGTGCCGCTCTTCCAGCGCCAGCTCGAGCGCGGCGGGCCGCTCACCGTGACCCACCCCGAGGCGACGCGCTACTTCATGACCATCCCCGAGGCCGTCCGGCTCGTGCTCCAGGCGGCGGCCATGGGTCGCGGCGGCGAGGTGTTCCTGCTCGACATGGGCGAGCCGGTCAAGGTCCTGGACCTCGCCCGGCAGCTCATCCGGCTCGCCGGGCTCCGCGAGGGGGAGGACGTCGAGATCGTGTTCACCGGGCTCCGCCCGGGCGAAAAGCTCCACGAGGAGCTGCATTCGCACGCCGAGCAGGCGCGCATGACGCGGCGGGAGCGTATCCTTCTCTGGGACCTGGCGCCCGAGGACGAGGTCTCGCTGCGGGCCCAGGTGGCCGAACTCGAGCGCGTCGCGGTGAGCGGCGACGCCGCCAGCATCCGTGCCGCGCTGCGCGTGCTGGTTCCGGAGTACACGAATGGCGCGGGCGGGGGAGCGGCCTCATGAGCGAGATCTGGACCCCATCGCTTCAGCAGGCGGCGGTGTCCGCGAGCGCCATGCTGCTCACGGCGATCGGCCTGATCGCCATGCTGCAGCGCGGGCAATGGCTCATCACGCTCCTTTTCTCCGCCTCGTTCCTGAGTCTCGGGGCGCTCCAGGCGGGCGCGCTCGGGTTGCTGCGCGCGAACTCGCCGGGCTCGGCGCACGTGTGGGCCGACTACCTGGCGCGCGTCTCGGCCCTGTGCTCATGGCTCTGGCTGTCGCTGAGCGTCCTGCTCGGGCGGCCCGAGCCACGCCGCCAGGTGCGCGAGGCCGGGGTGCCGCTCACGCTCTCGCTGGTTGCATGCCTGCTGCTGTTCGTGCTGGCGCGCTCCCCGCTCGTGCTGGACACGGTCGGATTCGACGCCGGCGGCGCCGTGATCATGCTCGGCCCGCTCGGCAAGGCCTACCTCGGCGTCCTGGCGCTCACCATGCTGCTCGTGCTCCTCAACATGGAGGGCATGCTGCGGGCGGCGCCCGCCTCCGCGCAGCGCCGGATCGGCGGCCTCTTCCTTTCGATCCTGATCGCGGTGCTCGCCGAGCTGCTGGTGGTCTCGGCCGGCGTGCTGCGCGGGCGGGTGCACGCGAGCTGGCTCGCGACGGCGGCGCCGGTGCTGTTCGTGTCCGGCTCGTCCGCGGCGCTGGCGCTCGCCCGCCGGCGGCTGCGCGACATGAGCGTGCCGATCGGCCGGCCCGTCGTCTACTACTCGTCCGTCTCCATCACGCTCGCGGTCGCGTTCCTCGTGGTCACGTTCGCGCTCTCGCGCGTGCTGCCCGCGATGTCGACCGGGCTGCGTGCCTGGGTCGTGTTCAGCTTCCTCGTGTTCGTCGCGGGCGGCGCGATCCTGCTCATGGTGCAGCCCGCCTCGGGCCGCGCCATCCGCCGCTTCGTGGACCGCAACTTCTACGCCTACCGCTACGACTACCGGGCGGAGTGGGGCCGCGTGAGCCGCGCGCTCTCGCCCTCGGCTCCGCTCGAGGAGGTGTGCCGGCAGATCGAGACGCTGACGCGCGAGATCTTCGATGCCGACCACATCGCCATCCACTTCCGCGAGGACCCGGCCGGTGCGTTCCGGCTGCTGCACGGCCCGGAGGGATCGCCGACGACGCTCGAGGCCACGCACCCGGTCGTGCGCTGGTTCGAGCGCGAGCGCTGGCCGGTGCTGTTCTCGGGTCCGGGCCTGGACCCCGAGCTCGCGGCCGGGATGGAGGCGAGCAAGCTGCTGCGGACCTCGCTGGGGGCCGCGGTGTGCGCGCCGCTCGCGGTGGACGACCCGGTCATCGCGCTCCTGTGGTTGAGCGGGAAGCGCGGCGACGAGGCGTGGAGCGACGAGGATCTCGAGTTCCTGGCCGCCATGTCCCGGCAGCTCGCCTCGGCACTGTGGTTCTCCCGCCAGGCGGAGCGGATCGCGGAGGCGCGCCAGCTCGAATCGCTGCAGCGCCTCTCGAGCTTCGTGCTGCACGACATGAAGAACCACGTCTCGGGCCTCGCCCTCGTCGTGGACAACGCGCGCCGTCACATGGGCAATCCCGAGTTCCAGCGGGACGCGATGACCGTGGTCGAGCGGACGGTGCGGAGCCTGCGCGAGCTGATGCTGCAGGTGAGCGGCGTGTCCTCGCCGCCCGCGCCGCAACTCGCGCCGGTGGCCTTGCGCGATCTCGTCTCGGAGGCGCTCGTCGAGAGCGGGCTCGCGCTCGACTCCACGCCCGGGCTCCATGTCGAGGTCATGGTGCCGGACTCCGCGGAGGCGGTGCTGGACCGGCGCCAGCTCGGGCGGGTGCTCGTCAACCTGCTGGTCAACGCGCGCGAGGCGCTCACCGGCGACGGCACGATCGGCGTGCGCGCGATCCTCGTCGCCGGCGCCGACGGCTCGCGCGAGGCGGTGATCGAGGTGAGCGACAGCGGCCGCGGCATGAGCGGGGAGTTCATCCGCACCAAGCTCTTCAAGCCGTTCTCGACCACGAAGAAGGGCGGACTGGGGGTCGGGCTGGCACAATGCCGCGGCATCGTGGAAGCTCATGGCGGCACGATCGACGCACGCAGCCGGATGGGCGAGGGCACGGTGTTCACCGTGCGCGTTCCGGCCGGCGCGCCGGTCCCGGCGGAGGGCGCTTGAGCCTCGAGAAGATCCTGATCGTGGACGACGAGGAGAGCATCCTGAACCAACTCCGCTGGGGGCTGGCCGGGGAGTACGACGTCATCACCGCGGCCACCGTGGACGAGGCGCGGCGCTCGCTCCGCGAGGACCGGCCGGGAATCGTCACGCTGGACGTCACGCTCGGGCCGCCGAGCGCCGGTCCCGAGGGCCTGGACCTGCTGGACGAGATCGTCGAGAAGCACCCGCTCACCAAGGTGATCATGGTGACCGGCAACGACAGCCGGGAGAACGCCATCACGGCGATCCGCCGCGGCGCCGTGGACTGGTACGCGAAGCCGATCGAGCTGGACGAGTTGCGCGTCATCCTCAGGCGCGCGGTCCACATCCGGCACATCGAGGAGGCGCAGCCGGGCGGCCCCGCGCCGCGCCGCCGCTACCACAAGCTGGTGGGTGAGTCCGAGCCCATGCGCAAGGTGTTCGCGCTGGTGCAACGTGTGGCGTCCACGGACGTGAACGTCCTGGTGCTGGGCGAGAACGGCACCGGCAAGGAGCTGGTCGCGAACGCCATCCACGAGGCCGGTCCCCGGCGCGAGCAGCCGTTCGTTCCCATCAACTGCGGCGCCATTCCCGAGACGCTGCTCGAATCCGAGCTGTTCGGGCACGAGAAGGGGGCGTTCACCGACGCCTATCGTGCGCGCGAGGGCAAGTTCGAGCTGGCCGACAAGGGGACGCTGTTCCTGGACGAGATCGGCGACGTCCCGCTCCACCTTCAAGTGAAGCTGCTCCGCTTCCTCCAGGAACATGTCCTGCAGCGGGTCGGCGGGCGCGAATCCATCCGCGTGGACGCGCGCGTGGTCGCGGCCACGAACCGGGACTTGAAGACCATGGTGGCCGACGGCCGGTTCCGCGAGGACCTGTTCTTCCGGCTCGGCGTCATCACGATCCAGGTGCCGCCGCTGCGCGAACGCGGCGACGACATCCGGCTCCTGGCGGAGTACTTCCTCGAGTTCTACGGCCGGCAGCACAAGCGCCGCATCAAGGGCTTCACCCAGGCGGCGCTGCGCGCGGTGATGGCCCACCCCTGGCCGGGCAACGTGCGCGAGCTGGAGAACAAGATGCAGCGGGCGGTGATCCTGTCCCAGGACGCCTACCTGCGCCCCGAGGACCTCGATCTCGAGTCCGCCGGCGGCACCACCGACCCGTTGCCCACGCTGCAGGCCGCACGCGACGAAGCCGAGCGCCGACTGCTCGTCGACGCGCTCACCCGGACCGCCGGCAACGTGACGAGGGCCGCGCGCGAGATCGGCGTCAGCCGGCCGACCTTCCACGACCTCCTGCGCAAGCACGGCCTGGACGCCGCGCGGTTCCGGCGGCCCGGGCTCGCGGACGAGACCGAGGACGATGACGGCATCGCGTCTTGACGCTCGGGGCTGTGCACCGATAGCGTCGGCACTCGCCGTCCTCAACGCGAAGACCCCGCCCGGCTCCGCCGGACGGGGTCTCGCAAGTCTGGGGGGTTTCGTTCGCGGAGTCGCGGGCCGCACGCGAGATTCTTTGAACTCGCCCCCCATGTCGTGCCGGTCGGTGCCGCGCCGGCGAAAGTCTGGGGTGATTCCGCATCGGGTGCTGTGTCGCTACGCCATGCTACTGATGCATAGACGCTCGAGGTGCCGTGTGGGTTCACTTTTTTCTTCGAGCCGAACGGTCCCCCGGGCGACGTCCGCAGCATCCCACCCGGGAGCCTGCGAGAAGTCCTGAAACGGTCACGAATTGGCGGTGAAATGGACAGGTCCGTGCGCGGGTCAGCACCGATGAGAAGCCGATGAACGCGGGATTCTTTCTGGCGATCGCGGGGAACATCGGCGTCGGCAAGACGGAGCTCACGAACCGGCTCTCGGCGGAGCTGGGCTGGGCGGCGCATTACGAGCCGGTCATTCAGAACCCGTACCTCGACCCTTTCTACAAGGACATGCCGCGCTGGAGCTTTCATCTCCAGATCTACTTCCTGGGGGAGCGTTTCAAGGCGCAGGTGGAGATCGGCAAGAGCCCGTTGCCGTTCATCCAGGACCGGACCATCTACGAGGATGCCGAGATCTTCGCCAAGACCCTCTGGCAGCAGGGTTCCATGACCCAGGTGGACTACGAGAACTACGTCGCGCTGTTCACCTGCATGGTCGGGTTCCTGCGCCCTCCCGACCTGATCGTCTACCTGAAGGCCAGCCCGGAAACGCTGATGGAGCGCATCGGCAAGCGCGGCCGCGAGAGCGAGAAGTCGATCGGCATCGACTACATCCGGCGGCTGAATGCGGCCTACGACGACTGGATGCGGCGGGCGGCCCGGCAGGGCGAGGTGGTGGAGATCGACACGGACAGGGTCCCGATGCTGGGAGAGACGCCGGCGTTCAGGGCCCTGGTCGAGCGACTGAAGAACCGCTATCCCCCCCAGGCCGAACTCCGACTGGACACGGGCGGGCGGTAACCGGGCCGCGGGCCGGCCCACTCCTGCGCACAGGCGAGTTCGGCCGGCTGGGCCTACTCCCGGGCCGCCAAGGCCCCGGTACAGCGCGAGCAGAGGCCCGGTTGGGACGGGTCGTGGCCGACGTCGGTGCGGAACATCCAGCAGCGGTCGCACTTCTGGCGCGACGTCCTGCGGACCTCGACGGTCGGGGCGGCGCCGTCGGCCGCCGGGCGCAGCTCGACCGCGGCCACGATGAGCAACGCCGTCAGCTCGTCGCCGTAGCCGGCGAGCCGGTCGGTCCAGGCGCGCGGCGCGGTGAGCGTGACCTCGGCCTCGGCGGTGGTGGCGAGGGTCTTCGCCGCGCGCAATGGCTCGATGGCGGCGTTGACCGTGTCTCGCACCGTGCGGAGGAAGAGCCACTCGTCGCTCGTGCGGCCGGCGGCGTCACGTTCCGGCCACTGCGCCTCGTGAACGCTCGGGGCCTCGGCCACGAGGCCGGGGTGGGAGAGCCACGCCTCCTCGGCGGTGAAGACCAGCGCCGGTGAGACGGCGAGCGTGAGGTCGTGGAGTGCCAGCCAGAGCACGGTCTGCGCCGAGCGGCGGGCCGGGTCGGTGGGGCGGAGCGTGTAGAGCCGGTCCTTGGCCACGTCCAGGAACACTGCCGAAAGGTCCACCGTGCACAGGTCCAGCGCCTGGTCCAGCGCCCGGTGGAACTGGAGCGCCGTCCACTCCGCGCGCACCCGCGCGAGCCGCGTCGCGAGGTGGTCGGCGAACGCCCGGTCGACGCGCGTGAGCCGCTCGCGCGGCGCCGCCTCGGCGGGCGTGAAGTCGGAGAGGTTCCCGAGCAGGAACCGGAGCGTGTTGCGGACCTTTCGATAGGCATCGGCGACGCGTAGCAGGATCTCGTCGCCGACGCGGACGTCGTTGCGCCAGTCGGTGGCCAGCGCCCACCAGCGCACGACGTCGGAGCCGTACTTCTCGATGAGCGTCAGCGGGCTCACCACGTTTCCCTTCGACTTGTGCATGGCGTTGCCGGTGGCGTCGAGCACCCAGCCGTGCGTCGCGACCAGTGTGTAAGGCGCCACGCCTTCGGCCCCGACCCCGACCATGAGCGAGGAGTTGAACCAGCCGCGATGCTGGTCGGGGCCCTCGAAATAGAGGACTTCCGCCTTCCCCGACTTCGCTCCGTCCCACGCCGCCTTCAACTCGGGGTGCGACACCTGGATCGCGCGGTGCGTGCTGCCCGAGTCGAACCAGACGTCGAGGACGTCCTCCTCCTTCCGGAACGGTCCCGTGCCGCCGCAGCCCGGGCAGGAGTAGCCCGCCGGGAGAAAATCCTCGAGGGGGCGCTCGTACCAGACGTCGGAATCCGCACCGCGCACGCGCTCGGCCGCGCGCCGGACGACGCGGCTGTCGAGCGTCGCGGTGCCGCACGTCGTGCAGTAGACGGCCGGGATACCCACGCCCCAGCTCCGCTGGCGCGACAGGCACCAGTCGGGACGGCTGCGAACCGCCTCGCGGATGCGATTGCGCGAGCTGTCCGGGTCCCAGCGCACGGCGTGCTCGATCTGCTCGATGCAGCGCTCCCGGTGGCCATCGTGGTCCACGATCATGAACCACTGGTCGGTGGCGCGGAAGATCACCGGCCTGCGGCAGCGCCAGCAGTGGGGATAGCTGTGGGTGAACGTCCACGCATGCAAGAGCACGCCCTGTTCTTTCAGCCACTCGATGATGTCGGCGTTCACGTCGAGCACGCTCCGGCCCGCGAAGTGAGGGACCTCGGGCGTGAAGCGCCCGCCCTCGTCCACCGGGCAGTAGACGCCGAGGCCGCTCCGCTGGCCGACCGTGAAGTCCTCCGTACCGTGTCCGGGGGCCGTGTGCACGATCCCGGTGCCGTCCTCCATGCTCACGAACGGCGTGCCGTCGACGACCCGGGAGTCGTTGCCGAACGGCGCCGCGAAACGTGCGTCCACGAGATCCGCACCGCGTACTCTTCCGAGCTTCTCGGAGGTCGCCCCGATGCGCTCGACGAACGGCGCCAGGCGGGCTTCCGCCACCAGGACGACGTGGCCCGCCACCCGGACCACGGCGTAGTAGGCGCTCGGATCCACCATCAGCCCGAGGTTCGCGGGCAGCGTCCACGGCGTCGTGGTCCACGCCACGGCGCTCACCTCCGGCCAGCGGGCGAGCGCGCCCGCGGGCGCGTCCTGCCGGAGCGGGAAGCGCACGAAGATGCTGGGCGAGGGCACGTCGGAATACTCGATCTCGGCCATCGCCAGCGCCGTGCGATCGGTCGGGCACCAGTGAATGGAGCGCTTGCCGCGCTGGACGAATCCGCGGTCGTTGAGCACGGCCAGCGTCTCGAGGATGTCGGCTTCGAACTCGGGCGCCATGGTCAGGTAGGGACGGAACCAGTCGCCCCAGCCGCCCAGCCGGATGAACTCCTCCCGCTGGATGTCGATCCACTTGACCGCGTACTCACGGCACGCCTTCCGCAACTCGAGCCGGGTCGGCTTGTGCTTCTTCTCCGCGAACTCGCGTCCGACCTGCATCTCGATCGGCATGCCGTGATTGTCCCAGCCCGGGACGTACGGCGCGTCGAAGCCCTGGAGCGATGCCTGACGCACCGCGGCGTCCTTCCAGATCTTGTTCGCCGCGGTGCCCATGTGGATGTGGTTGTTGGAGTAGGGCGGGCCGTCGTGCAGGAGCCACAACGGGCGGCCACGGCGGACCGCCCGCAGCCGGGCATAGGCCGAGTCCTGCTTCCACGCCGCGAGCCGGTCGGGTTCGCGCCGGGCGAGGTCGGCCTTCATGGGGAAAGCGGTCTCGGGCATGTTGAGCGTGTCGCGATACCCGGGCTTCTTCGGAGCTTCCGCCATGTTCCCCCCGGTCCCCAGCGGCCGCATCCAGCGCCGGTGGGGAACGAAAATGCCCCGACGGACGTCGCCGGTCCGCGCGCGGTGCGCGGTGGCCGCTTCCATCGGGGCGACGGGATGTCGCGTTCCCACCCGACTTCACGCGCCCCTCGCGGAGCGCGTCTCGCGGAGCTCGAGGCTCCCGCCCTGTCGTTCGCGATGGGGGCGTTCCATCCCGGCTCTACCGCGTCGCGGGGTCGCCGCGCCGCCTCTTCCGGTCGCTCGGGGGTGATCTTCGCTCCGCACGTCGTCCGCCGGGCTCGCACCGTCCCCGGCTCGCTCATGGGCCTCTTGCGGGCTACTCGTCCCCTTCACAGCCGCTGCTCGAACGGGTCGGACATTGCCACCCGCTCGTGCGCACCGTCAAGGGTCGCGGCTCAGGCTGTCGCCGCGCGCGCTGTCGGCCCTGACGCTGTCCGCGCGTGCACGCTCGGCCCGGACGCGCGCGGCCCGCGCGGCCCGTGCCGCGCGCGCGTGCGCCGCGGCAGCGACGCGGAGGCTGTCCGCGCGCTCGCTGTCGGCCGGCGTCCGGGACGGCCCGATCCGCCGGTGGAGCGGTCGCGTGACGGGCGCGGGAGGTAGGGGTGGCTCGGGTCGCGGTCCCGCGACGTCCGAGAGCATGACGACCGCCTGCGCCATCGTCGGACGGCCGTCGCGGCCGGAGAGCATCGCCGTGTGGAGCGCCGGCGTCGGCGTTCCGAGCAGCGATTCGCAGACGTCGCGCTGTGGCCCGGTCCGGAGCGGACCGGTGCCCGAGCGGAGGCCCAGCCGGCGCGCACGGGCGAGGTCGCGCGCCACCTCCGGCCACGTCGCCTCGACCGCGGCATGGCCCGCCTTCGCCTCCCCGGGGAGCACGCGATGCACGATCAGCGAATCCCGGAGCGCGTGCGCCTCGAGCGCGGGGTCCAGGTCCGGCCCCCGCACGGCTGCCGCCAGCATCCGCCACCATGCTTCGCGCGTCAGCGCATCCTCGCTGCGGGCGCCGGGAGGAAGGAGCGCGGCGCACTCCCCCCACTCGAGCACGGCCTCGGCGCCCGTGGTGTCGGCCCGGTGGGTGGGCAGGCGCTCCTCGACGAAGGCGACCGGATCCTCGACCCGCCCGAACTCCCACGGTTCGGCGGGGTCGTCCGCGGAGCGCAGCTCGAAGTGGAGGTGCGGCGCCGTCGCATGGCCCGTCATCCCGACCCGCCCGAGCACCTGGCCGGCCTGCACGCGCTGCCCCGCGTGAACGCGCAGCGAGGCGACCCGCATGTGCGCATACACCGTGTAGGCCAGCACGCCCCCCGGGAGCCGGTGCGCCAGCACGACGTGCGTGCCGTAGCCGCCGAACTCGCCGCGGTCCGCCGCATCCACCACCAGTCCGGCGGCTGCGGCGCGAACCGGCAGGCCGGCCTTGCCGCAGCCCAGGTCCGCCCCCTGGTGCGAGGCGCGAAATCCATCCCACTCGACGTTTCGCAGCACGAAGAACGGGCCCGGCGTGCTCGGCCGATCGGTGGCGATGCTGTAGGCATCGCCGACCGGGAGCCGCCACGCCCCGCTCGGAGGCCACTGTTCGCGCATGTGCGCGTCCAGCGGCAACAGGCCGCCCAGCATCACGGACGCCGCCAGCATCCATGCCGGCGCGGCGAGGATCAGCGCAGCACCACGACGCGTCCCCGGCTTTCGCCGCCGCGGACGCCCGCGAAGTAGAGCCCGGGTGCGAGCGCCCGGGTCTCGCTGCGCTCGATGCGCGCGATCCCCCTCGCGTCCGCCGTCGCGACCGCCACCCTGCGGCCGGCGGGATCCACGAGCTCGACGACGTCGCCCGCGTGCAGCCGGGCCCCGGAGAACTCGAGGGCCTGTCCCGCCCGGAGCGGATTCGGGCCGGCGGTGAACGACGGCGCGTGCCGGTCGGGCGTGTCCGGAACCGCGGTCACGAACGTGCCGTCGAGGCTCCGGTCGCGCACCCGCAGGTGCTGGGAGACCCCGTCGTAGCCGATCCACAGCACGGAGACGTTCCCGAGCGAAGTCGGCAGGAGTTCAATGTTGGAAGAGGTCAGGTCAGCCTCGTCGGAAACCTGGGCGGCGCGATTGTCCCAGCCGAGCTGCGGTCGCCAGAGCTTGTAGCGAACGTTCTCGCCCCCGTTCGCCGAGCGCTGGTAGGCGACATGGATCCCGCCCGCCGGGTCGAGGGCGATGCGCGGATTCTGCAACGCATCGCCGAGCGCGTCGAGTGTGGTATCGCGCATGGACGGCCGGCCGGCCGGTTGGCGGCGCTGGAAGTGGATCTCGCTGCCCGCGCCCGGGCTCACCTGCCACACCGAGTAGAGCACGCCGTTCGTGTCCACGACGGCGGACACCGACGGCTCCGATGGGGACGACTGCGGGGTGAGCAGGAAGCGGGCGGAGAGCCCGCTGTCGGGCTGGAAGCGGCACGCATTGATGACGAGCGGGCCGGAGCCCTGGTCGGGCCAGATGAGATAGGCGTGACCGTCGCCGGCGGCGGTGAGCGTGGGTGGGGTCGGGAGGTCGGCGGTGGTCGTGACGGTCACCGGCTGTCCGTACGGGGCGCCGTAGAGGAACTCGAGGAACTTGATGTACGGGTGCCCGCTCACGATCTCGAGCCAGGACAGGAATACCCGGCCGCGCGCGTCAGCCGCGATCGCCGGGGTGAGGCAACCCTCGGGTGCGCTCGTCATCACGCGCGGCACGGTCCAGTGGCCCTGAACGCGGGCGCGGTAGCAGACCTGCCCCGGCCCGTCGTTGCTCTCGATCCATGCCACGGCGAGGTCGCTCGCGCCGACCCGGGCCAGCGTCGGGTCCGCCGCGGTCCCGATGCCGCGGTCCACGACCTCGGGGGGTCCCCACGGCTGGAGCCACGGCCGCGCCCGCAGCACCACCGCGAGCCGCCCACCCACGAGTTCGCTCGAGACCTGCCAGGCGTCGCCGCCGGGCGTCACCACGGCGCGCGTCGCTGCGCCGTAGGACTGCACCGGCTCGGCGGCGCCTGGCGCCAGGTCGTGCGGTGTGTCCCAGCCCGGCGACTGGACGTGCACGCGCACCGAGACGTTCCGGCCGGAGCGCGCGATGTTGTCGAGCGAGATGTTCGTCGGCGCGCCGAGGAACGTGCGCGTCGACGGCGTCGTGAGATCGTCGATGTGGGTCCGTTTCGCGCTGCCCGGGAACGGGTCGCTCATGTCACCACGGTCGTAGCCGTAGTACATGTCGAAGTTGCCGTCGGCCTCGAGGATGCGCAAGCCCGGCGTGGGACCGGTGTTGATGCGATTCGCCGCGATGAGCGAGCCGATCGTCGCATCGTCCACCTGGTTCACGATCAGCCCGTCGTTCGGGAGCGTCCGGTCGAAGCCGTCCCGGATGCGGTTCTCGATCAGGAAGTGTTCCGGCGAGGCCTCACCCTGGAAGCAGAACTCGACCAGCGGGCCGCCGTCCACGACGGGCGGCAGCACGAGCGTCGTGTCCTCCGTGGGGCGGATGCGGTTCGCCCAGCCCAGCCACTGCATGCACCACGCGCCGAAGCCCGCGGGTGATTCGGGCGACTGCCCGTCCCCGCCGAATGCGCCGGTCGACATCAGCGACCAGTCGCCGGGGCCCACGTTCGACGTTCCGCCGAGGACGGAGGTGTCGTAGAGGTCCGGGAGTCCGAGCGCGTGGCCGAACTCGTGGCAGTAGACGCCGATCTCCGACAGCGCGCCGGGATGGAAGCCGGAGAGCTCGGGCAGGATCGTGAAGCGGTCGATGTGCTCGTAGATGGGACTCTGGCTGTTCGACCCCGGGACCAGGTCGTTCGTCTCCGCAACGGCGCCGTTGTTCCATCCCGCGGTCGCGCGCGAGGTCAGCGACCAGAGATTGCGGCGGCTCGTCGTGGCCTCGCCACCCGGACCGGCGTGGACGAGCCACAGCATGTCCACGTACCCGTCGTGGTCGAGGTCGAAGCGCGAGAAGTCCACCTGGCCGTCGCACGCCGCGATCGCGTCGCGGAACAGGCCGTAGTCGTTGTTCGGTGTGCCCTGGACATTCACCCCCCAGGCATCGCCCGCGTAGTAGTTCCGGTCGTGCGGCAGGAGCACGGTGGCCACGACTTCGCCGCGCACGGTGAGACGGTGCCCCGAGGCCCAGAAGTAGTACTGCGTCATGGATCCCGTCGGCACCGCGCCGGTCGTGTCGAACAGCCGCTGCTCCATCGCCTCTTTGGGGTAGACGATGGTGCTATCCGTGAACGCGATGCGGATGATCGGCACCAGCCACTCGGTGCGGACGGCACTCGTGCCGAGCCCCTGTTGCGGCGGCGGTACCGCGAACAACCCGTGCTCGAACGCCTGGGCGAGCTCGGGCGCCAGGGGGCCCGAACGCGGCGGCATGGTGGCCCGGGCGGGAGCCGCCGGCAGCATCAGGAGTGCGGGCACGAACCACGCGGCCACACTAAGAATCGAGCGACGTTTCACGATATACAGCGTACCTCATCCCGGTGGGATGACGGCCCGATCGAGCCTATTTCCACCTATCGGACACGCTTTCGTCAAGTGCATTCGGCGCATGTCCCGGGGCGCGGCGCGTGTGATAGCGTGACCCCACCGTGCTCGCAAACGCTAGGCGTCTCGTCCTGGCCCGGAACCGCCCTCGCGGCGGCCGGGCGGCCCGTTCGGCTGCAGCCACCGTGGCCCTCCTCGCCGGGCTGTTGGGAGCGGGCAGTGCCTCCGCCAGCTCGGACCGCCCCTCGCTCCGGTCGCAGCAGGCCCCGTTCTTCACCGCGGATCTCGCCGTGGCGGTGGATTCGAGCACCCGCTCGAAGGTGAAGATCGTCCTGAGCATCCCTTATCCCGAGCTCGACTGGGAGCGCTCCGGCCAGGGCTATTCGGGCGGGGTGGACTTCGTCGTGGAACTGGTCCCGGAGAAGGGCCAGCGCCGTCTCTACGGCGACTCCTGGGAGAAGCGCCTGCTCCTCACCGAGTACTCCGCCACGGTGAGCCATCGGAACCAGCTCGTCGAGAGCCGCGAGTTCGCCGTGCCGGCCGGTCGGTACTCCGTCCGGCTCGAGGTCCAGGACGTGCACTCGCAGCTCATGTCGGAGGTTCGCGACAAGCTCGAGGTGAAGGACCTGTCGAAGGTGCCGGTCAGCTTCGCCGATCTCGAGCTGGGACTGGTCGATTCCGCGGGAACGTTCGTGCCGTTCCCGTCGCGCCAGTTCGGGTTCAACTCGGGGGGCATCGCCGTCCGCGCCGTGCTGGTGGACCGCAGGGTCGGCGAATGGCCGCGCCCGTACCACTATCACTGGCGCGTGCTCGACGACGCCGGCACCAGCGCCGCCCAGGGCGACACCGTGGTGAACGTGACGAGGCCGGCCGAGCCGGTCGTGCTGCGGCCGACCCACAGCAACCTGTTCATCGGTGGCTACACGTTCGAGCTGGAGATGCAGGAGGGGAAGATGTCGTGGCGCACGACGCGCACGTTCGAGGTCGAGGAGAGCGGACCCCCGCGCGGCCACGATTTCGACCAGATGCTCGAGGCGCTGGCCTACATCGCCGACAATGCCGAAGTGGAGGCCATGCGCAACAAGTCTCCGGACGAACAGGCCGCCTTGTGGGAGGCGTTCTGGCGTCGCCGCGACCCCACGCCCGAGACGGCGCGGAACGAGTTCCAGATCGAGTTCTTCCGCCGCATGCGCTATGCCGACCAGCATTTCCTGGGGTTCGGGCCCGGCTGGCGGTCGGACATGGGCCGCGCCTACATCCGCTACGGCCCACCGGACCAGATCGAGCAGCGGCAGGCGTCCGCAACGCAGCCGGCGCTCGAGATCTGGTACTACAATCAGCCGTACCGCCGCCTCGTGTTCGGGGACCGCGAGGGGTTCGGGCGTTTCACGCTGCTGAACCCCCAGGTGGAATGAGCGGACCCGCGCGGCTGACACACGCGGTGGTGACGCTTCCCGCGCTCGACGTCCGCCCCGAGCCGCGCCACGCGGCCGAACTGGTCTCGCAACTCCTGCTCGGCGAGACCGTGACGCAACTGGGCCGCACCCGCGACCGGGGCTGGGTAAGGGTACGGAACGAAGCCGACGGCTACTCAGGCTGGGTGCGTGCGTGGGGGCTCGTTCCGGCGTCCGCCGCGAGGGCGCGGCGCTGGCGGTCGCGCGCCCGCGGGCGGGTCGGCGTCGCGGTCTCGCTCGTGCGGGCGGAACGCGGGGCGGGGGGGAGCGTCTCGCCGGTCTTCTTCGGCAACCGGGTGATCGCCGGCCGTGCCGTCCATGGCTGGCGAGCGGTGGAGCTCCCCGATGGTCGCCGCGGCTTCCTGCCGTCCGCCGCGTTCGCTCCGCTGCGACGCCCGGCGCTCGAGGCGCGGGTTTCGTCGCTGCTCGGCGCTCCCTATCTCTGGGGCGGTCGGACGCCGGCCGGGTACGATTGCTCCGCGTTCGTCCAGCAGGTGCTGCTCGAGCAGGGTGTGCGCCTGCCGCGAGACGCCCGCGACCAGTGGCGCGTCTCCCGCAGGCTCCCGAAGCCCGCCCGCGCACAGCCCGGCGACCTCGCGTTCTTCCGCAGGCCAGGTGAACCCGCCAGCCACGTCGGGATCGCGCTCGGCGGAGGCTTCTACGCGCACTGCCGCGGGCGGGTCGCGGTGTCCAGCATCGAGCCAGACAACATCCTGTGCGACAAGGACTTGTTGCCACAGTTCATGGGCTGGTTTCGGCCGCGCAGAAACGGGAATTGATTCTCGATAGCCCGCTTGTCAAGCCAATATCGACTTGACACCCCGCCGGGGCCATCCCTACCTTCCCGCCCGGGCGTGCGCCAGGGTCCTTCCGGATTTTGGTGGATAGAGTCTGGCACTCACATCGCGGCTCCTTCGCAGGGAAGAGAGGGAGCCTTACGCATGTCCGGTAGGTCTCGATCGCGAAAGGAGGTGGGCTTCGAATCCACGTGTAGGCCGGCGGGCCACGTCCAGGCTGCCGGTGCATCGAGGTATCGTCGCTCAACCGAATTTCGCAAGGAGGCTTCAAAACCATGCATAAGCGTATGAGTCGTATCTTTGCCGCACTCTCGCTGCTCACCCTGCTCCCGGCCATCAGTTACGCGTCCTCGGCGCGCGTCAACTCCATGGACGTTCCGGGCGACTACATCAAGGACTACACCGGGATCTACACCTACCTGTCGGGTGTGGGCAACGTCGGGAACCTCGTCTACGCGGAGCCGTCCGGTTCGGGCAACCAGGCCATGGGCGCCGTGCTCGGCAACCTGTTCGAAGGTCGCCTCGGCACCTGGGGTGTCAACCTTCGCCGGTTCGCGCCGACGTTCGGCCAGCCCCTGTTCGGCGATCCGCTCACCACTTCGAACCTGTTCACCGACCCCAACCAGACGGGTGAGGCGTTCGACCTCCTCTGGGGCCACAAGCTGGGGAACGGGAACCTCGGCTTGCGCCTCAACCGGTCCTTCATCTCGAACGAGGTGACGGCCGGCACCGCCGAAGGCAATGGCAACCTCGCCCGCAACATCTGGGGCATCGGCGCCGGCTACGGCTTCGCGATGAACGCGAACTCGGACGTCGAGCTGTCCGGCCTGTTCCAGAACCGCAGCTTCAAGGGCACGAACTTCAACACGCCCGACGCGGCCGCGGATGACGGCGGCTCGACCTACCAGGTGGCGGGTCGTGCGTTCATGAAGGCCGGCGGCAACCTGGTCGTGATCCCGGTCGCCAAGGTCTACTCGTTCGACCTGTCGTCGATCGACGCAGCCTCGCTCAAGACGGACCAGAAGCTGGACGGCTGGCAGTTCGGCCTGTCCGGGGACTGGTCCATCGGCTCGGACGACCTGTTCATCATGGGCGCCCAGTTCGTGGGCAACCACATCCAGACGACGGTCGGCGCGAACCCGAAGAGCGAGACGCATGAGACGTTCTACCCGAACGTGTTCATGGGCCTCGAGACGCACGTCAACTCGTGGCTGACGCTGCGGTTCGGCGCGCAGAACGCGATGCTGTACTCGATCAAGAACGAGGCGGGCAACCCGACCGTGACGCAGACGGCGAAACTGCACTCGTTCAACTTCAACATGGGCGCGGGCGTGAAGCTCGGCTCGCTGGCGTTCGACGCGACGCTGAACCCGCAGTTCTGGAACAACCCGGTCGGGGCGACGTTCAACAACGGCCTGGGCAACAATCCGTTCCCGCAGGTCTCTGCGACGTACTCGTTCTGACCTGCAGCTGAACCTGTCGTCTGGGCCGGGGGCGCTGATCGTGGCGCCCTCGGCCCTTTTTTGGGTGCCTTTTGCGTTCTCCCGATGGAGCATACGGCGCGATGGCTCCCGCGCTGGCTTCCGTCTCGAGTGCGCATGGGACCAGTTGAGCGCCCGTTGTGGGTATCACTCGGCTTTCAGGCGTTGACAGTTGTCGAGTTCTGGACCTAGTTTCCCGTGAGCGGACATCACCCAGTACGACTCCGACACGCCAGGGAAGTGCGTCCCCCCTGTCCATCTCACCGGGGATCCGGAGGTTCGTCATGCACCGCGCAACACCCCCACCCTCGCTGTACCCCCCCTTGTCCAGAATCGGCCGCACGCCGTACGAGCCCGCGAGTTTCGCGGGCTCGGCGCGGTATTCGTCATACCCGAAAGGAGAAATCCGCATGTCCCGCTCAGTCCAGTGGGCGCGCAGGCTGGCCGCCTTCGCGGTCGCGCTTGCACTCGCGGTGCCGGCTCTCGCCGGGACGACCGGGAAACTCACCGGCCGCGTCGTGGACGACAAGAAGCAGCCGCTGCCCGGCGTCAACGTGCGCATCGAGGGCCAGCGCCTGGGCGGGATCACGGATGACCACGGCGAGTACTTCATCATCGGAATTCCGGCAGGCCGTTACTCGGTGCACATGAACCTCATCGGGTACGCCAACTACACGGCGGAGAACGTCGAGATCACGCCCGACTTCTCCACCACGCTCGATGCGGTGCTGAAGACCGAGGCCGTGCAGATGAACGAGGTCGTGGTCAACGCCGAGCGACCGCTGTTGCAGAAGGACGCCACCGGCACGACCAAGTTCCTGAGCGGCAGCGACATCGCGAAGCTGCCGACGCGCGGCTATCGCGACGCGGTCGCGCAGCAGGCCGGCGTCGTGAACTTCGGGCGCCAGATCGACCGCGAGGCCACGAACGGCAACACGATCATCCTTCGCGGCGGGCGGCCGAACGAGACCGCGTACTACGTGGACGGCTTCTCGCAGCAGGATCCGCTCACCGGCAACTCGACGACCGCCATCAACAACAGCGCGATCGAGGAGGTCGTGCTCATGACCGGCGGGTTCAACGCCGAGTACGGGCGCATCATGTCGGGCGTCGTGAACGTCACCACCAAGGAGGGCGGCGACCACTACGCCGGCTCGCTCGAGGCCGTGACCGACAACCTGACCGGCACCGGCAACGAGATCTTCAACTCCCGGGTCTACGACTACAACGTCTACGACGGATCGTTCGGCGGCCCGCTCATCCAGGGCAAGAGCCTCGGCTCGTTCTACGTGAGCGGCCAGCGCCGCTGGCAGTTCGACCGCAGCCCGAAGTCCAACTACACCGAGCCGCTCCCCAGCAACTCGCTCGGCGGCTGGACCGGGCAGGGCAAGCTCGTCCTGCAGTTGAGCCAGGCCGTGGACATGAAGTTCGGCGTGCTGAACTCGTCGGATGACTGGAGCGAGTACCGGAACAGCTATCGGTTCGATCTCGCGCACACGCCGCGCTACCAGGATCGGAACGAGTCCTACTCCGGCCAGCTCAACCACAAGGTCAACTCGCGCACGTTCTACGCGATCGCCGGGACGTTCTTCAAGACCCAGCGCAAACGCGGCGACGGGACGTTCTTCGACGACCTGGCGGGGTACTCGCGCACGGGGAATCCGCAGCTCCGCGAGGACATCCCGTGGTTCTACCCGGGTCTCGGCGGCACCCCCGGTGATCCGCTGTCCGATTCGCTCGCCTCCCGCGTGCTGGCGATCCCCGGCAGCACGGGCGCGCTCTGGGACGACTACCTGCGACGGGAGTCGCAGTACTACGCGTTCCGCGCGGACATGACCTCCCAGGTGGACAAGTACAACCAGGTCAAGGCGGGCGCCCAGTACGACAAGCACGAGCTGCGCTTCTACGAGAACTACTTCCCGTCGAACTTCGTGCCCGGGCAGCTCGACATCGACGCCTATGGCTTCGACGAGAACGGCAACGAGGGTTCGCTGGACCCGCTCGACGGCGCCCGCAAGCCGACCACGGCCTCCGCGTACGTCCAGGATCGCTACGAACGGGGCGGCCTCGTGGCCAACGTCGGACTCCGCTACGACTACCTGAACGTCAACGCCCAGGCGCTGAAGAGCGAGGACCTGCCGCTCGGAGCGGACAACGTCCTCGGCCCGGACGACCTCACCAACGCCAAGACCTACAGCCGTCTCAGCCCGCGCGTCGGCATCGGCTTCCCGTTCACCGACAAGTCCGTGCTGCACGTGAACTGGGGCCAGTTCTACCAGCAGCCGAACCTCCAGGACCTGTACGTCTCGTACCGATTCCTCGAGTACAAGATCCAGAAGGGCGGCTACTACGTGCCGTTCGGGAACCCGAACTTGAAGCCGGAGATGACCACCGCCTACGAGGTCGGCCTGGCGCACCAGATGAACGACTACTCCAAGGTCGACGTCTCGGTCTATTACAAGGACGTGCGCGACCTGGTGCAGGTGGCGAACATCCCGTCGCGGCCCTACAGCTTCGCGTCGTTCCGGAACAAGGACTTCGCCACGCTGAAGGGCGTGGATGTGGCGTTCACCCTGCGCCCCGTGAACCACCTGAGCGGCAGCGTGTCGTACAGCCTCTCGTTCGCCCAGGGCACGGGCTCGGTATCGAATTCGCAGCGCAACATCGCCTGGACCGCGAGCGAGGTCCCGCACCAGACCTCGCCGCTCGATTTCGACCAGCGCCACAAGCTGTCGGTCAACATGGATCTGGCGCTCGGCAAGTCCCAGGGACCGAAGTGGGGCAGCTGGGCGTTCCTCGAGGACACGGACCTGAACCTGCTGTTCAACGTGGCCACGGGCACGCCGTTCACGCCCACCATCATCACGGACGAGGTGACGCAGTTGAACGTGGCCCAGCAGCCCACGGGCGCCTTGAACTCGCAGACCTCGCCGGCGACGGAGTCGCTCGATTTCAAGTTCACGAAGGGGATCCGGTTCTCCTCGACACGCCTGAGCGCCTACGTCTGGGTGATCAATGCGTTCAACACCAACAACGCGCTCGCGGTGTATTCCGGCACCGGGTCGGCGTACACGACCGGCTTCCTCAACACCGAGAGCGGACGGTCCGTCGCCGCGGCGCTGGCGAACGAGGGGATCGACGCGAACCAGGCCTACGCGCTGGCCACCCAGAACCAGAACCTGTTCAGTGTCCCGCGCACGATCCGGTTCGGCGTGCGCACCGACTTCTGACATGAGGACTGAGTCCATGAGACACGGAGGAGTCCGCAGGAAGCTCGCGTGCGTCACCCACGTCACGGTGCTCATGCTGCTCTGCGCGGGATTCGCGGCCGCGGTGGCTTCCGCGGCGGCACCCGCGGGGGCGGCGAAGCGGCGGGCACGGCCGGCGCGCACGAACCCCGAGGATGCGTCGCAGAAGATCGACATCAACAACATCTCGATGGTGGTGAAGAACACGGGCTCGTTCGCCTACGACACGCAGATGGGCGCCGCCGGGCTGGAGTTCCCGAAGGGGACCGGCAAGACGGCGGTGTTCGCGGCCGGGCTCTGGATGGGCGCGCTCGTGAACGGGGCCGTGCGCGTGTCGGTGGCGGAGTACAGCGACGACTACCACCCGGGCGCCGTG
>CAYSWZ010000164.1:0-9442 GCA_964434945.1 uncultured bacterium | reverse complement strand
AGCGCGGCAGTATCGCATGCCCGACCGGGTGCTAGAACTCGTCGAACCCCGGCGGCAGATCGAGCGTGATGACGCCTGCAGCCACGTCCACGTGCTTCATGAGCGGCGGCTGGCAGGGCAGCAGCTTCCCCTCGGGCCCCTCGAGTTGCAGCAACGGCTGGCCGGCGTTGAAGACCACCTCCGCCACCCTCCCGAGGTCGCGGCCGTGCGCGTCCACGACACGCATGCCGGCGAGTTGCCAGGCGTACGATGCGCCAGGGCCCGGATCCGGCAGGCGCTCGGGTTCTGCCCACAGCGTGCCGTTCGTGAGCGCCGAGGCGGCCTCGCGCGACGTGATGCCTTCCGCCCGGACGAGCAGCCGGCCCGCGGCGGGGTGCACGCGGGTGAGCACGACCGAGCGCCGGCCCGAGCGCGCACCGCGCCACTCGAGCGTCCCGAGGCCGAGCAATCGTTCGGCGGGGAGCGGACAGCCGTCCACGTAGAACTGTCCGGCCACGCCGTGCGGGCGGCCGATGCGGCCGATCGCGATCGGGTCCTTCGGAGTCAGTCCGCGATCTCCAGGCCCATGCGGCGGTCGATGCGACCCGCCGCGGCGCCGAGCGCCAGGCGCAGCGAGCGCGCCGTGCGGCCCTGCTTGCCGATGACGTGCCCCATGTCATCCGGGTGCGTGCGCAGTTCGAGTTCCCCGCCGTCCCCCGGCTCGACGACCTCGACCGAAACGGCGTCGGGATGGTCCACCAGCCCCCGGGCCATGTACTCCACGAGTTCGCGCAGCTTCTCGTCGTGCTCGTCGGGTTCGCGCGGGCCGGACGGACGGCTCTCGCGCGTGCCGCCGCTCACCTCGAGGTCGGGCTTGGCGGCGGCGCGAGGGGCACGGACGATAACCGCAGCCCGCTCCAGAGCAGCAGCGTTGTCGACAGGCCCCACAGGAGCAGCGTCGGCGCCGGACGATTGAGGTGCAGCGTACTTAACCCGGCGGCGCAGAGGACGGCCCCACCGGCCCAGATCGCCAGAACGGTTGTCTTCGGACATTGGAGGATGGTCGCCAATCTGTGGTTGGTGTGATCCTTGCCGCCCTTGTAGACCGGGCGGCCATCGCGCAGGCGCGTGAGGACCACGAAGATCATGTCGAACGCCGGGTACGCCAGGATGAGCGGCGCGCCGGCGCGGCCCCACCCTGGGGCCGCTCCCTGCATGGTCATGAGCGCGGAAGCGCCGAGACTATACCCCAAGAACAGGCTGCCCGCGTCCCCGAGGAAGATGCGCGCCCTGGGGAAGTTGTACGGCAGGAACCCGAGGCAGGCGCCGGCGTGGGCCAGCTGCGCGGCGGCAACGCCGTTCGCGCCCCGCTGCATCGAGGTCCAGGCGAACCCGGCGAGCGCGATCGCCGACAGTCCGGCCACCATGCCGTTCATGTTGTCGAGGAAGTTGACCGCGTTCATGAGCGCCACGAGCGCCACCAGCGTGAGCGCGGCCTCGATGCCGACCGGCAGGCCGACGTGCGGGATCAGCCCGCTGGCGATGAGCATGGTGGCCGCCGCCGCCTGGCCGAGCATCTTGACGCCGGGCTGCATCCCGAGCCGGTCGTCCCACAGTCCGACCACGAGGATGCAGGCCGCGCCGAGGAGCAGGTACCAGGCCTCCCAGTCGGCCGGACTGTGCGGCATGCGCGCGAGCCAGAATCCCCACGCGACCACCGCCGCCGCGAACACCACGGCTCCACCGAGCACGGCGGTCGCCGAGGTGTGGAGCTTGTGCGCCTCCGGGTGATCGAGCCAGCCGATCGCCCACGCGAGCCGGATCCCGAGCGGCATGAGCAGCCACGACAGCAGCGCGGCGATCGCCAGCGCGAGCAGTGGCGCGTACGACATGTCGTGCGGGGGCGCCGGGGCGGGGCGGCCAGCGGACTGGCGCTACGCGGCCGACACCTCGATCGGACAGGCGATTCCCAAGCGCTCGCAGTGGTCGCGGATCGTCAACTCGAGCAGGGCGTCGAGCGTCACCTGGGGCCGGAATCCCACCACGCGCCGGATCTTCTGCAGATCGGGAACTCGGCGCCGCATGTCCTCGAACGACTGCCCGTACACCTGCTCGTACGGCACCAGTTCGATCGCCGAATCGCTGTGACACATGCGCTTGATGCGGCGCGCGAGTTCGACGACCGTCACCTCTTCGTCGCTGCCGGCGTTGAACACCTGGCCCTCGGCCTCGCGGCTGTCCGCGAGCAGGAGCATCGCGCGCACCACGTCGGACACCGCCGAGAAGCAGCGCGACTGCTGGCCGTCGCCGTAAACCTGGATCGGCTCGCCCTGCAGGGCGCGCTCGATCATGTTCGGGATCACCATGCCGTACGCGCCCGACTGGCGCGGGCCGCACGTGTTGAAGCAGCGCACGATGACCACCGGCAGCCGGTGCTGCTGGTAGTAGGCCTGCGCCAGGCACTCGTCCACCGCCTTGCCGCAGGCGTAGGACCAGCGGAGCTTGTGGGTCGGGCCGATGAGCCGGTCGTCGTCCTCGGCGAACGGCACCGTGACGCCCTTGCCGTAGACCTCGCTGCTCGAGGCGAGAACGATCTTCCGGTCGTGGGCCGAGGCGGCTTCGAGCACGACCTCGGTCCCGCGGATGTTCGTGAGCAGGGAGCGGAGCGGGTTCTCGAGCACGTACTTGACGCCCACGGCGGCCGCCAGGTGGAAGACGCGGTCGCACTGGGCCACGAGCCCGTTCACCAACGCCGAGTCCATGACGTTGCCTTCGATGAACCTGAAACGCGGGTTTCGCTCGAATGTGGACAGGTTCTCGCGACGACCGGTGGACAGGTCGTCGAGGGCCCATACTTCATGTCCTCGCCGGAGGTTTTCCTCCGCGAGATGGGACCCGATGAAGCCGGCACCTCCTGTGACCAGGATCCTCATTTTTTTCCCTCGGGGGGCAGACAGCCGAGATCTCCTTCCCGGTGCGTCGCCCGGCCCCGCGTCCTTGTCATGGGGAGCGGTGCGACGGCGCAGGTTATAGGCCCATCGGCCGTTGCGTCAATACCCATGAGTCCTTTCTCGCCCGGTCCGTTGGTCGCCCATCCGAGGGGTGCCCGCTCCTCGCGCTTCGGCCCCGTGGCCGGACGGTCTTGCCGCCGCCCCAGGGCGCCTGCCGCAGCGCCGTGCCCAGCCATACCCCGCACCCGGGCCCGGCGAAGCGGACTTTGTGCCAAAAAACCCGGCCGCTGCGGTTTGCACGCCGCAGTCCCCGCACGGGGCATGGTCAGTCGAGGCGCGCCACCACCACGTAATCCCGGTCCGTGTCGATCCAGTCGAACCGGGTGATCGCGGCATCCGCCAGCAGCTGGCGGACCTGGCCGGCGGTGTAAAGGTAGAGGGGGCAACCGGCGCGCCAGAACCGCAACCGCCGCAGCGGCACGCGCCACTCCCATCGCTTCGGGAAGCTCATGATGATCCGGCGGCTCGTCCGTTCGCGCAGCGCGACGAGGTGAGCGACCGGTTCCGCGACGTAGTCGAAATACCCGATCGCGGAAGCGAAGTCGAAGCCCCGCTCGGGGACGTCGTCCGGGAACCGTCCGGTCCGGTAGACGCAGCGCTCCGAGAGCCCGCGCTCACGCGCAAGCTGGTTCGCGATCTCGATCATCGCCGGCGCCACGTCCACGCCCAGGACGCTCGCCGCGCCCCGCGCCGCGTACTCGAGGCAGAACCGGCCCGAGCCGCAGCCGACGTCGAGAAAGCGCCGGCCTTCCGCCGGTTGCAGGTGCTCGAGCGCGAGCCGGAGGCGCTGCTTCACGATCCCGCGCCAGACGTCGTCCACGAAGCGCGCGAACGGTCCCTTGCCCGCGTCCTCGTAGATCGCGTCGAAGCGGCTCGCGTCGGCGTGGAAATGGTCCCGGACTTTTTCTTCAGTGGACATCGAGCACCTCTCCCATGGGGGCGAACCGGAAGTCCGCGAGCAGGCGCTTGAGCCGCCGCTCGGTCGCGGACAGATTGAAGTAGTGGGTCAGCGCGATGCGCCGCGGCAGCGGGATCCGCGGATGCTGCGGGTCCAGCTCCCACGGGTGCAGGTAGAACGTGAACGCACGGCCCTGCCGGTTGATGCGCCGGTAGGCCCAGCGCGTGAACGCGTACGGATAGATTCGGAAGTAGGCCCCGCCGGCGACCGGCAGCGTCCGGCCATAGAGTTCGAGCGTGGAGAGCGGGAACTCGCGGATCCCGGCTCCCGGCCCCTCGAGCGTGTGGGGCCAGCGCGGCGCGCCGGGGATCCCGTAGCGGTAATTCCGCACGGGGAACACGCTCGAATCGTAACGGATGCCCTGCTCCTTGAGAATGTCCAGCGCCCACAGCGAACGCGGCGTGATCGAGAAGAACGGCGCGCGGTGGCCGAGCACGGGCGCTCCCGTGAGCCGGCGGAGCAGTTCCACCGAGCGGCGCAGCTCGGCGCGGAAGTCCTCCGGCGACTGGAGGTAGATGAGCGTGTGCGACCAGCCGTGCGTGCCGATCTCGTGGCCCTCCGCGGCGATCGCGCGAACCAGGTCCGGATGGCGTTCCGCGACCCGGCCGAGGACGAAGAACGTGGCCCGCACCCGGGATTCGCGCAGCAGCCGGAGCAGGCGCTCGCTCGAGGCGGCCATGCGGTCCTCGAAGCCGTCCCACTCCGTGTGCGGGATCTCGATCCCCTGGTACCAGTCCTCGAAGTCGATGGTGAGCGCGTTGATCACTGGATCCCCCGGGAGCGCCCGGCGCGGCGCGAACAGCGGACCGGTGCCGTCGGGACGTGCGCGGCAGGCTAAGCGGCTGCCCGCGGAGGCGTCAACAACGAACGCGCGTTCAGCCCCGGCAGCCTACCTCGCCCGCTCGCGATCCGCGCAGGATGCCTCCGCGTACAGGAGGTCCATGCCGCGCATCATCGCCTCGGTGGTGAACCGCTCGCGCACGCGCGCCCGCCCGGCGCGCCCCATGCGCTCGCGCAGGCCCCGGTCGGCGAGCAGCCGGTTGACCGCCTCGGCGAGCGCGTCGGGGTCGTTCGCGTGCACCACGAGCCCGGTCACGCCGTGCTGGTTCACGGTCGAGGTGCCGGTCCCGAGCTCGGTGCAGATCACCGGCAATCCGGCGGCCATGTATTCCACCATCGCGAGCCCGAACGCCTCCGTGGGCGTAGAAGACGGCAGGAGCCCGATCCCCGCCGCCGCGAGGTGGTCGTGCAGGATCTCGTCGCTCACCGGCCCCGCGAAGTGCACGCGGTCGCCGAGCCCGAGGCGCGCCGCCTGCGCGCGCAGCGAGCGGTCCATGGGACCGTTCCCGACGATCACCAGCGGAGCCTCGATCCGGGGCATGGCGTCGAGCAGCACGTGCAGCCCCTTGTAGTAGCGGAGCCGCCCCACGAACAGCAGGTAGGGGTCGCCGAAGCGCTCGCGCAATGCGCTCGCCGCCGGACGAGAGCGGTCGAGCTCGAGGAGCGGCGCGGCGTCGATGCCGAGCGGGACCACGCGAAACCGCTCGCGGAACGGCACGACCACCGAGTCCGCGCGCTCCAGCACCCGCGCCGATGTGGCGTGCAGCACGTCGGCGCGGCGGAACAGCGCGTGGACGAGCGGGCGATAGACCGGCAGCAGCGCCCGCTGGTGGGTGATGTCGCCGTGGAACGTGATGAGCAGCGCGCCGGGCGGGCGCACCCACTGGTAGCTCGCTTCGCCGAGCGGATTGGGGCTGTGCAGGTGCCAGAGGTCGGCGCGTTCGCGCGCGAGCGCCGCGGGGAAGCCGGGGCAGATCGGCGACGACAGCGCGCGCGCCCACTCCGCGACCCGCACCACGCGCACGCCGTCGATCTCCTCGACTCGGTCCTCGCGCCCGCCGCTCGCGGAGACCAGCACGGTCACCTCGTGCCCCGCCCGCACCTGCCAGTGAGCCATGCGCTCCATGGTCTGCTCGACTCCGCCCCGGACGGGCGGGTGGTAGTCCTTGTAGACGTGGACGATCCTCATGCCGCGGCACCACGGGCAACGCCGGCCAGCACCGCGCGCGCGCGTGCGGCCGAGTCGGCGACATCGAACCGCCTCGCCCGCAGTCGTCCGGCGTCCCGCATCCGCCCGCGGGCCGCGCCGTCCGCGGCCAGCTCCCGCACCGCGGCGGCCCACGCCGCGGCATCGCCCGGAGGGACGAAGCGGGCCGCGTCGCCTCCGGTCTCGCGCAGCGCGGGAATGTCGGACGCGATCACGGGCAGGCCGCGATCGGCAGCCTCGAGCAGCGGCAAACCGAAGCCTTCGTAAAGGGACGGGAAGACGAGCAGGACGGCGTGCGCGTAGAGCCATTCGAGCTCGGCCGCGCTCACGCTCCCCAGCTCGGACACGTGCGACCCCGCCGCGAGCTTCGCCAGGGAGGGAAAGCGCGGATCGATCGGCCCCGCGGCAACGAGGTCCAGCGCGGGCGGCTCCCCCAGCTCGCGCCAGGCGCGCGCGAGCGTGCCGAGATCCTTGTGCGGGCGATTGGCGCCCACCACCAGCGCGAACGGCCGGTCGGGAACACCCGCCGGGCGCACCGGCTCCCCGGGGAATCGCGGCGGCACGCCGTTCGGCACCACGTGCAGCCGCGACGCCGGGAGCCAGGCGCGTCGCACCAGGTCGCGGCGCGCGAACTCGCTCACCGTCAGCAGCGCCGCCGCCCCGCGCGCGAACTGGAGCGCGAGCGCGAACCGCACGCGCAGCCAGAGCGACGAGCCGGACTCGCGCGTCAGGTGCAGCGCGTCGTGCAGCGTCAGCACCACGGGCATCGGCGCCCCGATCGGGCACAGGTAGAACGGGCTCAGGTAAACGTCGCCGCCGAGCCGTCGCAGGACGGCCCCGGTCGCGAGCGGAGCGCGCCAGCCGAGCGCCGGCGCCTCCGTTTCGATCCACTCCACGCGCGGGTGCCACTTCCGCGCGCGACCGAAACGGTCCCCTGCGGCGGACGGGTTCCACAGCACGCGATACCGGTCCTCTGTGGGCAGCTCCACGAGCGCGGCGAACAACGCGTGCGCGTAGGTGCCGATGCCGGGAAAGTGGTCGGACGCATAGCGCAGGTCGTAGACGATGTTCACGTGGCGCCTCGCGGCTCGCGGGCGGGCGTCGCGAGACGCGCCGTGCACAGCGCCAGTCCCACGATCACCCACACGAACGTGCGGAGGATGTAGTCGTAGAAGAGATTGGCGACGAGCAGCGCCACGATGCTCGCGAGCATCGCCGCGTGCAGCGTGCTCGTCTGGTCGTCCGCACCGCTCGGCTTCCGGCCGATGCGGCGGAGGACGTGGAACCATACGAGCAGGAACGCGATGCCCCCGGGCAGGCCCGACTCCGCGAACGCGCTCAACGGCGCGTTGTGCGACATCATGTTCGTGAACCACGCGTCGCGCTCGGAGCCGTAGTAGAGCCCGAAGTTGCCGAGCCCGACGCCGGTGAGCGGGTAGCGGGCGGTGAGCTGGAGGCCGTAGAGGAACACTTCGAGATGCTGCCGGTTCGAGGTGTCGGAGATGTCCCCGATGCCCGCGAACCGGCTCGCGAGGAGCGTCGGGTCCACACCCATCATGAGTGCCGCCCCGAACATGGCGACGACACAGGCTCCGACCGCCCACCACAGGCCCGGCCGCGAGAGGGCGCCGGGACGATGCGCGAACACGACCACGGACCCGGCGAGGAGCGCGAGG
Source organism: uncultured bacterium (assembly GCA_964434945.1). Lineage (GTDB taxonomy): Bacteria > Eisenbacteria > RBG-16-71-46 > RBG-16-71-46 > RBG-16-71-46 > JAIOPA01. The sequence goes on along the minus strand of CAYSWZ010000164.1, from coordinate 1,771 downwards.
AAGCCGCTCCGCGACTGGGTGAGCAACAGGCAGACCGCCATGACGCCGAGCGCCGCCAGTTCGGCCGCGGCCCGCCCGCGCCGGCCGGCCGCGGCGTGATGCATCCTCAGTGCCAGCATCGCGACCATCGCCGCGGCGAGGAAGCCGGCCAGGATGTTCGGATCGTTGAACATCGAGTTCGCCCGGAACACGTCGCCGATCCGGCGGCGGACCGGTGAGCCCACGCCGAGATACATGTCGGGGTTGGCGATGCCCTCGAGGAAATGCGGAGTCGTGTCGAACCCCGCCACCATGCCCACCATCTGCACGATCCCGAAGCCGGCGTAGAGCGTCGCGACGACCTCCCAAACCGCGACGGCGCGCAGCAGGCGCGGCCACGTGTCGACCGTGGCGAGCACGCTCACCAGCGTCACCAGCGAGACTCCCATGAGCACGACCCGCGCGAGCACCTTGGAGGTGGACATCGCGAACGGCACGGACAGGAGCCCGGTCGCACCCCACACCAGGAACAGGATCACGAGCCGGCGCTCGGGTGGCCAGGCCGGGCGCCGGAGCCACACGAAGAACCCGAGCCCGCACGCGACCATCAGCACCAGGTACTCGGGGAAGAGCGTGAAGAAGCCGAGGTACCAGTTCACTTTGACGTTGCCCATGAGGACGATGAGCGTGAGCGGGATCGCGTACGGGAACCGCACCAGCGCCCACACCCCGGCCGCCGCGAGCAGCACCAGCATCGTCGGGAGCGGGGCGAACGCCAGCGCGGCGGTGAGCAGCAGCACGGTCGTGGCGAGCAGCGCTTCGCCCCGCCAGGGAACGGCCACCATGCGGCGCAGCGCCTGCGAGGACACGCGACCGCTCACTGCTCGCTGGGCACCGGCTCGCGAAGCCGCTGGAGCGCGTAGCCCGCCAGGACCGCCAGCCCGAACGCGCCGGCGATGATCCAGGTGCGATGCGGCTGGCTCTTGTGCAGCGGCGGCTCGGCCCGGTCCACGATGTCGACGCTGCGCATGGTCTTGAGCTCCAGGAGCCGCGCGCGCTCGCGCTCCTCGGTGAGGACGAGCAGGATGCGCTCCTGGATCTTCGAGTTCCGCAGCAGGCGGGCGATCTCGGTCGTCGCCGGCGGGATGCGCGAGAGCTGACGGTCGATCTGGTTCACCTCCTCCTGCAACTGCTCGATGCGCGGGTTCGGGCCGGTGCTCAGGCGCTGGAGCGTGCCCAGCTCCATCTCGCGCGTCACCTTCTGCGCCAGCAGGTCGGCCGCCGCGCTCGAGGCCGCCGCCGACTCGGTCCCGAGGAGCGGCAGCCGCGAGCGCGTCTGGTAGTCCCGGAGAGAGTCCTCGACCGCCGCGAGCGTGCGCTCGGTCTCGGCGAGGCGCAGGTCCATGAACTCGCGCCGCTGCCGCGCGCTGCTGTTGGTGTTGAGCCGCAGGAACAGGTCCAGCTCCTCGGCATAGGCGTTCGCCAGGTCCGCGGCGAGCTTCCGGTCGCGCTCGGTGACGCTCACCTTCACGAACCCCTCGTTCGTGAGCGAGATGCCGGTGTGCGAGGCCAGCCGCTTGCCGGTCTTCTCGATGTCCGGCTGGTGATACGCTTTCTGGAGCCCGAACCGCTCGACCAGAACCCGGTTCACGTGCTCGCTGCGCAGCACCCCGAGATAGACGTCGATCTCGTTCTGCGAGCTGATTCCCAGCGCGTGCGTGAGCGCGGCGGAGCCGGCGGCACCCGAGAGCAGGCCGCCGAGGTCCGTTTGATCGGTCGGCGGCAGGAGCAC
>CAYSWZ010000163.1:0-5748 GCA_964434945.1 uncultured bacterium | reverse complement strand
TGGTGCGGGCTCGCTCTCGAGAGTCCGGCGGGCGCGTCACATTGTAGGTTTGGACACCTGCGCGTCGTCAAGCGGGCGCAAAATTCTCCCGCCGCCCGCGCGAGAACGGAGACCGCGTCCTCACGCGTGCAACGCCCTCGTCACATGCGCGCCTCGCCGGTCCGGCCACATGCGGCGCCCGGGCGATCGCGCGCGGCCGGCGCGCGCAGCGGCGTTACACGCACTTATTCTTCGCGTTCGACCACTCGAGCTGCACCGTGTAGCCGGCCACCTTCTTGAAGCTCCAGGCGCAGATGTCGCCGATCTCCCCGTTGACGTCGTCGTACCAGCCGTCGCCCGGCACGGGATCGGTGATCGCTTCGCACAGTTCGTGCGAGCTGGTCCCGGTCAGCGCATCGAACGCGGCCATTCCTCCGAGGCACCCGCTGCAGCTCGGGTACGGCATCACCGCGTAGTAGACCGCCCCGACATTGTTGTGGTAGCCGCAGAAGCTCTGGCACGACTTGCCGCCGCCGAGGATCGAAACGATGCCGGGGTCGAGGTAGATGAAGTAGAGGGTGTTCGCGGTGTTCTTCGGGACGGTCTTCGACGAGATGCAGCTCTTGAGCCGCGCGCGGATCGTCGTATCGGTGACGCTCCCGACCGGGGCCTGGGCCGTGATCGTCTTGGTTCCCGTGAAGGCGCCGTGCCCGATCGACTTGCCGGGGACGTTGTATTCCTGGAGCTGGTCGATGGCTGCGCTCGCCACGATCGTCTGGAAGAACATGTTCAGCTTGCTCTTGAGCGCCACCGCGGTCTTCGAGCCCCAGGTCTTTCCCCAGAAGATCGTGAACACCTGCACGTTCGTGAGGAGCGCCCCGCCGTTGTAGACGAGGTGCGCGGGCGCGGCTGCGACCCGCGGCTGGCCGGCCCCGCGCCGGCGGCGCGCCAGTTCCCCGAGGGCGACGGCGGGCTTCGGCTGATGGAGCGGAACCACGCGGACGTGCTCGCCCGGCGAGAACGTCCGGCGCCCGGGGGTGGATCGACGCGACCTGGCGGACGACGACACGCGACGCTTCGTCTTCTTCATGCCCAACCTCCCTGGCGGGTGAGCCCACGGCCGAGTGCGCGACCCCGAGGAGAGTCGGAGAGCGCGCGACGAAGGTCAAGCCCGCGGATTCCGGCAAGAGTCGGCCGACCTTCCGGACCGGTGGCGGATCCGTTCAGCGCGCCGTCGACGCCGCGCGTTCCGGGACGGCCAATGCGGGAATCCGCTCGCGCGTCAGCGCGCTCACCACGAGCAGGGCCACGACGTTCACGCTCATGGCGACGATCCCGATATTGAGATCCGTGACCGCGGCGGGCCAGCTCGGGAAGAGCCTGGCGAGCGTCATCCCGGAGAGCGAGGTCCACGCGATCGTCGCGACGCCGGCGACGATCCCCGCCATGCTCCCGGCGCGGGTGGCGAGCGGCCGGGCCGGGAGGCTGAGGAGAAGCGAAGGGAAGAGCTGCGTGACGAGGTTGTAGCCGAGGAGGAGCAGCGGGACGATGGCCTCACCGCCCTTCAAGGTGAAGTACACGGCCACCAGCGCGACCAGCGGGACGAGCCCGCGGGCGAGCCGACCGATCGCCTGCTCGCTCGTCGCGGGGACGAGCGGCCGGTAGACGTTCTTCGCGAGGATCGTGGCCGCGGTGAGGAGGATCATGGAGCCCGGCACGAGCGCCGTGAGCAATCCGGCGCCGCCGATCAGCCCCACCAGGAGCGGCGGGAACGCGAGCTTGGAAATCCGGAGCAAGGACAGGTCCGCCTGTGTCCCGACCAGCCCCGGAACCTGCAGAATTGCGGCAAACCCGGCGAAGAACACGAACAGGAGTACGAGCTGGTAGAGCGGCATCACCACGGCGTTCTTCCGGAACACGCTCTCGGACTTCGCGGTGTAGGTCGACGCGAAGGCATGCGGCCACATGTAGAAGCCCAGTGCGCTCAACAGCACCGTGGAGACGAACCACGACGGGCTCATGCCCCGGGCGGGCAGTGCGAGGAACCCCGGTTTCGCGCGCTCGATGGCCTCGAACATCGGCGCGTAACCGCCGTAGTAGTGCCAGGGCAGGTAGATGCCGAGCCCGACCGCAACGCCGAGGATCATCACGTCCTTGACGACCGCGGTCCACGCCGAGCCGTGCACACCCGAGATGACCACGTACGTCACGAGCGCGGCGACGCTGATCCACACCGCGGCGGCCACGGAAAGGCCGCCGTTCGAAGCCTCGGAGAGGATGATACCGAGGCCCTTGAGCTGCAGCACCAGGTAGGGCACCAGCGCCGTCACGCTCACCAGCGCGACCAGCACGCCGAGCGCCGGACTCGCGTACTTGCGCGCAAAGAAGTCCGGCTGGGAGTGGAGATGGTGCTGCGTCGCATAGCGCCAGATGACGGGCAGGAGGAAATAGGAGATCGAGTACGCGATCGCGCCGTAGCAGAGGATGTAGAGCGCCGGCGCGCCACGTCCGTAGGCCCAGCCGCTCCCTCCGAGGAACGTGAACGTCGTGTAGATCTCGCCCGCCATGAGCAGGAACACGAACAGGGCGCCGAATCCGCGCCCGCCGACGCTCCACTGCTCGAGGTTCATGGTCCGGCCGCGGCGCGCCGCGAGTCCGAGCGCGAGCGAGAGGAGCAGGAACAGCGCGATGACGAGGAGCGCGGGACTCATCGGCCGCTCCCACGCTCGCCGGCGCCGGCCGGCGGGGGGGACCCGGGGCTCCGGGCCGCGTGTTTCGCGTCGAGCGCCCCGACGAGCGCCATGATGGGCGAGGTCAGCACGACGGAGCCGACGATCCACACGAGCAGGAAGGGCATGCCGAGCAGGAGCCCGTGCACGCGATTCGCGAACGGAACGCCGACCAGGATGAGCAGGCCCGGGATGACGGCGAGCCAGCGATGGAGGGGCGCGCGGCGCATGGGCGGCGAGTATGCGTGGCCCGCGGAGTTGCGGTCAATCGCATGTCGGGCTCCTGCGCCCCGCCACGCGGTTCCGTGAATACAGCCGAACGGGACTATCCTCCGGCCCGGACCACGCTACCACCCCCGGAAGTCAGAGGGCGGGCGAGGCCGTCTGCCGCCAGGTCGGGTCACCGCCACTCGGGGCCACGGTGCGCCCCACGATACTCCACCCACACGAGCGCGAGATGCCGAAGCCACGACCGCGACTTGCGATCATCCTCGACCGGATCGAGGAAGCGTACGGCCCGGTGCGAAGCGGGGAGCCGAGGGACGCATACGAGCTCATCCTGTATCGCAACAGCGGCTACCCGCAGTCGGATGCCAACTGCGCAAGCGGTTTCAAGGCGCTCAAGACCGACATCGGCCTCGAACCTTCCACGATCCTCGCCTCGAAGGTCGCCCGACTGCGCAAGGCGCTTCGCGCCGGCGGGATCGTGCCCGAGGTGCGGGCCGAGCGGGTGCGGGAGATCGCGAGGCGCGTGCGCGACGAGTTCGGCGGCGATCTGGGCAAGGTGCTCGCGCTTCCGCCCGCCGAGGCGAGAAAGGTCCTCGCGTCCTTCCCGACCGTCGCCGAGGCCGGTGCTGACAAGATCCTGCTGTTCACACGCACGTCGCCCGTTGCCGCATTGCCCTCGAACTCCGTCCACGTGCCGGTGCGGCTGGGGTATGGAACGGTCGCGAAGAGCTGGAGCAAGAGCTACCGGACGGCGCAGGCCGCCGTTGCCGCGGAGCTGCCCGAGCGCTACGACGATCGCATCCGGGCCCACTTGCTGATCAAGTCGCTCGGCCACGAGGTGTGCAAGCTCGCGAGGCCCCTTTGCGAACAGTGTCCGGTCGCGGCGCTCTGCCCCTCGTACGGCAAGTTCACGCCCGGGCCGAGGCGCTGAGTCGCGCGATCTCGCGCCGGTTGCTCACCCGCTTGCCCTCGTCCGCCCGCGCTTCAGCACCACGTAGAGCGCGCCCGCTCCGAAGAAGCCGACGAACCAGGCGTAGTCGTAGAGCGGGCGCAACACCGGGATCACGAGCCCGCCCCATGCCAGCGCACATCCCGTGAGCGTGGCGGCCACGGCGGGCGGGCTCCAGCCACCGTACTGGCCGTCCGGCCGGTAGAGGTCGGCGAGCTCGAGGTGCGTGCGTCGCACGATCCAGTAGTCGGCGATCAGCACTCCCGCGATCGAGCCGAGACCGCCCGAGTAGCCGACGAGCCAGGTGAAGATATAGCCCTTCGGGTCCGCGAGCAGTCGCCAGGGCTGCATGGCGATCCCGATCAGCCCGGTGAGGAGCCCCCCGGTCTTGAAGCTGATCAGCCTCGGCAGGGCGTTGGCGAAGTCGTTGGCGGGCGAGACCACGTTGGCGGCGATGTTCACCGCGAGCGTGGCGACGACGACCGAGAACATCGAGAAGCCGACGACCCAGGGATTGGTGAAGTGCCCGACCAGCTTGACCGGATCCCAGATCGGCGCACCGAACAGGAGCGCGCTCGCGCTGGTGATGAGCACGCCCATGGCGGCGAATACGAACATCGTGCTGGGGAGCGCCACGGTCTGGCCGACCACCTGCTCGCGCTGGCTGCGGCCGAAGCGGGTGAAATCCGGCATGTTGAGCGACAGCGTGGCCCAGAAGCCGACCATGGCGGTCAGCGACGGCACGAACACGGGAAAGAACTCGGAGAAGGTGTGGAACCTGCCCGGCTGAGACAGCAGCGGTCCGAATCCGTGTGCCGCGTTCACCGCCCAGATGAGCAGGATCGTGGTCACCACCAGCACGTACGGCGCGGTCCAGTTCTCGACCAGGCGGAGGAGGTTCATCCCTCGGTAGACGATGCCGATGTTGATGCCCCAGAATACGAGGAAGCTCAGCCACTCCGTGGTGGTGTGGCCGCCGAAACCCGGTCCCAGCAGCCCGCTCCAGCCCGGGATCAGCGCTCCGAAGAACGTCTGCAGCGCCTCGCCGCCGATCCACGCCTGGATGCCGAACCAGCCGCACGCGACCAGCGCGCGCATGAGGGCCGGCAGGTTCGAGCCGGCGGTGCCGTACGCGGCGCGAGCAAAGACGGGGAAGGGGATGCCGTACTTCGTCCCGGGGTGGGAGTTCAGCAGGATCGGCACGAGCACGATGGTGTTGCCGACCAGGATCGTGACGAGCGCCTGCAGCCACGTCATGCCCTGGGTCATGAGCCCCGAGGCCAGCATGTAGGTGGGGATGCAGTGCGCCATCGAGATCCACAGCGCCGCGTAGTTGTAAGTGGTCCAGTCGCGTTTCGCGACGGCGACCGGGGCGAGGTCGGAGTTGTAGAGCGGGCTGTCGCGCAGGGCCGCGGGATCCAGCAACTCCACGCGGCCATCGGGATGCGTCAGTGTCTGGAGCGTTCCGGAGGCAGGCATCGGGGCGTCCTCGCGAGGGTCGGATCGGAGCTCGACGACGGGCCGGCCGCGCAGCCTAACACGCGCGGACCCCGGCCCGGCGCCGGGTTCCCGGCCCGCGGGGTGGAGCGCCTCCCTCCCGATCCGCGCCTCGCGGAGCGCCTCTACCTCGCGGCGGGCCCGGCCTCGCGGCGATCCCGCATGCCGTAGTCCCGAACCACGGCGGCGACGCGCATGCGATAGTCCGCGAACAAGCCGTCGCGCCCGGCGGCCTGCGCGGCGCGGTGATGCTCGTGATTCCGCCAGCGTGCGACGGCCGCTTCGTCGCTCCAGAACGAGAGCGAGAGCAGCTTGCCGGGGGTGGCGAGGCTCTCGAAGCGCTCGACCGAGAGGAAGCCGTCGATC
>CAYSWZ010000162.1:0-6916 GCA_964434945.1 uncultured bacterium | reverse complement strand
ACGTCGCTCGCGTGCGTGCAGATCTGCGTGATGTTCGTGTGGGGCATGCTGGTGTTCCGGCTGCCGCTCCTCACGCACCTTCCCGGCTTCGCCATCATGACCGTGTGCACGGCCGCGGCCGCTGCGGCGTTCGGTCTCGTGCTGGCCACGCTGTCGCGCACGCGCCAGCAATTGGCCGGGCTCGCCAACCTGCTGGTGCTGAGCCTGAACGCGATCGGCGGCAGCATGTTCCCGCGCTTCCTGATGAGCGAGCAGCTCCAGCGTTTCTCGCTCGTCGGGTTCAACGCCTGGGCGCTCGACGGTTATCTCAAGGTCTTCTGGCGCGAGGCTCCGCTCGCGGCGCTCCTGCCCCAGGTCGGGGCGCTGCTCGGATTCACGGCGCTGTTCCTGGCGCTGGCGCGCCGATTCGCGCGACGCTGGGAAGTGGCGTGACGGCGAAGCGCTGGAGCACGAGCGTCGCCGCGAGCAGCAGCGTGCCGAGCGTCATGGCGGAACCCGCGAGGACCCAGTTGGACGCCGCTCGTCCCACGAGCCCCGGCTGGCAGGCGAGGAACAGCGCGCCCGCCACCGCCAGGAGGACGCGCGGCGCGCGCGCGCGCTGCCGGGCGGCGAGCGTGGCCGCGATCCACGCGGGCAGGAGGAGGACGATGAACTGGGCCTTCAGGTTGAACCCCACCACCTCCACCATGGCGCAACAGCCGAGTGAGAGGTCGAGGAGGAGTGCCTCGGGCTCCGCGCGCGCGGGCGCCAGCGCCCACACGAGCAGGTAACCGAGCAGGATCGCGGCCGCCAGGGCACGGCTGACGACCGCGAAAGCGGGCGCTGGTAACGACGTGACGTTGACCGCGTGCCGCTCGAACGCCGGCGCGTCGACGAGCCAGCGGCGGAGCGCGGCGTGCGGGGACTGGTCGATCACGCTCGAGCCCTGCAGCGTGCCCGCCGCCGCCGGCGCCAGCACCTTCGCGCGCCACTCGCCCAGCAGCTGCCTTCCGAGCGGCAGGCCGGTGGTGACGAACGGCAGCGACACCACGAGCAGCACCGCCGCGGCGAAGCCGGCGAGCGCGCGCAGCCTTCCGCGGAGGAGGAGCGGCAGCAGCAGGAGCGCCGCCGGCATCTTGAGCGCGGCGGCGATCCCGAGCGGGATGCCCTGCGTCCAGTTCGCGCGCGGGCTCATCGCGCCGCTCACGGTGGCCGCGAGCAGCAGCAGCAGCAGCACGTTCGCCTGCCCGAGGACGAGATTGTCGTGAAATAGCGCGGCCAGCGGGAGCGTGGCGAGCAGGAGCGTGCCCGCTCGAGGATTCGGGACCGCGCTCATGAGCGCGCCCAGCAGCGCACGGCCCGCGAGCCACAGGAAGAGCAGGTTCGCCGCGTACCAGCTCGCCGCCGCGAGCGGCAGCGGCAGCAGCGCGAGCGGCGCGAGGAACAGCGCGAACCACGGCAGGTAGACGTAGCCGTGAAGCCCGGACGCCACGTCGTACGGGGAGCGGCCCGCGACGAGGTCGAGCGCCGCCTGGCGGTAGATCGGGAAGTCGTTGCCGTCGCGGACCTGCTTTTCCACCGCGACCACGCCGATGCCGAAGAGCGCGAGCGCCGCGAGCGTGATCCAGAGCGGCCGCGCCGCGCGCGTCGCGAGCCACGCGAGGCCCGCCCGGCGTGGCGCCGTTCCGGCGGCCACGATCCGCCTCAGGCCGCCGTCAGCAGCAGCGGGGCGCCCCTGGTGACGATCATGGTGTGCTCGAAGTGCGCCGCGAGCGAGCCGTCGCGGGTGAGCACCGTCCAGCCGTCGTCACCCTCGCGCGCTTCCCCGTGGCCGGCCGCGATGATCGGCTCGAGCGTGATCACCAGCCCGTCGGTGAGCCAGCCGCGCGCGTCCGGGTCGGGCCAGTTGGGGATCATCGGCTCCTCGTGGATCGTCCGGCCGATGCCGTGTCCCTGCAGCGTGCGCACGACCGAGAAGCCCTTGCGGCAAACCTCGTCCTCCACCGCGCGGCCGATGTCCAGCGCGCGCCGGCCGTGCCGCACCTCCCGCAGGCCCTTCTTGAACGCCTGCTCGGCGCACGCGATCAGCTGCTTCGCGCCCTCCGACACTCGCCCCACCGGCACGGTGATGGCCGCGTCCGCCATGTAGCCGTCCAGCTCCGCGGTGACGTCGAGCTTCACCAGGTCGCCCGCGGCGAGCCTGCGCTTCGCGGACGGGATGCCGTGCACGATCTCGTCGTTGACGGAGATGCAGGTGACGCCCGGGAACTCGTAGACGAGCTGCGGCGCCGAGCGCGCGCCCGCGGCCGCGAACACGCGGGCGGCGACGGCGTCCAGCTCGCCGGTGCTGACCCCGGGGGCGACCGCCGCGCGCATGGCGGCGAGCGTGTCGCGCACCACGGCGCCCGCGGCGCGCATGCCATTCAGGTCGATGTCGTTCTCGATGGACATGGCGGCAGGGTGCACGCGACGGCGGACCCGCGCAAGCACGGTCCGGGTGGAACGCGACGGGCCGGCGCGAGGTCGCGCGCCGGCCCGTTCCATGCCGCGAAGGCGCTACTTCTTCGTCTTCGTCGTGTCGGCCTTCGTCGTGTCCGCCGGCGCCACCTCGTTCTGCTTCAGCAACTGCCGCTTCTCGATCTCCTTCTTCAGCACGTCCTTGTTCGTGACCACGAACTCGACCCGGCGGTTCTTCGCCCAGTTGAGCTCGTTCGTGTTGGGCGCGATCGGCTTGGTCTTGCCGTAGCCCTTGACCGTGAACTGGTCGGCCGAGAGCTGCGGGAACTTGCCCAGCATGTACTCCTTCACCGACTTGGCGCGCGCCTCGGACAGCTTCTGGTTCCGCGCCGCCGAGCCGCGCGAATCGGTATGCCCGCCGATCTCGAGCTTCAGCTGCGGCCACTTGGTGAGCAGCATCCCGACCACGTCGAGCGTCGGGTAGCTCTCGGGCAGGATGTCCGCCTTGTTGGTCTCGAAGTTCACGTTCTCGAGCCGGATCATGCCGGTGTCGAGCAGCTCGGTCTCGCGGATCGTGACCTCGATCGGGCAGCCCTTCGCGTCCACCTTGAGACCGGCGGGCGTCCCGGGGCACTGGTCGATGCCGTCGGGCACGCCGTCACCGTCCGAGTCGATCGGGCAGCCGGTCGAGTCCACCTTGGCGCCCTTCGGCGTCCCGGGGCACTTGTCCAGACCGTCCAGCACGCCGTCGCCGTCGGAGTCGGTCGGGCAGCCCCGTGCGTCGACGGTCGCACCCTTCGGCGTGTCGGGGCACTGGTCGATCCCGTCGAACACGCCGTCGCCGTCCGAGTCGAGCGGGCAGCCGTTCGCATCCACCTTGGCGCCCTTCGGCGTCCCCGGGCACTTGTCCTTCTTGTCCGGAACGCCGTCGCCGTCGGTGTCGCGCGGCGTGGCGCCGAGCGCGAACGTGACGCCCGCGCCGAGGATGATGGTGTTCATGTGCTCGGAGGCTGCGGTCGTGTTGAGCGGCTTGAACGACACGTCACGCGCCTCGAAGCGGAGCCCGACGTTGTCCGTCATCCACAGCTTCACGCCGCCGCCGAACTCGAGCGTCCCGGTATCCGTGCTCGGCCCGGCCGACGGCTTGGACCGCGTCCAGCCGCCGCCCACGAACACGAAGGGTCCGCCCCAGCGGCCCTTGGCCGGCGACAGCACCAGGTTGCCGCTCGCGTGCATCCAGTCGTAGTCGCGGCCGTTCGGCTGGTCCTCGGCCGTGGCGGTGAACCCGCCCGCACCCTCGAGTCCGATCCACGACTTCGACTGCCACGCCACCCGCCCGCCCACGTTCAGGTCGTCGGTCACCGGAAGATCGCTGCCGGGGAACCGCATCTTGCCGTCGAAGATGGTGTACCCGAAGAACGGAGTGAGCTCCCAGTGCGATCCCAGGGGTTCGGCCGCGGCCCCGCCCGCCACGAGCAGCGCGGCGAGGACGGGCAGGACGAACCGAAGACGGTGGCGCATCTCGAGTCTCCTTGCTCGGTGACGAAAGCCCGGTCATGGGCTTTTGGCGCGCCGCGATCGTGGGCGCGAAGGGCGGGAGACTACGCGGCCCGGGCCGGAAGGTGCAAGGCAGCGGCGGGGTCGTGTAAGGGAGCAATGATGTGACCGCGTTTGAGCAGTGAAGTGACCGCTCCACCCTGGAACGGCCCGCGGTCGCTCCGGCGCTCACTTCCAGAGGTTCTCCCACCACGCCGACGGCCGGTACGGCGTCAGCGACTCGCCCGCGGCGAGCCACGCGTCGTTGACGCCCATGCGGCTGCGGATGTCCGCGATGGGCCAGCCCGTGAGCTCGGCCAGCGCGGTCGCCTGATCCTCGCGACGCTTCGGCAGGCTCTGGCGATAGGTGTTCGCCGCCTCGCAGCGGGCCTCGCCGGTCCACTCGTGGCGGACGATCACGCGGCTCTGGAAGTTCGTGCGGTCGGCGGTCGTCTGGAGCACCAGGTCCTCGGGGAACGAGGCGCGGTCGTACCGCGCGTGGAGCCGGGTCACGAACACGGTCGGGTTCGGCTCGTCGAGCCACCACACACCCAGCTGCCGCTGCTGCTCGCGTGTGAGCGGCGGCGACGGGCACGGGTCGCACCACGTCATGTCCCAGGCGTACTCCGTATAGACCACGCCCATGCCGTTCTTCGCCACCAGCTGGTCGAACGCCGCGCGCCAGACGCTCGCGAAATCGCCCTTCACGAACGCCGGCACTTCGACCGCCTCCGGCGCCCTGAGGCTCCGGTAGTTGACCGGCTCGACACGGCCCTGCCGCGTCACCGCGTAGACGAACAGTTCCTGCGGTCCGTTCGCGTTCGCCATGCCGAGCCGCACCGGCAGCATGAATCGCGGCGACTCGTACGCGATCTGGAGCGGCCTTAGCTGCGTCAATCCGGACCCGTGCTCCGCACGGGTGCCCCCGGCGCGCCGACGAAGGTCCACCTTCGCGACGAAGAACTTCATCCCCTGCTTCAGGTAGCTCTCCACCACCCGGCTCGCCTGCATCGGCACGCTGTAGCCGTGCGCGGAGAGCCAGGTGAGCAGCGCGCCGCTGTCGTCAGCCGACAGGATGAGCACGTCGTATTCGTCGACCTGGTAGCTGGCCTCGACGCGGACGGCTCGCACGACACCCGCCTGCGGGGCGACCGTCACGGCCAGCTCCTCGACACGCTTGGCCGCATTGCCCGTGCGCATCGCGAACCCCGGCGCCGGGCACGGGTCCGGGTCGTTGTACTCGACCAGTCGCGGCGCGGAGTAGGCGTCGAGGCCCGCGACGAGCGACGAGTCGCCGACGTGGATCTGCCCGCGCTTCAACACCACCGGCACGGGCACGACGAGCGCGAACTGCTGCGGGTCGCCCTCGTAGTCGCTCGCGAGCGTGAGCACGGTGCGATCGCCGTCGCGCACGAGCGCCACCTGCGAGCGGTGGTTGAAGAGCTTGGCGCCGCCGCTCGCGACGTAGAGCCCGCAGAAGGCGTGCGCCGCCTCAAGCGGTGCGCACAACGCCAGCAGCGCCAGCAGGGAACAGGACACCCGACTTCGCATTGCGTTCCTCCGATCTTCTTGCGCCCGTCCCTGGCGCGGACCACTCGAACCCGCGGCCCGGCAGCCAGCGGTCGAGCAACGGGACGACGAACGAGCAGGCGGCGAGGGACCACAGGAGTCCGTTGGTGCGGAAGAGAACGAACTGGACGAAGCCCGCACCCGCCGCGACGAGACACGCGAACAAGACGCGGCCGGCGCGCGAATCGGGCGTGGTCTTCGGGTCGCTGATCATGTGGAACGCGAACAGGGCGAGCGAGCCGGACTCGAGCTGGTGGAGCGGCGCCACCCACGCCTGCCCGACGAGCCAGGCGCGCCCGAACAGCACCGCGATCCAGGCCGCGAGAAACGCCAGCGTCACGTCGCTCCGGGCCGAGCGATGCACCACGAGGCTGCCGAGGCCGGCGACTCCGAACGCGAGCGACAGGTGGTGACCCCACTGCGCCGGCGACACCCACACCGGCGCGCCGCACGCGAGCAGCAGCACGATCCCGCCGTTCGTGGGATTCAGGAGGTGCTTCGTGCCCGGACGGCCGGCAGAGGGCACGCGCAGCACGAACTTGCTGCCCACGGCGAGCAGAGCGGCGAGCGCCATCCACGCGGGGTTGCGCGTGCGCAGCAGCAGGCAGAGGGAGAGGCCGCTGATGAGCGCGCTCTTGCAAGCGCTCGCTTGCGCTCGCGCTGCGAGCGCGGAATCGCTCGAGCGGGCGCGTGTGGAAGGTCGCGCCGCGGCGCTCGCTGCCGGCGCCGCGGCCGCGTCCGGCGGGACGCGCGCCGCCGTGGCGGGCCCGCCCATGCGTGAGGCCCACCACTGGCCGGCGAGCGCACTCGTCAGCGTGATCGCGACGTGCGTGAGCGGAACGTCGAATGCGAACCGGCCGATCCCGAGCGCCAGCAGTGTGGACAACGCCGCCACCTGGTAGTCACGCGGGTCGCGCGCGACCGTGCGGTCTCCCGCGCTTCGGCCTCTCACCGTTCCGTCTCCCGACGCCACGGTCGCGAGCGGAATAGTGCATGGTGCGTGCCACGCCGGTACGTTGACACGCGCGCCTGCAAGCGCGCGCAGCACAACGCCGGCGTGGGTGCGGTGAGGGCTCTGACGAGCGCGGCGCTGTCACCGGGTGACAGTCTGAGACGCAACAGCGTGACCGTGCGCTGGGACATGCGGGGGATACGCCGCCCGCGCCGGTCTATTCCAGATCGACCCGAAGGATGCTGGCGCGGTTCCGGGACGTCGACGCGCCACCCGCCGGTGGCGGGGCGCCGCGTGATCTCAGAAGGTGGTCTGGATGTGGATGAAGCCCTTGTCGTGGTGGAACGTCACCGGGTAGGGCTCGCGGTCGAGTTCGATGCCCTCCGTGCCCTCGATCCGCACCCGGCCGAACTGCTTCTGCAG
>CAYSWZ010000161.1:0-25984 GCA_964434945.1 uncultured bacterium | reverse complement strand
GCTACCGCGAGTGAACTCGCACCCGCACCCTCGGCCACGATCCGGGCGCGCGTCGCCAGTGCGCGGATCGCGTCCGCGATCTCGTCCAGCGACACGACGCAGCTTCCCGCGAGCCAGGCGCGCGCGAGGGGCCACATCTCCACAAGCAGCGCGCTCGCGCCGATGCCGTCCACGAAGCTCGGCTCCCGCGTGATCGCCCGGGGCGATCCGGCCGCGAACGAGGCCGCGAGCGGCGCCGCCGTCCCGGCCTCGCACGCGAACACGGGAATCGGCGAGCCGGACGCGCGGAGCGCGGCGGCGATGCCGCACGAGAGGCCGCCGCCGCCGTAGGGCACCAGCACCGCCGCGGCCCCGGGCAGGTCTTCCAGGATCTCGAGCCCGACCCCGGCATTGCCGGCGATCACGGCCTCGTCGCTCACCGGGTGGACGAACACGCCCTCGAGCCCCGGATAGCGGTGCTCCTCCATCACCTGCCACCAGCGCTCGAACGGCAGCGGCAGCACCCGCGCACCGAGCCGGACGATCGCGTCCAGCTTGGCGGCGGGCGCCGAGTCCGGCGCGAGCACGGTGCACGGCACGCCCTCGGCGCGCGCCACCCACGCCACGCCCTGCGCCATGTTCCCCGCGCTCGCGGTGAACACGCCGCGTGCCAGTTGCTCGCGCGAGAGGAGGCCCAGCGCGCTCGCCGCGCCACGGATCTTGAACGAGCCGATAGGCTGGAGCGTCTCGAGCTTCAACCACACCTCGCGCTCGCCCGGCCGCGCCGGGAGCCGCACGAGCGGCGTGCGGAGCGCGTGGGCCGAGGCGCGCGCATAGGCGTCACGCAGGAGCGGGAGGCCGGGGGGTCCGGAGGCGAACGGGGCGTTCACGCGGACGGCGGCCCGCCCCATTCGAGCCACGTTCCGGCGCCCTTCTCGCGCGCGCGCCGGAGGAGGAAGTGCGCCGAGGCGAGGTCCTCGACCGCGAGCCCGAGCGACTTGAAGAGCGTCACGTCGGCGTCCGTGGTCCGCCCCGGCAACTTCCCGATGAACACGTCGCCCAGCTCGCCCAGCAGATGCCCGTCGCCGATCGCGCCCTCGGCGCGAGCGAGGAGGAAGTCGCCTGCCTCGGCGATGCACGACTCGCGCCGGTCGGTGTAGAGGCGCGCGCGCGCCACCGCCTCGCCGTCCAACTCGCGGCTCGCGGGGAAGCACGCGCCCACGGCATTGACGTGGGCGCCGTGGGCGAGCCAGCGTCCCGCGAGCACGGGCTCGCGCGCCGAAGTCGTCGTGCAGACGAGATCCGCGCCGCGGACCGCCGCCTCGGCATCGGCGCAGGCTTCGAGTCGGACGTCGTGGCGCTTCCCCTCCTCGCGGGCGAACCGCTCGGTATTCGCGCGCGAGCGGCTCCAGACGCGCACGCGACGCAGCGGCCGCACCGCGGCCATGGCGGCGAGATGCGTGCGCGCCTGCGTCCCCGAGCCGAGCAGCGCCAGGTCCCCGGCGTCGGCACGCGCGAGGGCCCGTGTCGCCGCGCCCGAGACCGCGGCGGTGCGCACCGCGGTGATGGCCGTGGCGTCCGCGATCACGAGCGGCTCGCCGTGCTCGACCCCGAACAGCATCACCACGCCCTGGTGTGAATCGTATGCGGTGCCGTGATTGCCGGGCATGACGCTCACCACCTTCAAGCCGAACGCGCTCGGCTCGCCGAGGTAGCCGGGCATGAGCCCGAGGAGCCCGCTCCCGTCCGGCAGGCGCACCATGCTGCGCAACGGCTGCACCGCGTCGCCGCGCGCAAGCGTGGCGAGCGCATCGTGCATGAGGCTGATGCACGCCGGCATCTCGAGCAGCGCGTACACGTCGCGCTCGTTCAGGAACAGCACCTTCATCGCACGCTCACCATGGCGCCCTCGCCGCCGGGTCGTAGAGCGCGGCGAAGCGCTCGGGATCCACGTTCCCACCCGAGACGATCGCGGCGACGCGGGCCCCGCGCGGAAGCGTCACGCGCTTCGCGAGGAGCGCCGAAAGCGCCGCCGCGCCGGAGCCCTCGACCACGAGCCGCGCTCGCTCGAACAGCGCCCGCATCGCGAGCGCGATGTCGTCCTCCGCCACGAGCACGATCTCGTCCACGTGACGCTTCGCCACTTCGAGCGGGATCGCGCCCACGAACGGCGGCGTGAGCCCGTCGGCGAGCGTCTTCGGCCGCGAGACCGGCACCGGCTTCCCGGCCGCGAGCGCCGGCGTCATGCCCGGTCCGTCCGCGAGCTCGACGCCGATCACGCGGCAAGCGGGCCGCAGCGCCTTCACGGCGCAGGCCACGCCCGCCATGAGCCCGCCGCCGCCGATCGGCACGAGGACCGCGTCCAGATCAGGGGCCTGCTCCAGGAGTTCGAGCCCGAGCGTGCCGGCGCCCGCGAGACCGGCAGGGTCGTCGAACGGATGCACGAACGCCGCTCCGCTCTTCGCCTGCTCCTCGGCCAGCCGGTCGAAGAGCGTGGCGCGATCGGCGTGCGTGATGATCTCGGCGCCGTAGCCGCGCACGGCGTCCACCTTGGAGCGCGGGGCGTCGCCCGGCATGACCACGGTGCACGGCACGCGCACCACGCGCGCGGCCCACGCCACCGCCTGGGCATGGTTACCCGCCGAGACGGTGATGAGCCCGCGTGTTCGGGCTCTCTCGGACAGTGTGAGCACAATGTTCAACGCGCCGCGCGGCTTGAACGAGCCCGTCTTCTGCAGGCTCTCGGCCTTGAGCACGAGCGAGACACCGGCGCGCTCGCCGAGCGCGCTCGCGCTCAGCACCGGCGTGCGATCGAGATGCGGCTGGAGGCGCGCGGCGGCCTCTCGAATGGCGGCGATCGGGATGGGCACGGGGCTGCGAAGCTGGCACCCGCACTGCCGCGGGTCAAGCCCGTCTGGTGCGAGCTTGCCGCCTCAGGCGGCCAGGGACTCCCGATCGCCACGGGCGTCGAGCGCCGTCCGGTAGGAGGCGGCGAGCTGGTCGCGCATGTGCTCGAGCGAGAACTCGCCTGCGCGCACCCGCCCCGCATCGGACAGGTGCTGGAGCTCGGCGCGCGATCGCGCCGCTCGCACGATCGCCTCGGGCCAGGCCTCCGGTGTCAACGGCACGAGCCAGCCCGCCTTGCCGCCCTCCAGCACCTCGGCGATGCAGCCGGCCGGCGAACCCGCGACCGGCACGCCTGCGGCCATGGCCTCCGCGAGCGCCACCGCCGAGCCTTCCGTCCTCCAGGGCGCGGCGAAGAGGTCGAATGCCGCGAGGTACGGCCGCACGTCCGCCTGCTCGCCCACGAACCGCACGCGTGCCGAGAGCCCGCGTTCGGAGGCGAGCGCCACGAGCCGCCCCCGTTCCGCTCCGTCTCCCACGATCAAGAGTTCGAGCCCGGGCACGCGGTGGAGGGCAATCGAGGCGGCCTCGAGGAGGAGGTCGAGCCCCGCGCTCGGCTCGAGCCGACCGATCGCTCCGACCACGAACGTGCCGGGGCGGTAGCCGAGCAGCGCGCGCGCCCCGGCGCGCATGCCGCGGACGGCCGAGAATCCGGAGAGATCGGTGCCCTGGCGCAGCACGCGCGTTCGGCCCGCGAGCCCGGCGTCCTCCGCCACGATCGCGGCCCGCACGGCCTCGGTCGCGGCGAGCACGACCGAGCAGTGATGGAGCGCTGCACGCGCGAGGAGCCGGAGCGGCTCGTATCGGCGCTCGCGCCAGTCGGAGAGTTCGTGGCAGGCTGCCACCATCGCCGGTTCTCCCGCGAACGGCAGCGCCGCCCGGCAGGCGAGCGTGGCGGGCGCGAGATGCGCATGCACCAGGTCGGGGCGGAAATCGTGCAACCAGTGCGCGAATCGGGCGAGCCCCGGGCGGCGGACCGGGACGAGCCGGGGCTGCCGGCTCACGCTCCGCGGCCCGCCCGCGAGTTCGAGGCTCGCGATTTCGACCTGCCATTCCGCGGGATCGAGGCACGCCGCCTGGTCCGTGGCGTCGCGCATCGCGCCCGAGGGCCCCGCGGCGTTCACCACGACCGCGACGCGCTTCCGGCCGCTTCGTCTCTCGTCCGATGGCGTGCGCATGGCGGTCTCGATGGGAGCAGGTGCGATCGCGCGGGCTCGACCCGGGTGAACACTGCTCCATTCGGCAGTCGCGACCCCGGCCGTGAGTCCGGATTCTCGCGAGCGGCGAAACGCCGCGTCCGCGCGGGCCGGCTCCGGTGCCGGCTGCCCCGGCTCGTGCCCGGCGGGCTGGCGGACTTTCGGTGATCCTGCAGCAGGCCCGGCCCGCGCGGCGATGCGGCGTTCGCGGGCGCGATTCGCATGGACTACCCTTCCCGAAGGCGTCGCTCGCGCAACTCCTGCCCCCACCGACATCGGAAGGAGCAGCATGCCGTCGCCCGCCGACCCCGCGATCGGCGCAAGGACATCCGCGCCGCCCGCCCGGACGCACGCGCTGCGTGCATTCCTCGCCCTGACGTTCGCGGCCAGCGCTGTGCTGTGGGTCGCGCTCGCCCTGCTCAAGGGCCGCCCGATCGCGCAACTCCTGCTGTTCCTGCTCATGTGGTCGCCTGGCATCGCCGCGATCGTCGTCCGCCGCACGCGAGGCCAGCCCGATGCCGGCCTCGGCTGGCGGGTGAAGAGACCGCTCCTCCTGGTCGCCGGGTTCGCGATCCCGGTCGCGTACGGTGCCGGCGCCTACGCGGTGCTCTGGAGCACGCATGCGGTCGGCTTCGCGCGCGCGGCGCTGCCGTCCCTCGCGGTCAGCGTGGCCGTGCTCTCGGTTGCCGGCATCCCTTCCGCTCTCGGAGAAGAGCTCGGCTGGCGCGGCGCGCTCGTTCCGCTCCTCGCGCGGAGGATGGGCTTCACCGCGGTCGCGCTCGCGAGCGGCGCGATCTGGGCCGCGTGGCACTTTCCCGTGTTCGCGCTCGGTCTCGCGGACAGGCGCGGCGTGCCGCTGCTGCCCGCGCTCGTGTGCTTCACCGTGCTCGCGATCGAGGCGTCGTTCATCGCCTCGTGGCTGCGCCTTGCTTCGGACAGCGTGTGGCCCGGCACGCTGTTCCACGCGAGCCACAACGTATTCGTGCTTCACGTGCTCGCGAGCCTCACCACCGATCCCCGACTCGCGCTGCGCCTCGCCGGCGAGACCAGCGTACTGCTCGCGGGCGCATGCGCTGCGCCGGCGGCCGCGTGTTGGGCGCTCGGCGTGCGATTGCCGCGGGCCACGACCGCGGCGTCCCCGCCGGCAAGGCCCGATGCGGAGTCACTGAAAGTCATCTAGAGTGCTCCTCCCCACCGACTTCGGAGGAATGTGCCATGCGCCTGCGCACCGTCGTCCCTGCCGTGCTCGCCCTCCTCGCGCTCGCTTCACTCGCCGTCGTGACCGCGTCGCGCGCCGCCAAGTCGCCACCGGCTGCACTGCCGCCCGACGAGGTGGGCGCCAAGGCCGCGCTGGAACATTCGCCGAGGCACGGCGAGTACGTGGACATTCCCTACGCCGGTCACACGCCGCTTCGCACCTGGGTCGTGTATCCGGAGCGGAAGGACAAGGCGGGCGTGGTGTTGATCGTGCACGAGATTTTCGGGCTCAGCGACTGGATCCGCAGTGTCGCGGACCGGCTCGCGGCGGACGGATTCATCGCCGTGGCGCCCGACCTGATCTCCGGCCTCGGCCCCGGCGGCGGCGGCACGGACTCGGTCGCGAGCCGCGACGACGTGGTGGGCCTGGTGCGGAAGCTGACGCCGGAGGAGACCGCCGCGCGCATCGCGGCCGTGCGGGCGTGGGCCGCGAAGATCCCGTCCGCGAACGGCAAGCTCGGGACGATCGGCTTCTGCTGGGGCGGCGGGCAGAGTTTCGCGACCGCGGCCGCGAACCCGCCGCCGCAGGCTGCCGTGGTGTACTACGGCGTACCGCCCGACAGCGTGCAGATCTTGAACGTGCGCGCACCGGTGCTGGGGAACTACGGCGGCAATGACGCGCGCATCACGTCGACGGTGGACGCCACGCGCGCCACGCTCGCGAAGCTCGGCCGCACGTACGAGCCACACGTCTACGACGGCGCCGGGCACGGCTTCCTCCGCCAGCAGGACACGCCCGACGGCGCGAACCGGAAGGCCTCGCAGGCGGCGTGGCCGCGCACGGTCGAGTTCCTGCGCCAGTACCTCCAGTAGCCCGTCGCGCGATCGGCGACAGGTGACGCGATGCGGCGTCGCGTCAGTCTGCGCGGCGCCGCCGGCTTCACGGTTTCGCGGTCTCCGCCAGCAGCGCGACCAGGTGCTCCTTCCAGAGCGCGGCCCAGGTGTGAGTGCCGTGGCCGTGGGTCTTCTCGCTCGCAGGCACGAGCACGAACTTCGAATGCTGGACGTGCTGCAACTCCCGCTCCGCGATCCCCAGCTCCGGCGGATTGATGAAGTCGTCACCCGAGTTGACCAGCACGAGCGGGGCGCGGATCGCGCCCAGCTTCGGCGAGGGATCGTAATCGCGCGATGCGTCGAGCTGGTAGAGGAGGTCGTTCGCGTCGAGCCCGGGCAGGCGGCGGGCGAGCTCGCGCGCGAGCCAGTGGTCCGCGGAGTCGCGCGTCGCGAGTGACCGCTGCATGGGAATGGGGGTCGAGCCCGCGATCAGCAGCAGGTCCTCCGCGGTGCGCAGCGCCCGGAGCGGTTCGTCCTTGTACTCGCCGCCCTGCCAGTCCGGGTCGCTCCTGATGGCGTCCATCGCCATTGCGCGCCAGACGCGGTTCCGGCCCACGATCGCGACCGGCTGGCAGCCGAGCGGCATCAGCGCGTCCATCATCTCCGGATGCGTCACGCCCCACACGAACGTGTGCATGCCGCCCATGCTCGTCCCCATCACGAGCCGCAGGTGGCGCACGCCGAGGCCATCCGCGAGCAGGCGGCGCTGCGCCTCGACCATGTCGTCGTAGTCGTAGGCCGGAAAGCGCATGTGGAGCCCGTCGCTCGGCTTGCTCGACCGGCCGTGTCCGATCCCGTCCGGCAGCACGATCCAGAAGCGCGTCGTGTCGAGCGGGGCGCCCGCGCCGTAGAGCTCGTCGGCGAACTGCGGGCTCAGGAACTGGCGGCCGGTGCCGCCGGTGCCGTGCAGGATGAGCACGGCGTTCGTGACCTCGCCGTGCGCGTCGCGCGCGGGGCGGCCGAGCGCGAGGTAGTGCAGGCGCAGTTCCGGCAGCCGCTCGCCCGTGTGGAATTGAAAGTCACGAAGCACCACGTCGCCCTCGTGCGCCGGGTCGGGCCTTTTCGCCGGTGCCGCGAGCACGGGCCGCCAGAGCAGCAGGCCGACGGCGAGCGCCACCAGGCCGCGCAGGGCCGCGGCAGAGTCCGCGAGAGGACGCTGCTTCATGGAGGGGGCTCTTTCGAGACGGTGGAACGACGTGAACGCGGAACGCACCCCCGAGACTACCTCAGGAACACCACGCGCCGCGTGAACGTCAGCCCGCCCGCGCGCAGCCGGGCCCAGTAGACGCCCGGCGCCTGCCCCCGCCCACCGTCGTCGTCGCCCGTCCAGACCATGCGGTAGGCGCCCGCATCGCGGAGCCCGTGCGCGAGCGTGCGCACGCGGCGGCCATCCACCGAGTAGATGGAGAGATCCGCGTCGGCGCGCTGCGCGAGCGCGAACGCCAGCGTGGTCGCGCCGCGCGCCGGGTTCGGCGACGGCGCCAGCATGAGCGTATGCGCGGGCAGGGCCGCGACCACGCTCCGCGCGAAGCCGCTCGGGTCGAGCGGGCGGTTGCGCGCGTCGCGCGCGACGATCTTCCCGACGGAAAGCCCGGCGTCGCCCTCGCGCAGCACCTTGAACCGGAATCTCGCCACGTCGCCGGCGCCCGCGATGCCGCTGCCGCGCACTCCGAGCAGCGCGGCGTCCGCGGTCCCGGGCCGGGGCGAGAGCGTGATGCCACCCTGGGACTCGAGGAAGCCCGCGCTCTCGACCGCAACCGGCTGGACGACGCCCGCGTTCCACGCCAGCTGCGCCGAGAAACCCTGCATGCCGCCCGCGCCGGTCAGGTGCAACGTCGCGACCACCTCGTCGCCGGCCGCCACGAGCGACGGAGCGTCGAGCTCGAAGGCCTCGGACCTGGCGTCCTTCGCGGCCGCGCCCGGAGCGGCGGGACTCACGAGCGCCTGCGGGGCGGACACCACCTGGAAGTTGAGCGAGAACACCATCAGATCCTCGAAATCGATGACGTCGTCCGTTGCCGGGCGGGACGTGGGCAGGCCGTCGATGGTCGGGCCCACGTCGAGGTAGGCGACGCTGTCGCTCACGAGCGTGCTGCCCGAGATCCCGTAGTGCGCGCCGAGCAGCGAGACGTCCTCGGTCCGGACGAGATTGTCACCGTTCCCGCGCGTGATGCCGTCGCTGACATCGCCCAGATGGTAGTCGAGCGAGCCGTGCGTGAGGTTGGAGACCGCCGAGCGGTTGCCGCACGAGTCGGTCACGAACGCGACGTAGTGCCACGAGCCACGAACGGGCGGATGGTCCACGATCCCGGGCGTGGCGACTGCGCTCACCAGCACCCACGGCGCGGCGGGAGCGACGGTGGAATCCGGGAGCGTCCCGCCGCCGTCGTCGTACTCCGGATAGCTGCCGAACGGCGCGCGATAGAGCGCCACCGTGCCGGGGCTCGGCGCGGTCCAGCTCACGGTGATGCCGGTGCGCGAGCCGGCCGGGTTTCCACTCAGCACCTGCGCCGAGCCGAGATCGAGGATCGCCGGCGGCGGCGTGTGGCTCACGATGAGCTGCGCGGCCGGGCCCGGCTGGGCCGGGAGCGGCTGGTTCGTGCAGTCGCGCACCTGCGAATTCGTGACCGTGATGTCGCCGGCGCCGTCGCCGCCCGCGCTCGCGACGTCCACGGTGAACAGCACCCCGCCGTTCGTGGGGCCGCACGGCTGGCCGAGCAGCGTCTGGTCCACGGTGAACGAGCCGCCGCCGTTGTCCACCACCTGGAAGTTCTTGTTCGTGAACGCCGACAGCCAGTCGCCAAGGTGGATGCTGGAGGCCGGCGAGCCGGGCGTGCAGAGCGCGAAGCGCGGGTCGAGCTGGAACGTCACGTGCGCCGCCATCGCCGCGGCGCTGTCGCCTCGCTGGTAGACGAACGGCACGCTGACGCAGGTGTGGTTCGCCGACAGGCAGAGGCCCGCGGTCACCGGCAGGATGCGCGAGACCGCCGGGTCCACGAACACCGCGAGCGTGTAGACCTCCGTGCCCACGCAATCGACATTGTCGACCGCGCTGACCGTGAACACCGCGGCGCCGGCCGCGGTGGGCGTGCCGGCGAGCTCGCCGCTCGCGGAGAGCGAGAGGCCCGGCGGGAGTGTGCCGGACGTGACGGAGAACGAGTACGGACCCGTGCCGCCCGCGGCGACGATCGTCTGGGCGTACGCGGCGCCGACCTGGGCGTCGGGGAAGGTCGTCGGGGCGAGCGTGATCACCGGGCAGGCGACGCTCATCGTGTAGGCGTGGCTCCCGGGCACGCCGCCCGCGTCGCTGACACTCACCGTGAACGCGAAGTTCCCGACCGTGGTCGGCGTGCCGGCGAGGAGGCCCGCGCTCGACAGCGTGAGGCCGGGCGGCAGCGCGCCGGCGCTCACCGAGAACGTGAAAGGCGCGAGCCCCGACTGAGCGGTGATCGCCTGCGAGTACGCCACGCCGACGAGACCGTTCGGCAGGTTCGCCGGCAGGAGCGTGATGGCCGTGTTCTGGATGCGCAGCTGCGCCGGATCGCCGGCGCGGACGGCGATCGCGTTGCCGTCGCAGTCGTGCGACTTGACCCGCGTGACCGTGATCGCGCCCTGCCCGTCGGCGCCCGCGGCCGCGAGGTCGAGCGTGAACAACGTACCGCCCGTGGTGATGCCGCACGGCGTCCCGACGAGTGCCACGTCCACCGTGCAGGCCCCGCTCCCGTCCTGGGAAATCTGAACACTGGTGTTGTTGAAGCCGTCGAACCACGAGCCGAGGTGCACCGCCGTCGCGGGCGGCGAGCAGAGTTGGAGCTTCGTGGGATCGAGCTGGAACGACACGGTGAGGCCACGGGCCGGAACGGACTCGCCCCGCGTGTACACGAACGGCGCGCTCACGCACGGATGCGCGCTCGAGATCGCGAGCCCGGTGGTCACCGCCGCCACGCTCGAGACCGGCGCCGTCGCGAACACGTCCAGCGTGTACGCGCGCGAGGCCGAGCAGCCGGCGGCATCGGTCACGGAGACGGTGAACGTGCTCGAGCCGGCGGCGGTGGGCGTGCCGGTGAGCGCTCCGGCCGGCGAGAGCACGAGCCCCGCGGGCAGCGTGCCCGCGCTGACGCCGAACGTGAACGGCGCGAGGCCCGTCGGACAGGTGAGCGTGGCGCCGTAGGCCGTGCCGACCGCGCCGTCCGGCAGGAACACCGGGCTCACCGACAGCACCGGGCAGTTGACGACGATCGTGTACCCGCGGCTCCCGGCGCACCCGCCGGTCTCGCTCGCCTGCACCGTGAACGAGAACGCGCCGCTCGCCGTCGCGGCCCCGGTCAACGCGCCCGAAGCCGAGAGCGACAGGCCCGGAGGCAGCGAGCCCGCGCTCACCGCGAACGCGTAGGGTGGCGTGCCGCCGCTCGCCGTGATCGTCTGGCTGTAGGACGCCCCCGGCGTGGTGTCGGGCAGCGTGGCCGGCGACAGCGCGATGTTCGAGTTCGTGATGTTGACCGAGCCGGGAGCGCCGGCGCTCACGGCCACCGGGGCGTTGGCACAGTCGCGCGCGATCACGGAGGTGACGGTGACCGCGCCCGTGCCGAGCGGACCCTGCGACGCGACATCGAGCGTGAAAAGTGATCCGCCGCCCGTGGCCCCGCACGGCTGGCCGAGGATCACCACGTCCGCCGTGTAGCGGCCGCCACCCAGGTCGGTGAGCTGCACGCTGCGGTTCGAGAACGTGTTCGCCCAGGTGCCGAGGTGGACGTTGCTTCCCGGCGTGCCGGGGGCGCAGAGCCGGAGCTTCGCCGTCTCGAGCTGGAACGTGACGCTGACCGCACGCAGCCCGGTCGCGTCCCCGCGCGTCAGCACGAACGGCACGCTGACGCAGACCTGGAGCGGATTGAGGCACAGGCCGCTGCCGACGGCGGCGACACTGTTCACCGCCGGCGCCGCGGTCACGCCGAGAGTGTAGCTCGCGGTGCCGGCGCAGCCGCGCGTGTCGATCGCGGTGACCGAGAACACCGACAGTCCCGCCACCGTCGGCGTGCCGGACAGGAGTCCGCTCGTCCCGTCGAGCGCGAGGCCCGGCGGCAGCGAGCCGGCGGACACCGAGTAGCAATACGGCCCGGCGCCACCGCTTGCGGCGAGCGACTGGGAATAGGCGGTCCCGGTGACGCCCGCCGGCAGCGGCGGCGAGGCGAGGCTGATCACGGGGCAGGGCGAGCTGCCGTCCGGCGTGACCACGGCGAGATTGCCCGACGGCACTCCGTTCATGGCGGAGAACGCGCCGCCGATGTAGACGTTCGCCGCATCGGCGGCGATCGAGCGCACGGTGCCGTTCGAGTTGGGATTCCACGGCGTCACCGCCCCGGTCAGCGGGTCCACCGCCGCGACTCGATTACGGGTCTGGGCGCCCACGGTGCTGAGGACGCCGCCCACGTAGACCGTGCCCGCGGCCGGCACCACCGTGAACACGAGCCCGTTGGTGTTGGGATCCCAGGCGAGCGCCTGCCCGGTCGTGAAGTTGAGCGATGCAAGCCGGTTGCGATTCTGGCCCCCGATGGTGGTGAAGAACCCGCCCGCGTAGACGCTGTTGCAGGTGGCGACCAGCGCCCGCACCGTCCCGCTGGCGTTCGGGTTCCACGCGGTGACGGCCGCCGTGACCGGATCGAGCCCGCCGAGGAAGTTGCGCGCCTGGCCACCCAGGGTGAGGAAGTTCCCGCCGACGTAGACCGTGGGCGTGCTGGCATCGATCGTGAAGACCTGGTCGTCAGTGTCCGCGATCCATGCGGGATCCGGCGCGGCGGTGCTCACGTCCACCGCGGCGAGGTTCACGCGCGGCTGTCCGCCCACGTTCCCGAACAGCCCCCCGAGGTAGACGTGCGTGCCCGCGAATGCGAGCGCGGACACCTGCCCGTCGCAGTTGGGGTCCCAGGGCGTCGCCTGGCCGTTGGTCAGGTCGAGCGCCGCGACGTTGTTGCGGATCTGGCCGCCGACGAGCGTGAAGTTGCCCCCGACGTACAGCGCGTTCGGCGTGATCAACAGTGCCTGGACCTGGTTGTTCGCGTTCGGGTCCCACGCCGTGGGCTGCCCGCTGGTCACGTCGAACGCGGCGAGGTTGTTGCGCGGCGTTCCGCCCACACCGTTGAAGGTGCCGCCGATGTACACCTGGGCGCCGTCGACGAGCACGACGGACACGGTGCCGAACGCACTCGGGTTCCACGCGCTCGCGAGACCGGTGCCGGTGTCGAGCGCGGCGACGCGGCTCCGGTTCTGTCCGCCGATCGTGAGGAAGTCGCCGCCGGCGTAGAGCGTCGAGCCGGAGAGCGCCAGCGTGCCCACCGTCGTGCTCGCATTCGGGTTCCACGCGGTCGCGAGCCCCGTCCCGGGGTCGAGCGCGGCGATGCGGCTGCGGCTCTGGCCGCCGATGGTGGTGAACTGCCCGCCGGCATAGACCGCGCCGCCGCCCGCCACGATCGCGAACACCTGGTTGTTCGCATTCGGGTTCCACCCGGTGGCGGAGCCCGACGACGCATCGACCGCGGCGATGCGGTTGCGGATCTGGCTGTCGATGGAGGTGAACTGCCCGCCGGCGTAGACCAGGTTGGCGACCGGATCGAACCACAAAGCGAGCACGAGGCTGTTGGAATTGGGATTCCAGCCCGGGTCGGCCGCACCGCTCGCGAAGTTGATCGCGGCGATGCGATTGCGGGCCTGGCCACCGATGGTGGTGAACTGACCGCCCACGTACAGCACGCTGCCGCCGGCCGCGAACGCCCGCACCGAGCTGTTCGCGTTCGGGTTCCACGACGTGGTGAGGCCGGTGGAAACATCCACCGCGCCGATGCGATTGCGGGTCGCGGCGCCGAGCGTGGTGAAGTCGCCGCCCACGTAGAGCACGCCGCTTCGCAGGACGAGCGCGCGGACGATGGCGTTGGGGGCGGGATCCCATGCGTCGACCGAGTTGTCGGGAAGGACGTGGGCGAGGTTCGTGTGCGAGATCCCCCCCACCGTGACGAACTGGCCACCGACGAACCAGCCGCCGCCGCCGTCGGGAACCGCGGCCATCACCGTGCCATTGATGCGCGGGAACCCGGATTCGGGAACGCCGGTCGTGGCGTCCACCGGCACACCCGCGCCCGTCACCGGGCCGACGAACGAGAAGCTCCCTCCCACGTAGAGCGTGTTGCCGCGCAATGCCTCGGCGCTGACCTGGCCGTTCGTGATGAAGAAGTCCTGCCGCACCGTCTGCGCGCGCGCGACCCCCGCCGAGAGCGCCAGCGAGCACGCGAGCGCGAGCCACGCAAGCGCCGACGCGGGATCCGGGCGGGTTCTTCCCCACCGGGCCGCGCGGGCGCGACGCGCTGCATCGCGAGCGGGCGTGTCGCAGGCGCGGAGTCTCACGGGAGCAGGATCACCCTCGCGTTCTGCACCTGTCCGCCGCGTCGGAGCTGGACGAGGTAGAGCCCCGCGGGCAGGCGGGCGCCCTGCGAATCGCGGCCGTCCCAGCCGAGGCGGCCATGCGGACCGAGCCACGCCGGGCCCACGTGCTGAACGAGCCGGCCCTGGAGATCGACGATGTCGACCTCGACGAGGCCGGCGACCCCGTCCTCGGAGACGAGGTTGACGCGGCCGAATGTCGGATTCGGCTCGACCCGCAGCGGCCGCGCGGGGCCGGGCGCGGGCTCGCCCACCCCGACCTCGACCCCGATCCCCACCTGGCACGAGGCCGTGCTCACCGGGGTCACGAACAATCCGGCGTTGTAGAACTTCGCGCGCCGGAGCGAGAGCTGCGTGACCTGCACGGTGTTCCCGGCGTGGAATCGCAGGTGATAGACGTGGCCCGGACCGGTGAGCGCCACGCCGTCGCAAAGCAGCACGTCGCTCACCGCGATGCTGTCGCCCGCCGCGTTGAAGACGTGGAACGTGTTCCCGCACGCCACGCTGCAGGTCCCGGTCATGAGGCAGCCCTGCTGGAGCGTCGTGGGACTCGTGGGCAGGAGCGTCAACGCCCCGGGGTCGAAGCTCACGACGACGTCGAAGCCATTGAACGCCGAGCCGGCGCTCGAGACGTCCACGAACACGTCGAAGTCCGTCCCCGGCTGGACCGACTGCGTCGCCGGCGTGAGCGCCGCGCTGACGCCCGCCCGCGCGGCGCCTGCGGCGGCGGCCAGGGCAAGGACGCAGAGCCCCAGCACCCGGATCCGGTCGAGAAGCGGTGAGGGTCGCATGAGTTCTCCTCGCATTGCGTTCAAAGATGGACGAGCGTCCGGGAGTAGCGCCTGCCCCCGGTGACGAGGTGTGCGAAATAGAGTCCCGGGGCGGCCGGGTGGTGCTGTTCGTCGTCGCCCTGCCAGGTGAGGTGATAGGTCCCGGCCGCGAACGCGCCGTGCGCGAGCGTGCGCACGCGCCGGCCTTCCACCGAGTAGATCGCGAGGTCCACGTCGCCCGGCTTCGCGAGGGCGAACGAGACCGTGCTCGCGCCCCGCCCCGGGTTTGGCGCGGGCGCGAGGAGCAGCGTCTGGAATGGGACCGCCGCGGGCGCAGCGAAGCTCAGTGCGCCCGGCGCGAGCGGGCGGTTCGCCGCGTCACGCGCGAGCACGCGCGCGATCCGGATCGAGGGATCGCCCGTGCCGAGCGCGCGGAAGGTGACCCGCGCCAGGTCGCCCGAGCCCGCGAGACCACGGGCGCGCGCGCCGAGCAGCACCGCGTCGAACGTGCCGGGACGGGCGGACCAGACCACGCCGTGCTGCGACTCCACCCAGCCGGCGCCGGTAACCGCGACGGGCTCCGCGATCGCGGCGTCCCAGCCGAGTTCGGTGGACAGGCCCTGCACCCGGCCCGCGGCCTCCATCCGCACCAGCACGTCGAACGTCCCGCCGGCGCTGACCGCGGACGGTGCATCGAACGAAAGCACCTCGGGCCCGGTCGCGGCACGCGCGATCGCATCCGCCGACGCGATCAGCGCGGCCGGGCTCGACACGGTGCCGTAGTTCGTGGCGAACACCACCAGGTCCTCGAAATCGATCCGGCCGTCGGTGAACGGACGGGACGAGGTGGAGAGGTCGACGGTCGGGCCCACGTCGAGGTAGCTCACCCCGGCGCTCAGGATCGCGGCGCCCGAGATGCCGTAGTGCGCTCCGAGGAGCGAGATGTCGAGGTCGTTGACGAGGTTGTCGCCGACCCCGGCGGTGATCCCGTTCGAGACGTCGCCGAGGGCGTAGTTCGGGATCGCGGGAGTCTGGTTGGAGACGGCCGACACCTGCCCGAGCACGTTCTTCGAGAACAGGACGTACGCGTAAGCGTCACGCGTGGCGGGTTCGTCCGTCTGTCCGCTCGCGCCGACCGCGGTGAGCACCCACGGCGCTCCGGGCGGATAGCTCGGGGTCGGGGGCGTGAGCCCGCCCGCGTCGTCGTAGCTCGGATACCCTCCGAACGCCGCGCGGTAGACCTCGACGCTCGCGGCAAACGCGGGCGGCGTCCAGTTGAGCTGGAGCTTCTCGGTGCCGTCGGCGTCGTTGCCCGAGGTCACGCGCGTCGCGACGAGGTCGCCGACGGCGGCCGGAATCGCGGGCACGGTGAGCGAGTAGGACGTCGCACCCGTGCACCCGCCCGTGGCGGTGGCGGTGACCGTGAAACCGTAAACCCCGGTCGCGGTCGGCGTGCCCGAGAGGAGGCCCGCGGTGGAGAATGTGAGCCCGGGCGGCAGCGCACCGGCGCTGACCGCGAACGAGTAGGGCGCGATGCCCCCCGAAGCCGTCACGGTCTGGCTGTAGGGCGTCGAGGGGGCCGCCGCCGGGAGTGATGCCGGTGCGACGGTGATGGCCGCACAGGTGACGGTGAATGGCCCGCTCGTCACCGGAGTCAGCGCGCCGCTCGACGCAGTGAGCTGCTTCGTGCCCGGCGCATCCACGCTGAGCGCCGCGAACGACGCGATGCCGTTCCCATCGCTGGCCATCGCCGCGCCGCCCGAGAGCGTGCCGCCTCCCACGAGCGCCAGCGACACCAGCTCGCCGGGGACGGCATTGCCGAACGCGTCCACGACCTTCACCTGGACCGGCGGGGACATCGTGGCGCCGGCGAGCACGTCGCTCGGGCCGGCCGCGAAGCTGAGCGCGCTCGCCGCCGCGGGTGCGATGGAGATCGAGAGCGCGGCCGTGGCGGTGTCGCCCACGGCGTCCGTCACCAGCACGATGAACGGGCTCGAGCCCGCGAGCGTCGCCGTGCCGGAGAGTGCGCCCGTGCCGGCATCGAGGGCGATGCCGCCTGGGAGGCTGCCGTCAACGATGCTCCAGGCGTAGGGCTCGGTTCCCGAACTGGCGACGATGGCGTCGGAGTACGCCACCCCGGCAGTGCCGGTCGAGAGCGTGTTGGTCTGGATCACCAGCGGCAGTGCGCTCGCGCCGGCCGCGACGAAGACGACCGATCCGGCGGTCAGCAGGGCGCAGAAGAGCCCGCGGGGTGCGGGCAGGAAGAACCGACGGGCACAGCGCGTTGGCATGAGCGAGGTGTCCTGGCTCTGGGGGCGAACGTACCGCCCACGGTGTCGTCACACGCTCCGAATCCGAGGCAGAGGGGGGGCCCGGAGGCACGTGCTTCGGCATGTCGGCTCTTCGAGAAGTGACCGGCCCGAATATCATACAGGGGTCAATAAACCCATTCCACGGAATTACGATGGCCCACAGCGAGTTCCATCGTCGGGGCCCGCGGCCGGGGCCCGGGCGGCCGGATATCCCACACGCCCACCTCCGGATGGGTTGGGCGATGGGTCGCCCGGCCTCCCCACGGTCAGCACCGAGCGGGGCGTCTCCGGGTCGCCCGCGTGAGGCGAACTCAGTCCCCCCTTCGCGCTCGCTACCGAACCGCCGGTCAGCGACCTGCCGGCCGCCTTTCCAGCGGCGCCCGGCCGAGCCCGCCCTCGAGATCGGCGGCCAGCCATGCCAACACCGCGTAACAGGCGACGTTCCGGCGGAGGAGCAGCGGATCCACCTTGTCGAACGTGTCGTTGGCCGTGTGGTGGTAGTCGAAGTACTCGGCCGCGTCCGTGTCGAGGTCGAGGACCGGCACGCCGAGCGCGAGGAGCTGGCCCACGTCGGCATCGCCGGTGGCGTCGTTCCCCCGGTACTCGACGCCGAGCGGAGCGAGGAGGCCTTGCATGGCGCGGATGGCCGGGAGGCGGTCCGGAGGCACGCGCGAGTGGAGCCCGAGCGGAGCGTAGGCGCCGAGATCGGACTCCATGCCGAGCGTATGCGTCGTGGCCTCGCCCGCGTGGTCGCGCGCGTACGTGCGCGCGCCGGAGAGCCCGAACTCCTCGTTCGCGAACAGC
The DNA here is from genome assembly GCA_964434945.1 of uncultured bacterium. Taxonomy (GTDB): domain Bacteria; phylum Eisenbacteria; class RBG-16-71-46; order RBG-16-71-46; family RBG-16-71-46; genus JAIOPA01. The sequence goes on along the minus strand of CAYSWZ010000161.1, from coordinate 8,500 downwards.
ACGACCCGGATTGTGCGCCGGGGTTTCAGCTTCGCCTCCCCGATCAGGTGCGCGGCGGCGGACATGATCGCGACTCCCGCGCCGTCGTCGTGCGCGCCGGTGCCGAGATCCCACGAATCGAGGTGGGCACCGAGCACGACGACCTCGCGCGGCCGCTCGCGACCCGGGATCTCGCCGACGACGTTGGCGGAGCGGGCGCTGTCCGCCCACTGGGAGGTGTTCCGCAGGCGCATGCGGACGCGCTCGCCGCTCGCCAGCTGGTCTTCGAGCAGGTCGGCGTCGGGGTTGGAGAGCGCGAGCGCCGGGATCTTGACGTCGTTCGGCTCCGTGCGCATCCCGCCCGTGTGCGGCGTGCGGTTCCGGTCGGTGCCGATCGAGCGGATGACCACCGCCACGGCGCCGCGCCTGCCGGCTTCGGCGGCGCCGCGACCGCGCACCGCGACGGCCCGGCCGTAGTTCGAGCCGTCGTGGCCGCGTTCCATCCGCCCGGTGAAGAAGACGATGCGCCCGGCGAAGCGCGTGCTGTCGCCCCAGGCGAGTTCGTCCAGGTTCGTGACCGGGACGACCTCCGCTTCGATGCCGGTCTCCGGTGTGGCGACACTGCCACCGAGCGCCACCGCCGCCAGGTGCTGAGGCCACGGCGAGACGAGGTCGACCTGGCACTCGCCGCGGATCCAGTGCGGCACCGTGACCGGCTCGGCATGCACGTTCCGGAGGCCGAGCGCCTGCAGCTGCGCCAGTGCCCAGGCCACCGCGCGCGCGTCGCCGGGAGAGCCCGCGAAGCGCGGTCCGACGCGGCTCGTGAGCGCGCGCAGCGTCTCGTACCCGGTGTCGTCGCCGAGCGCGCGCTCGCGGAGTTCGCGAGCCTGCTCGAGTTGCGCCGCTGTGAATGCGGGCGCCGGCGCCGCGGCCAGTCCGCCGGCTGCCGCGGCGCGAACGCCGACGCCGTTCGGGACGACGAACAGGCACAGGAGCGTGAGCGCGGCGCGATTCGAGCGGCGGCACATGCGGCACATGTCGACCTCCGGCGCGGGCAGCCGCACCCGCTCAATTGTCGCCGCTCACGCACGCAACGCTGCTATTGAGCCTTGCGCCGTTCGGCGGCTTCGCGCGCACGGCGGAACGCGAGCTGCATGGTGGTCGGCGAATCGTCGGCCGGCGGTGGTGCCGGCCGGTAGGATTCGGCTTCGGCCGCGCGCTCGGACGGCCGGCGCTCGCGCCCGGCGGAGCGCGTCCGGCCCGGGGGCCGGCTGCCGCGGGAAGCGGGGCGCTCCTCGTCGCGCGTCCGGGTGATCCTGGACGGCAGGACCGGGGGCGCATCGCCGGCGGCCGGGATCGCCCCGGGATCCTTCATCGACAGCGAGACGCGCCGCCGCTCGGGCTCGACCGAGAGCACCACGACTTCCACGGCCTGGCCGGGGGACAGCACCTCCCGCACGTGCTGGATGCGCCGCTCGCTCACCTGCGAGACGTGCACCAGCCCGTCCAAGCCCGGCGCGATGTTGACGAACGCTCCGAACTCCGCGAGCCGGACGACCACGCCCGGGACGCGCGTGCCCGGGGTGAAGCGCTCGGCGGCGGTCGCCCAGGGATCCGGGGCGGCCGCGCGCACGCTCAATGCGACGCGCGGCCGGCCGTCCTTGCCGGACTCGACGCGCAGCACCTTCACGCGCAGCTTGTCGCCCTGCGCGACCACCTCGCGCGGGTGGCTGATGCGCGCGTGCGACAGCTCCGACACGTGCGCCATGCCCTCGAAGCCACCGAGATCGACGAAGATCCCGAACGGCTCGAGGCGCGTGACGGTGCCCTCGAGTTCCTGCCCGGGCGCGATCGCCGCGAGACGTTCGCGCGCACGTTGCGCCTGCTCGCGCTGCAGCAGCCGGCGGCGCGAGACGATGACGCGCTGGCGCGATTCGTCCACCTCGGTCACCAGGAACTCCAGCACGCGTCCGACGAACGGCGCGGGATCCTCGACCCGCACGACATCGATCTGCGACATCGGGCAGAACGAGCGCACGCCATCCACGTCCACGGTCAGACCGCCGGGGTTGACCGCCGTCACCCGGCCACGTACGGGAAGCTCGGTCGCGCGCGCCTGCCGCACGCCCTCGAGCGAGCGGCCCGTGCGCCGGCGTGCGGCCTTCGCGAGCACGATCTGTTCTCCGGCCTCGACCACGAACAACTCCACGGTCTGCCCGGCCGCGACCGTGAGCGTGCCGTCCTCGGCGCGAAACTCGCGCGCGTCGGCCACGGCTTCGCTCCGCCCGCCGATGTCGAGCAGGAGCGCGTCGCCGCTCACCGCCACGATGCGACAGGACATGCGTTGCCCCACGCGCGGTGTGCGCGGCTGCTTCGGCGTGCGTGTGACCGCGGATGGCTGCGGTGTGGGTTGCGCGCTCTCGTATGCCTTGAGAGCCGCAGCGAACTCGGCCGCCCCGGCGGCGGCGCGAGCCTCGTCCTCGTCCGGTGGAATCGCGGTCGGGGCCGGCGGGCGGGGGGAATCCCGCGGGGCGGTCGGGTCCGGCGGTTCGGGAGGCAGCGGCGATTCAGGAGCCATGACGGCACATCCTGCGTGAACCGGGGCATTCTGTGAAGTCGCGCCCCGGAATCCGGGCGGTTGTTGCGTCTCCGGAAACGCGAGTTCCCCACTCGGGCGGCCCCGAAAACCCTCGTGGGTGGCCCCCCGAGGGGTACCACTTCGGCATCACCCCGGCCCGGTGGACCGTTGTCGAAACACGAGCCGCGACAATCGACGGTGCCGGCCGCGATCCCGGACCCTACTCCTCCGCCCCAGCCGGGATCGTGCATTTTGCCATTCCAATTGGGGAACCGGCCCGGTATTGTCCCGAGCGTGGGTGAGCACATGACTCTGGCTCCGTGACGCGGCTGTCCCGGCACCCCCCTTGGCCAGCGAATGTGCCCGGTTCGAGTGTATCGCGTCTCTCCCGGGAGACGTGGTCCTCACATGACATCCAGGACGATTCACGTTCCGGGACCATCGTTGCTGAACACCTGAGGAGGGTCGCACATGAAGCGTGTCGCTACGATTCTCGTGGGAATGATCGCGCTCGTCGCCGTGGCAGGTTCTGCGTCTGCCCAGCTGCGTTCGCCGCAGGTCGTGTTTTCGAGCGCCAGTCTGCAGGGTTATCTGAACGGTCAGGGTGAGAGCATCAACGTGACGACGGACCAGCTCGCCGCGCAGCGCTGGCAGTCGACCGTCTCGAACAACTCCACGTTCACGATCCAGGCGGAACTGGCGGGGAACGCGGGCAGCAACACCTACGGCCTGTACAATGCGTCCGGTCCGCCGGCTCCGGCGCTCTACCAGCTGTTCCCGGGCGCTGCCACCACGGGCTGGTTCGCGGTGGCGTCGTTCCGCAGTTCGCCGACCCGCGTCGTCGTGAATCTCTTCGACAACACGGCCGCGCTCGTGGGAACGAACACGTACCTCGGTGCCGACAAGACCAACTTCGGCTTCTACCTGTCGGGGCCGGGCGGCCTGTTCTACACGCAGGACGCGCGCAACGCGGGCAGCAACCCGCAGATGCTCGCCTTTGCGGGCAACGGCCTCAACTCCGGCTCTTTCTGGCTGTGCTTCGAAGACCTGCCCTTCGGCAACAGCGCGCTCACGGACTTCGATGACGCCATCCTGTTCTGCGAGTCGATCAATCCGACGCCGGTGAACAAGACCTCGTGGGGCAGCCTGAAGGCCCGCTTCCACTAGTCCAGATCTGCAGCACCGAACCCGGCGCCGAGCTCCTCGGCGCCGGGTTTCGTCTTTCAGCGGAGCGCCCCTCCGGCGTCACGGAGCGCACGCTCCTCGGCGGGGATGCGCACGGCCATCGCCGCCAGGTTGAGCAGCGAGCACCCGAGCGCGGTGCGCCACGCCCCGAACATGAGCGGCGCGGCCACGAACTCGAGCGCCACCGCGAGGTAGTTGGGGTGCGCGAGCCAGCGGTAGATGCCGCTGCGCACCGCCGGCTCGCCGGGCAGCACCACGATCCGCGCGTTCCATCGCTCGCCGAGCGCGGCCATGGAAGCGCCCCGCAGCCCCTGCGCCCCGAGCCAGACGGCGAGCCACAGCGGCCAGAGCGCCCCCGGGCGCGCACCGCGGGCCACCTCCAGCACCAGCGCCACCGGGAAGAGCGTGTGGAGCACGATGAAGAGCGGGAAGTGACGGGCGCCGACCTCCCGGCCTCCCCGCGCGAGCAGCCGCCGGACGTTTCGCCGGGAGAGCGCCAGCTCGCCGAACCGCTCCGCCGCGAGCACCGCGAGATAGGCGACGAGCCAGCGCCAGGGAGCGGGCGAACTCACGCCGCGAGCCTCTTCGCTGCGCTCACGAGAGCCCCCTCGCCTCGCTCATGCCCCGCGCGCGAGCACGTACTCCGCCGAGAAGCCGGGGCCGAGCGCCGAGACCAGCGCATGCTCGCCGGGGCCGATGTCGCCGGCGTCGAGGAAGCGCTCGAGCACGAAGAGGCACGTGGGCGACGACATGTTCCCGTGCGTCCGCAGCACGTCGTAGGCGTGCGTGAACGCCTCCGGCGGCCGGCCGAGCGCCTGCGCGTAGGCGGCCAGCACCTTGGCGCCACCGGGATGGGCGACCAGGTGTCGCACCTGCTCGAGCGAAAGCGCGTGCTGTGCGAGGAACGCGTCGATGCCGGGCCGCACGCGCTCGCGCACGATCGCCGGGATGTCGCGCGAGAACACCACGTGCAGTCCCTGGCCGCTCACCGTCCAGCCCATGACCCCGAGCGTGTCGGGCCAGAGCGTGCTCGAGGACGCGAGCAGCGTGAGTCCGCGGTGCGGCGTGCGTGGCGGCGGCGGGGCATCGGCGCCCTGCACCACCACGGCCGCCGCTCCGTCCGCGAACAACGACGTGGCCACCAGGTTCCGCTTGTCGAGATCCGCGCGGCGGAACGTGAGGCTGCAGAGTTCCACCGCCACCATGAGCACGCGCGCCCGCGGATCGGCGAGCGCCAGGTCGCGCGCGCGCGACAGGCCGGCCGCGCCCGCCGCACACCCCAGGCCCCAGACCGGCGTCCGCCGGCACTCCGGGCGGCAGCCGAGCGCGAGCGACAGGTGCGCGTCGAGGCTCGGTGTGGCGATGCCGGTGCTGGAGAGGAACACGACGTGGTCGAGGTCGCGGGCCCCGAGCCCCGCCCGCTCGAGCGCGCGCCGCGCGGCTGCGAGCCCGAGCCCGAGCGCGTGCTCGACGTAGAGCGCGTTCTGCTCGGCGAACGATCTCTCGCTCAGGTACCACTCGAGCGGCATGCAGATGTGGCGCTGTTCGATCCCGGAGTGGTCGAAGACCTGGAGCAGCCGCGCGCTCCCGGCCTCGCTCCCGGCGAACATGCGCGCGACGAGCGCACGCACCTCCGTCTGCGCCACGGCGTGCGGCGGCACGGCCGTCGCGAGCGAGACCAGCGTGGGCGGGGATCGATCGAAGGAAGGCGCCATGGGAGTCAGCTCGCGGCGGACGGTGGCTGGCCGCGGTCGAGGGGAATGTCGTCCCAGGACGCCGGATCGTCGAGCGATTCCAGGTGCGTGAGGATGCTGGCGTTCGGGATCGCGCGCCGGATGTCCGCCTCGATGCGCTCGAGCAGCTCGTGCCCGCGCTGGACGCTCCAGTCGCCGGGCACGAGCACGTGAAGCGAGACGAAGCGGCGCGCTCCCGACTGGCGCGAGCGGAGCGCGTGCACCTGCACGGGCGCGATGACGTGCGGCGAGAGTGCGCGCTGGAGCGCCAGCTGCTCCGCGGGCGAGAGCGCGCTGTCCATGAGACCGGTGATGGCGCGGCGCACGATCCCGATCCCGGTCCAGACGATGTTCGCGGACACCAGCAACGCGACGACCGGGTCCAGCCACTGGCGTCCCGTGAGCGCGACCGCCCCGACGCCGATGAGCACGCCCGCCGAGGTCCACACATCCGCGAGCAGGTGCTGCGCGTTGGCCTCCAGCGTCACTGAGCGGTGCCTCCGCCCGGCCCGCCGGATGACGAGTGCGACCCCGAGGTTCACGAGCGCCGCGATCGCGGAGACCGCGAGCCCCAGGCCGAGGTGCTCGAGCGCGTGCGGCGCCAGCAGTCGGCGCGCCGCCGCGACCGCCATGCCGAGCGCGGCGATCAGGATGAGGGCGCCCTCGGCGCCGCTCGAGAAATATTCCGCCTTGTCGTGGCCGTACGGGTGATCGTCGTCCTCGGGCCGGGCCGCGACCGTGAGCATGGCGACCGCCAGCATGGCGCCCGCGAGATTGACGAGCGATTCGAGCGCGTCGGAGAGGAGGCCGACCGAGCCCGTCACCGCCCAGGCCCAGGTCTTGAGTCCGATCGTCAGCAGCGCCGCGAGCGCGGACAGCCACGCGAAGCGCGGCAGCCGGCTGGGGGCGTGAGCGTGTGTGGCCATGGCGGACTCGATCCGGCGCGAGGAGGCGGGATGGGGCAGCGACCGCGGGCCCTCAGTCTCCGGGCAGCCCCGAGCCCCGGTCAAGCGCGCCGAGCGATCCGGTGGGTCAGCGCCCCGCGGGCGCTTCGCGGAGCCGCGAGGCGAACTGCTTCCGGAGCTTTGCCACCTTGGGTGCGATGACCGCACGGCAGTAAGGCTGGTCGGGGTTCTGGTCGTAGTAGCCCTGGTGATACGCCTCGGCCGGGTAGAACGCGGTCAGGGGGGCGAGCTGGGTGACGATCGGTGCGTCGTACACGCCGTCGGCGGTGAAGCGTGCGATCACGTCGCGAGCCACGCGCTCCTGTTCCGGCGACTCGAAGAAGATCGCCGAGCGGTACTGCGTCCCGGCGTCGGCGCCCTGGCGGTTGAGCGTGGTCGGGTCGTGGAACACGAAGAACAGCTCGAGCAGTTCGCGATACGCGAGCTCGGCCGGATCGAACGTGACCTGCACCACCTCGGCGTGGCCGGTGCGACCGCTGCACACCTCGGCGTAGCTCGGATTCCCCGCGGCGCCGCCCGCGTAGCCGGAAACCACGCGCTGGACGCCGCGCACGCGCTCGAACACGGCCTCCAGGCACCAGAAGCATCCGCCGGCCAGCGTGGCGGTCTCGAAACGACGCTCGTCCATGGAACCTCCCCGGGTCCGGGTGATGGGTTGCGATCATTCTACGCCAGGGCGCGCCCCGCGTGACCGGCGCCTGCGAATCGGCCGCGAACGGGGCTCCGCCGACTGGACGCCGGTCGTGACCTCCTGTCACCGTCCCGGCTCCCCCGCGGATGTCGCCCCCAGGAACACCCGGAAGGAGAGCGCCAGCATGTCGCCGGAACCCCTGCTTCGCCGCCTTGCGCAGGTCGCCGTGAACGTCCACGACGTCGAGCGTGCCACCGCCTTCTACCGAGACGCGCTCGGCCTCCGGCACCTGTTCAGCGCCGGGGCGTTGGCGTTCTTCGACGTCGGCGGGACGCGGCTCATGCTGTCCCGGGCGGAACAGCCCGAGTTCGACCACCCGGCCTCCATCCTCTACTACGACGTGGCCGACATCGGCGAGGCGCATCGCACCCTCGCCGGACGCGGCGTCCGCTTCGAGAACGAACCGCACCTGTTGGCGCGGCTCGCAACGACCGATCTATGGATGGCAGAGTTCCGGGACAGCGAGGGAAATGCCCAGGCGCTCCAGAGCGAGGTGGCGCGCAAGCCCTGAGGTGTTCCCACGCGTCCCCGGACGATCGACCGTACCCCCCCTCGTTCCACGCGGAGAGCCACCGACCGATGCGCGCGACACCGCGCCTCGCCCTGAACGCGATCCCGTTGCTGCTGGTTGCCGCAACAGCGGCCGCCGGGGAACTTCGCGGCAGCGTCACGCTCGGCCACGAGACTCAGGCTGCGCACCCGCACGTGCGCGACACGGTGATCTGGCTCGAACAGATTCCCGGGAAGTCGGAACAGAAGCTCACGCGCGCGCCGTTCCACTGGTTCTGGAAGAAACGTGTGCCGCCGCCGCCACTCCGGCAGCTCGTCGAGTCGGGCCTGTGCTACCACCCGCACGTGCTCGCGATCGCCACCGGGAGCGAACTGGTGATCCACAACCAGGACACCGTCTGGCACGGTCCGTTCAGCGTCTCGCCGGCGCACGAGTTCGACCTCGGCAAGATCGCGCCAAGCCGTGCCGACACGCTGTCGTTCGACAGCACGGGAGTCGTGGCGGTGCGCTGCGACATCCATCCGGACATGTCCGCGTTCGTGGTCGTCACCCCGAATCACGCGTTCACCCAACCCGACTCGTCCGGCGCGTGGCGGCTTCCCGAGTTGCCCGCCGGCCACTACGTCGTGCACGCGTGGAACCCGGACCGGGGCGATTCCCGGCACGAGGTCGACCTGCCGGCACACGGCGGCGTGACCCTGCCGCTCCACTGGTGAAGGGCGGCCGTCGCACGGTAGAGTGCCGCACCATGGACGACTTCCTGCAGGAACGGCGCCAGCGCGCCGCCGCCGCGTGGGCACTCCGCGATGAGATCGTGCTGATCGGGTCGGGCCCCCTGGTGCACGTTCCGGGTGGCGC
>CAYSWZ010000160.1:0-3564 GCA_964434945.1 uncultured bacterium | reverse complement strand
CCTCGTGGCGCCGGCACGGCCCGCACGTGCGGTCCCCTCGGCCGCCAACTCGACCATCCCGAGCCACGTGGTCATGGTGGGCCGGCTCGGCGCGCTCGCCGACACCGCGCTCGGAGCGTTCACGATCGTGGTCCGCGATCTTGCGAACAACCCTATCCCCGGCGCGACGGTCGAGTTCCGGGTGCTCAACTGCGAGGGCGCGCGGCTCTCGTCGGACCCGCTCCAGGCGGGCGTCACGGCGCGCTGCGCGACGCACGGCTATACCGCGCTGACGGACGTGCACGGCGCGCTGCGCATGTGTCTCGTCGGCGGCGGGACAGTGGGCTCGCCGCCCGGGACGGGGCCGTGCGCGCAGGTGTTCGCGTCGGGCGTCCTCCTCGGCACGGTGCGTGTCGCGTGGTTCGACCTCGACGGCATGGGCGGAATCGGCATCAACGACCTGTCGCAGTGGCTCACGGACTTCGGGTTGAACGAGCCCATCAGCCGGTCCGACTTCAATGGCGACGGCGGCGTGACGATCAGCGATCTGGTCGTGTGGCTCGACGCCTGGTCGCACGGCACGTCCGCGGAAGGCGCGACCAGCTACTGCCCGTGAGCACGGGCGGGTCGCAGCGTCGGGGGGGATCCCGCGCGCTGCCGGGCCCGGGGTAGGCGGGGCCCCGGGCGAGGCCATGGGCGGCGGACAGGTTCACGCGGATCCCGGCTCGTGGCGGCCCGTTCCAGAGTTATAAGTTTACATAATACATATTATGCGACATACCTGTTGAGCGTGTTACAGCCCTCTCGGCCGCCCCAGCCGCTCGGATCCGCGAACTCAGGCCACCGGCGGCGCGCCCTCCCCGGGCGTCGTGAGCCTCGCCAGGTCCGTGAACTCGAAGTGCATCGGATCCTTCCTCGTCTGCCACATGCCACCCCATTCGAACCCCTGCGCTGCGAACGCGGCGATCACCGCGGGATGCATGTGCGGCGTCCCGCCGAGCGGATTGTCCGCGACGTCCACGTCCACCGCGATCGCCCAGCAGTGCCGGGAAAGCCGCTTGGCACCCCTCTGGGGCCGCCACGCGTAGGCGCCGCCGGTGTCGCCCAGGCTCGCCCAGGCCTCCGGATCCCCGTGGATGGTCGCAAACGCGGCCCTGAAGGCCTCCACGAGCTTCCCGTGGACCCTGAGCCGGGTGACCGTGTGCTTTCGGTCCCAGCTCAACGGCAGTGGCGCCGGCAGCACGATCGTCCCCAGGATGCTCTCCGGCCAGCGCGGGCTCACGGCGCCGTCCTTGAGGACATACGGTGCAGGATCTCCAAATATCGCAATTACTTGGTCGTCTGTAAGCAGCATATTCCGCGGGCTCCGCTTGGGGCTTTCGGGGTGCGCCGGCGCTTTCCGGGTCATGTGGTCGCTCCCGCGCCCGCTGCTTGCCTGATCGGCAGGCCGGACCTCACTCGTCACTACACACTTGTGCAGTAGCCCTTCCCGGGGGTAGAGATTCCCGGCATGCCAGCCGAACTCCGTCTCGAGCCGTGCCGCTCCGCAGTGAACCGGGTCACCGGAATGCCGTTTCGCTGGACGCTCAATCCCTACATGGGCTGCGCCCACCGCTGCACGTTCTGCTACGTGCGGGCGTTCGAGCGCCGGGCCGACCGGCCGTCGGACGACCGTTACGGACGCAGCATCCGCGTGAAGACCAACGTCGTTGCGGTGCTCCGGGCCGAGCTCGCTTGCCGGTCGTGGCCGCGCGAGATGGTGCTCGTGGGCGCTGCGACCGATCCCTACCAGCCTGCGGAGGGCCGGTTCCGGCTGACGCGCGGGTGTCTCGAAGCACTGACCGAGCGGTCGAACCCGTTCTCGATCATCACGCGCGGACCCATGGTGGTGCGCGACATCGACGTGCTGCAGGAAGCCGCGCGCCGCGCGCGCGTGAGCGTGAGCCTGTCCGTGCCGACGCTCGACGACGCCATCTGGCGGGCCACCGAGCCCGGCACCGCGCCCCCCCGCCAGCGCCTGCGCGCGGTGCGCGCCCTGGCCGAAGCCGGCGTGCGCGTGGGCGTCGCGCTGGCGCCCATCCTGCCCGGGCTCTCGGACCGGCCGGTGCTGCTGGCCGAAGCGGTGCGCGCCGCGCGCGACGCCGGCGCGGTCAAGCTCTGGACCGAGCTTCTCTACCTCCGGCCCGGTACGCGCGAGCACTTCCTCGATGCGCTCGCCGCCGTGTGGCCGGCGGAGGCGGCGCGGCTGGCCGAGGCCTACGCCCGGCGCGCCTATCCGCCGCGCGCGGAGGTGGAGGCGAACGCCGCCCGCGTGGCGCAGCTCGCGCGGCTCCATTCCCGGCGGCCGGGCGCGCCGCCCTGGATCGAGCCCGAGCCGCCGCGGCTCGCGGTCCAGTTGGGATTGGCCCTCGAGCAGGCGGTCGGCGATATTGGCGCGTGATGCGTTCCGTGAATCCCGCCACCGGCGAAATGCTCGCCGAATACGCCGAGCACGCGCTGCCCGATGCGCTGGCGCGGCTCGCGCGCTGTCACGAGGCCTTCCGGGAATGGTCGCGGACGGCGATCGGCGAGCGCACGCGCGTGCTCGAGAATGCCGCGCGGCTCCTGCGCGAGCGGGCCCCCGCGCTCGCGCGCCTCGCCACGCTGGAGATGGGCAAGACGCTCGTCGCCGCGGAAGCGGAGGTCGAGAAGTGCGCGTCGGCATGCGACTACTACGCGGAGCACGCGGAGGGGATGGTGGCCCCGGTGAAGGTCGCGCTCGACGTGCGCGATCCCGCGCGAGGCGGTCCCGGCGCGCGGGACTCTCAGTCCATCCACTTCGATCCGCTCGGCGTGCTCCTCGCCATCATGCCGTGGAACTTTCCCTACTGGCAGGCGTTCCGCGCCGCGGTGCCGGCGCTCGCGGCCGGGAACACGGTGGCGTTGAAGCACGCCTCCAACGTGTGCGGCTGCGCGCTCGCGATGGAGAAGTTGTGGCGCGAGGCCGGCCTGCCCGAGCACGCGTTCACGGTGCTCCTCGTGCCGGGGACCGGCGCGAGCGCGCTCGTGGCCAGCGAGTGGGTGGCCGCGGTGACGCTCACCGGCAGCGAGCCGGCAGGCCGGGCGGTGGGCGCCGCGGCGGGCGGGGCACTCAAGAAGGCCGTGCTCGAGCTCGGCGGATCCGACGCGTTCCTCGTGCTCGCGGACGCCGATGTATCGCACGCGGCACGGCAGGCGGCGGCCGCCCGCACCATCAACAATGGACAATCCTGCATCGCCGCCAGGCGTTTCATCGTCGACGAGCGGGTGGCGGACGAGTTCGAAGCGGAGTTCGCAGCCGCGCTCTCGGCACTCCGGGTGGGCGATCCACTCGAGCGCTCGACCGACGTGGGCCCGCTCGCCCGCCCGGACCTCGTGGACGAGCTCGACCGCCAGGTCCAAGCCAGCGTCACCGCGGGCGCCCGGCTCGTCCTCGGGGGCCGGCGGCTCGATCGCCCGGGCTACTACTACGCGCCGACGCTCCTCACCGGCGTCCGCCCGGGCATGGCCGCGTTCGACGAGGAGACGTTCGGGCCGCTCGCCGCGGTGACCCGCGCCCGTGACACG
>CAYSWZ010000159.1:0-8876 GCA_964434945.1 uncultured bacterium | reverse complement strand
GCGCGGATGGGGCGCGCCGGTTCAGGCGGCCTTGCGTCCGCCGAGCAGCTTCTCGCGGCCGACCAGGAACAGCAGCACGGTCAGCAGCGCGAACGGGATGAGCGCGAGCAGGTCGGAGGCGTCGCCCGCGAAGAACGGGTTTCCGGATTCCGCCCACTTGGCGATCGAGTTGTCGAAGTCGGTGAGCACGCCGGCGAGGAACGCAATGATGATGCCGGCGATCGCGCCACCCGCGATGTAGCCCGAGGCCATGAGGACGCCCGGGCTCTTGTCGCCCTCGGCGACCAGCTGTTCCTCGGTCATGCGCTTGTGCTCGAGTTCCTTCCGGCGCGCGCGGTCCACGAGCCAGCGCACCATGCCGCCCACGAAGATCGGAGTGGACGAGGACAGCGGCAGGTACACGCCCACGGCGAACGCCAGCGCCGGGATGCCGACGATCTCCAGCATCACCGAGATCATGACGCCGAACAGCACCAGCGCCCACGGCAGCTTGCGGTCGAGGATGCCGCGGATGATGTAGCTCATGAGCGTGGCCTTGGGCGCATCGAACTTCTTCACCGTCGTGCCGTCGGGCCGCTTGTTGTAGAGCCCGTTGATGCCCGGGTCCACCAGCCACTTCGCGTTCCCGTTCGCGTCGAGCAGGTACTTGCCCGAGGGCGCGCCCTCGGCGTCCACCTTGTGGTAGACGACGTACTCGTTCGCGTCTTCCTTCGCCTGCACGCCGCGGAGCTTCTCGTGCTTCGCGCCCGCGAGCCGCGCGGCGTCCACGTGCAGTCCCGCCGGCACCACCTGGGAGATCGGCACGTAGACGGTGGCGGTGTCGTTCAAGCTCAGGAGGATCGGTCCGAGCAGCACGGCCGACAGCAGCGAGCCGAACAGGATCGCCACCTGCTGGTGGCGCGGCGTGGCGCCGAGGAGGAAGCCGGTCTTGAGATCTTGTGACGTCGTGCCGCCGTTGGAGGCTGCGATGCACACGATGCCGCCCACCGACAGCGCGGTGACGTACCAGCTCGCCCCCACCCAGCCGATCATGAGGAAGATGAGGCAGGTGAGGAGCAGCGTCGCCACGGTCATGCCCGAGATCGGGTTCGAGGACGAGCCGATCTCTCCCGTCAAACGGCTCGACACGGTCACGAACAGGAAGCCGAAGATGACGATGAGGAGCGCCCCGAGCAGGTTCATGTGCAGCGTCGGCGACAGCAGGATCGCGATCACCAGGAGCGCCACGCCGCCGAACACGAAGCGCGAGTCGAGATCGCGGTCGGTGCGCAGCGAGGAGCCTTTGGCGGAACCGCCGCGCGCGTCACGCAGGCCCTCCTTCAATCCGTGCAGGATGAGCGGCAGCGAACGGAACAGGCTGATGATCCCCGCCGCGGCGACGGCGCCGGCGCCGATGTACAGCACGTAGGCGCCACGGATCTGGCTCGGGCCCATGTCCGCGATCGGCACCGTGCCGGGCGGAAGGACCTCGCCGATGCCGGCGCCGAAGAACTTGATCATCGGGATGAGCACGAGGTAGGCGAGGATGCCGCCGCCCACCATCAAAGAGGCCACCTGCGGACCGATGATATAGCCCACGCCCAGCAGTTCGGGCGAGATCTCCGCCGAGATGCTGCCGGCCTCGAACGGCTTCTTGAAGATCCGCTCCGGTGTGTCCTTCCACAGCCGGAACGCCGACATCGCGGTCTTGTACGCGAGCCCGATCCCGAAGCCGGCGAAGATGGTGCGCGCCGAGACGCCCTGCGCGCCCAGCGCCAGCGCCTCGGCCTTCGCCTCCGGCGAGGAGGCGGCGGCGGACTCCGCGGAAGCCCCGGCCTTCAAGACTTCGGCGCACGCCGTCCCCTCCGGGTACTTGAGCTTCCCGTGCTGGGCCACGATCAGCGCGCGCCGGAGCGGGATCATCATCAGGATGCCGAGCAGCGCGCCGAGCACGGATACCAGCGCCACGCGCATCAGCTCCAGGTCGAAGCCCAGGATCATGATGGCCGGCATGGTCACGCCGACGCCGAACGCGATGGATTCGCCCGCCGAGCCCGCGGTCTGGGCGATGTTGTTCTCGAGGATGCTCGCGTCCTTGGCTCCGAAGATCCGGAACACCTTGAACAGCGTCATCGAGATGACGGCCACCGGGATCGAGGCGCTCACCGTGAGCCCGACCTTCAGGACGAGGTAGAGCGACGAGGCGCCGAAGATCGCGCCGAGCACCGTGCCGAGGAGCACGGCCCGCCACGAAAACTCGGGCAGCACCGTGCCGGCGGCGATGTAGGGGACGAACGGGCGCGCACTCTTGAGAGTGGGCGGCTCCTGCAGGGCTTGGCTCATGCGCGCCTCCGGGGTATCTGCGGCGAGGAATCCGGACGCTGGACTCTAGCCCTGCCCCGAGCGGCTTCGCCAGCGGCGCCCCGGCCGCGGGCGGGCAGCGCCCGCGCGGAGCTCGGCACGCCGCGCGGTCAGTCCCAGCGAGCGACGCCCGCGGTGAGCACCAGCAGGCCGCGGTCGCCGGCCTTCGGGTGCGTGCTCGCCGCGTCCTGCCAGTCCACGTCCACGATCGCATCGCCGCCCATCCGGCGCGCGGAGCGCATCGCATAGTCGGTGAGCTCGTCGGTGCGCGTGTAGGTGCTGGTGGCGAGCACCTCGACCGTACCCACGATCCGGTACCGCCGCGCCGGCGGCTTTCCGACGTAGAAGACGAAAACCGGAGACGATTGGGGTCGCGGAGCGGGGCGGTGCGTGTCGACGTAGTGCGTCCGCACGCGCGGGGCGTGGTGGGTGCCGCTGCACGCGAAGAGATAGCTGGCGGCGAAGCCCGGCTGCGTCGCCGGCACGACGACCGCGACGGCCGGCAGGCTGCCGAGCAGCAGGACGGAGAGCATGCTCGGGCGGATCGACATTCGGACCTCCCATCTGGGAATCGAGGCGCGGTTCCCGGACCGCCTGGCAGGAAAGTGTAGCCGGAATTGGCGCGTCGGGACCACGCCCCACGTTCCCGACTCTCGCCGGGGTCGGACGAGGGCTCGTGTGGTCCAACGCGCACCTGACGTGGCGAAATTGCTTGACCCATGACTCGTCCCGGGTCGAGCCTGAGATCCGGCCGCGCGAGGGTCCGCCTTCCGTCCGGATGCGCTCACGCTCCCACGCGGTTGCAGGCAGGACCGAGATCCCCGTGTCGCGCTTCCCCTTTTCGCTCGCGCGCCGGTTCTCCACTCGTGCGGCGCGACCATCGGCGCGGATTCACAGCGCCCCCGCGACCTGTCGCGAGGTGTGCCCACGCACGCCGTGGTCGCGCGCACCCCCGACGCGTGCTCGTGCGCACCGCGCCGCCCACCCACGGACGGGACGACCGAGACGGACCTCGCACCCCCACTCACTCGAGCGAGGTGTTCCATGAGAGGGATTGCCACCGCTTCGTTACGCCTGGTCCTCGCGGGGCTCGGCCTGGCGCTGCTGTCCGCCACGGCCTGGGCACAGCCGAACACGCCCTTCGATCCGACGCACTACTGGACGTACCACAGTCTCCAACCGGTCGTTCAGCCGCAGCCCATCTTCGTCCAGGACCAGTTCTTCCGGGGCGGGGTGCCGGTGACGGTCGACCACCTGGACCGGTTCCTCAACTGGGTCCACAAGAACAACTCGGCGGTGCCGGACACGTTCCTCCACTACACGTGGTGGAACATCGTTGAAAAACTGCCGGTCAACCGCACCGTCATCGTGACGAACCAGTTCGGCAGCTACAGAGTGCAGGTCCTGAACCTGGAGTTCCTGCTCGCCCCGGCGAGCAAGAACCAGCCCGCGACGGGTGCGGTACCGCCCGCCAACCACTACCTGTGCTATCGCGCCACCGGGTTCCCCGCGCCGCCCGCCGCCTACGACCTGGTGGACGAGTGGAAGGTGGACACGCAGCATCCGCAGGACATGGAGTTCCTCTGCGCGCCGTGCTTGAAGGAGCACAACGGCAAGGTGTTCCCGCCTGTGGACACGCTGACGCACCTCGCGGCCTACCCGGTCGCCCCGCAGTCCGAGACGTTCGTGCCGTATGTGACCGACCAGTTCATCCAGATCCCGCTCGTGCTCCAGCAGATGCCGCTCGAGTATCTGTTCGTTCCGTCCGAGAAGACGGACCTGCCCACGGACACGAAGCGCAGCACGTGGAGCAAGATCAAGAGCCTGTATCGCTGACCGATCCGGAGGAAACGGCGCGGCCGGCCCGCTGCCTCGGGCCGGCCGCGCTCGATTCCGGTTCGGCTGCTACTTTCGGGCCGGAGCCGCGAACGCCTGCTTCATTCGCTTCTCCATCTCCTCCCGGCTCAGGTTCTCCTTGTGGGTGCCGATGCCCCACACGTGCCCGAACGGATCGGTGAGCTTGCCGTAGCGATCGCCCCAGAACTGGTCTGCGAGCGGCGTCTTCACCTTGGCGCCGGCGCCGATCGCCCGCTTGAACACGGCATCGCAGTCCTCAGTGTAGAGATTGAGCGACACCGATGAGCCGCCCAGGCTCTGCGGCGAGACCGTTCCCATGTCCGTGGATTCCTCGCCGAGGAAGATCTTCGTGTCGCCGATCTTCAGTTCGGCGTGCATGACGCTCCTGCCGTCG
Source organism: uncultured bacterium (assembly GCA_964434945.1). Taxonomy (GTDB): domain Bacteria; phylum Eisenbacteria; class RBG-16-71-46; order RBG-16-71-46; family RBG-16-71-46; genus JAIOPA01. Next base: position 4,285 of record CAYSWZ010000159.1, on the reverse strand, counting down.
GGGCCCGCCCACACGCTCACTTCCTTGGCGCCGAATGCGGTCTTGTAGAACTCGATCGCGAGCCGTGCGTTCTTGACGACGAGCCCGGCGGTGATGCTGTGCTGGCCCTCCGGGATCGGCTTCACTGTAGCCATGACGTCCTCCCTGCTCTCACGGGCGGCCGGTGGATGTGCGCGTCCCTGCGGTGTCCGACCCGCCGGGCAGTCCGGTGCTCCGGCGGTGCTGCCTCACGAACCACGGATGCGGCCCGCTGTGAAGGCTACTCCGCTGCTACCCGCTCGACCACCGATTGTTCGGGTCAGTACCGCGCGGGTGTCAGGAAAGCGAAAGCAGTTGCGTCGAACTCGTGCGACACAAAAGGAGAACAGTCGGGGCCCCGCGCCTCCGCTCAGTACGCCGATGCCGCCAGCTTCACGTCCGCGTTCGCCCACGCACGGCGGAAGCGGGCTTCAACCTCCCCGGCTTCCTTCGTCCGGCCCTGCCCGCGCAGCGCCTGCGCGAGGCCATACAGCGACCACCCGTTCTCCGGATGGCGCAGCAGGTCGTCGCGGTAGACGGCCTCCGCCTCCGTTGCGCGCTTCGCCCTGAGCAAGGCGGCGCCGAGCGTGTGCCGGACCGGATAGCACCAGGTCGGCGGCTCGTCGTAGTGCAGGCTGTCCTCCGTCGCGACCGCGAGCGTCAGCATGCGCACGCCCTCGTCCGTCCGCCCTTTCCGCGTCGCGATCTCGCCGGCGAGCGCGCTCGCGGCGAGGCGCAGCAGCGGGGCGGCGAGGTTGATGCTCACGAGCATGTCCGCGGGCACGGCGGCGGCCATCGCCCGGACCGAATCCAGCTCGGCCATCGCGGGTTCGAACCGGCCCTTCGCCGCCAACGCCACGCCACGCGCGTAGTGACAGATGCCCGACGCGTAGCGCTCGGACGACGGCGGCAACGGTTCCTTCAGGGCCTCGTCCCAGCGCCCGAAGCGCACCAGCATCAACACCGGGGAGGGCGGGACCATCTCGAGCATCGACATCTGCGAGATCATCTCGGCGGGCACGTTCCCGGTGATCTTCCGCGCCGCGGCGATCGCATCCCCGCTGCGACCCTCCATCATCGCCGAGAACATGATGAACTGGATGTTGTGGTTGTAGTACATGAGCGGATAGGCGCCCTCGGGCTTCTGGTCGGCGATGTACTTCTCGTCCACGGCGACCGCGACCTTGTTGCGCTCGAGCGCATCCGCGTATCGCCCGGTGCGCGCATAGATGTGGGACGGCATGTGCACGAGATGTCCGGCGCCGGGGACCAGTGTCTCGAGCCGTTTCGCGGACGCGAGCGCGCGCGCGGGGTCGTTCGACGCCTCCACCGCGTGGATGTAGAAGTGGTTCGCGCCGGGGTGCTCGGGGTGCTTCGCGAGCACGTCCTCGAGCGTGGCGACTGCCTCGAGCGTGCCGGGGTTCGGCTTGCCGTCGTGTGTCCACTGGTTCCACGGATTCAGGTCGAGGATGGATTCCGCGAACAGTGCTCCCGCGTCGGCGTCGTCGGGGCGGCTCTTCGCGAGCGTGCGCATCGCGCTGCAGTACGCGCTGTCCAGCACCGCACGGCTGGCGCTCGGATCCGTCGAGTAGCGGGTGCCGAGCGCGGCGATGTAGGCCTGGTCCGCCGGATCGACCCCGTGTGCCAGCGCCTTCGCCCTTGCGATCGCCTCGTTTGCGATCTTCGCCCCGGCTTCGTCCATCGGCATGTTGATGTTGGGCCCGGCCGCGGCCGCGACGCCCCACCACGCCATCGCGCACGCCGGGTCGAGCCGCGCCGACTCGCGGAATGCGCGGATCGCCTCCGCATGGTTGAACCCGTAGTAGAGCCGCAGTCCCTGGTCGAAGTACTTCTGTGCCTCCGGCGTCGCGCTCACCTTGTGCGTCCAGCTCCCGAGGTCGGAGAAGAGCGGCGGCGATGAGGCGGCGTTCATGCCCGCCATGTCGTGCTCGCGCTGTGCCGGAGCGGGGGCGGCCACGAGCAGCAGGGCAGCGATCCAGGCGGTCGTTTCGCGCTTCATGGGATCCTCGTGCGTGGGGGCGTGTGGCGGACGGCGCGGAATGCTAGCACGGGCCACGCGCCACCGGAGCCACGGCTGCGGGATGGCGACCGAGGTGACGCCGGCCAGAGCCGCTCGTGTCGGAACGGACACGCGGTCGTGTCCGCCGGGACACGCGCAGCGCTCCCGCAAGGCCGCTTCGAAGCGCCAACCCCAAGCGAATCCACGCGCCACGCGTCGCGTCCGCCCGGCACCCCACTTGCAGTCCACCGCTCCGTCCAACCGAAAGGAGCGGAACATGTCCCTCGCGCAAGACTCGAGAAGCATCCCACGACCCGCACGCACGATTCTCACGTACTCCGCGTTCACCCTCGCGCTCCTGCTCGTCGCCGGCACGGCACGGGCGGAGGGCGACGCGAACGGGCGCACGCTGTCCCCCTACTTCTTCGTCGAGGGCGGCGACTCGAGGACCGATCGCCTGCCGTTGCTCGGGACCCACGTCAGCGTGCACATCGCGGGCGTGATCGCGGAGGTGACGGTCCGGCAGACGTACAAGAACGACGGCCTGCAGCCGATCCACGCCAGGTACGTCTTTCCGGCCTCGACGCGCGCCGCCGTCCACGGGCTCACGATGACGATCGGCAACGAGCGCGTGAGCGCGAAAATCCAGGAGCGCGAGGAGGCGAGGAAGCAGTACGTCGCGGCGCGGAGGGCCGGGAAGAACGCGGCGCTGCTCGAGCAGCAGCGGCCCAACGTGTTCACGATGGAGATCGCGAACATCATCCCCGGCCAGCAGGTCGACGTGGAGCTGTCCTACTCCGAGTTGCTGGTGCCGACCGCCGGCGTCTACGAGTTCGTCTATCCCACGGTCGTCGGCCCGCGCTACTCCACCATGCCCGCGGACGGCGCGGGCAGCGCCGATGCGTGGATCGAGACGCCCTACACTCCGGAGGGCACTCCCCCGCTCCACTCGCTGGCGCTCGAGGGTGTGGTGAGCGCCGGCGTGCCGGTCCACGACCTGGAGAGCCCGTCGCACGCGATCCTCTGCACGTGGGCGAATCCCGCGCGCGCGCAGTTCGCGCTGGATCCGGCGGCCGGCGAGGGCGGCGACCGCGACTTCGTGCTTCGCTACCGCCTGGAGGGGGACCGGATCCAGTCGGGGCTGGTGCTCTACCGTGGTCCGGACGAGAACTTCTTCCTCGCCACGATCCAGCCGCCGCGCCGCGTCGCGCTCGACGCGGTCACTCCGCGCGAATACATCTTCGTCGTGGACGTGTCGGGCTCGATGATGGGCTTCCCGCTCAACACCTCGAAGGCGCTGGTGCGCGACCTGATCGGCCACCTCCGCCCGACCGACACATTCGACGTGCTGTTGTTCTCCGGCGGCTCGCAGCTCCTGTCCCCGCGTTCGCTGCCCGCCACGCCCGAGAACGTCGCGCGCGCCGTCTCGCTCATCGAGCTGCAGCAGGGTGGCGGTGGCACCGAGCTGCTCGCGGCACTGCGGCGCGCATTCGCGATCCCCGGTGACGACGAGGCGCGCTCGCGCAGCATCCTCGTCATCACCGACGGCTACATCGGCGCCGAGCGCGAGGTGTTCACCCGCATCCGCGAGAACCTCGGCCGCGCGAACGTGTTCGCGTTCGGGATCGGCAGCGGGGTCAACCGCTACCTGATCGAGGGGATCGCCCGCGCCGGCATGGGCGAGCCGTTCGTGGCGATGAATCCGGAACAGGCTCCCGCGGCCGCCGCCCGCTTCCGCGAGTACGTTCAGTATCCGCTGCTGACGAACGTCCACGTCGCGTTCGACGGCTTCGATGCGTACGACGTCCAGCCGTCCTCGATCGCCGACGTCATGGCGGAACGGCCGATCGTCGTGTTCGGCAAGTGGTGGGGCGAGCCGCGCGGCCAGGTCGTGGTCACCGGCAGCTCGGGCGCGGGCGCGTACCGGGAGTCGTTCGACGTGGCGCAGGTCGACCCCGACCCGGGCGCCCGGGTGCTGCGCTACCTGTGGGCGCGGGCGCGGATCGCGGAGCTTTCGGACGCCGGCGATTCGCCGGAAACCGACGACGCGAAGCGCGCGCTCGTCTCCCTCGGTCTCCAGTACAACCTGCTCACTCGCCACACGTCGTTCATCGCCGTCCGGGAGGTCATCCAGAATCCGCTCGCGGCGGGCGAGGACGTGACGCAGCCGCTGCCCCTCCCCGCCGGCGTGAGCAACAGCGCGGTCGGCAGCATGGGAATGGGCGACGAGCCCGGGCTCGCGACGCT
>CAYSWZ010000158.1:0-8112 GCA_964434945.1 uncultured bacterium | reverse complement strand
GCTGCGCTCTCGCCCGTCTGCGACGCGCCCCGCCGCCCCCGCTCACCGATGCGGGCGGCCGTCGCTGCGCTCTCGCCCGTCTGCGACGCGCCCCGCCGCCCCCGCTCACCGATGCGGGCGGCCCTGCGGGGGCAGAATCGGCTCAGGCGGGGGTGGGGGCGGGCCGATGACGCTCATGGACCCGGGCCGGGCGGCCGAGGTCCCCCCAACCCATGAAAGCCACGGACGACAATTCCAAGCCAGCGCGGACCGCGCACCCGGCGCCGGGGACGAGCGTGCGGGTGCACGCCGCCTCGGAGGACGCCGCGTCGCTCCTTCTGGCGCGCGGCCCGGACGTCCGGCACGAAGGCGTGCGCGTCATCGTCGGTTTCGCTGTGCTGGTGGTGGTGGGCGTCGCCGCGGTCAACGTGACGCTCTGGCACAACGCCGGGAAGCGCATCGAGGAAGCCGCCTGGCACCGGCTCGAGGCCGCGACCGACGCGCGCCGGGCGGAGGTGGACCACGCGCTCGACGTGTTCCTCCGCGAAGCCCGGAGCGTGGCGAACGATCCGTTCATCGTCGCCGCCGTGACCTCGGTCCGGCCGGGCGGAGCGGCGGGCGACCGCGGGCCGCTCCTGGACGAGCTGTTCGCCCGGGCCGAGGAGTTCGAGTTCCGCGATGTCGCCGTCACCGATGCGGACGGGGTGACGCTCGCCGATCGCGAGTCCGAGCCGGCGCCCGCAGACCGGAAAGACGCCCAGGTGGCCCGCGAAGCCGTCTCGTCGCGGCAGCCCGTGTGGGGTGGCCTCGAGTCCGGCCGCCTGGTCCTCGCGGTGCCGGTCGCGACGGGCGACGCGCCCGGCCGCGCGATCGTCTTCCACGCGGATGCGACTCGTAGCCTACTGCCCATCCTCCAGGACTGGCCGGGCTTCGGGAGCACGAGCGGGGCCTACCTGGTGAAGGCGGTGGGCAGCGACGTCGAACTGCTCACCGAGTCTGCAGGCGTCCACAAGCTGCCGGTGGGGACGCGACTGCCCATGTCGCGCCGCGAGGTGGTCGCGGCGGCCATGGCGGCGACGCACGTGGGTTCGCGGGTGGAATCGACCAGCCGGAACGGCGAGACGGTGTGGGCCGTCACCCGCCCGCTCGCGAGCACGGGCTGGGGACTGGTCGGGCAGGCCGATCGCTCCGAGATGATGGCCAGCATGCAGTCGGTCCGAGAGCTGCTCGGACTCCTCGACCTCATCCTGCTCGGCGTGTTCCTCGCGATCGTGTTCATGTGGCGTCGCTCGTACACCGACGGACTCGCCCGCCGCGAGGTGGAGCTGACCGAGCAGCACGCCCGCCGTGTGCAGACCATCCTCGACACCGCATTCGACGCCATCTTCACGTTCGACCGGCGGGGGCAGGTGCGCTCGGCGAATCGCGCGGCGGCCGTGCTGGTCGGACGGGGGGCGGGCGACATCCTCGACCGGCCCATCCAGCGCATCCTGACCTGGGGTGGGGCGGGCCGCGCGACCGCCCCGGACTCTCCCGGCACGACGCTCAAGTCGTTGTCTCTGCCGGAGACGGGCTCGGTCGTGGGCGGCACGGCACTGCTGCCCGGAGGCGGGAGCATCCCCGTCGAGTTCTCGCTCGGGCGCTCCGGGGACGGCGACAGTCTTCTCTACACGGCCATCGTGCGCGACGTGCGCGACCGTGTCGAGGCCGAGCGCCGGATCCGCGAGTTCGCGCAGGGGCTCGAGAATTCGAACCGGCGGCTGGAGGAGATGAATGCCCAGCTCGAGGAGTCGTCGCGCCTGAAAAGCGAGTTCCTCGCCAACACTTCGCACGAGCTGCGCACGCCGCTCAACGGCATGATCGGCTTCCTGCAGCTGGTGCTCGACGGCATGTGCGACTCGCGCGAGGAGGAGCTGGACTTCCTGAAGCAGGCGCTCCAGTGCTCGCGGCACCTGCTCGGGCTCATCAACGACGTGCTCGACATCGCCAAGATCGAGGCCGGCAAGCTGGCGCTCGACATCGGGCGCCTCGACCTGCAGCAGCTCTTCGACGAGGTCTACACGGTGACGCACGTGCAGGCGGCGCAGAAGGGCCTGAGGCTCACGTTCGAGGATCAGGCGAAGGGGGGCGCGAGCGCGCGCGGGGACTTCGGCAAGATCAAGCAGGTGCTCATCAACCTGATCGGCAACAGCCTCAAGTTCACCGCCAAAGGCGAGATCCGCGTGCGCGCCCGCGCGCACCCGAACCTGGGACACCTGGTGATCGAGGTCGAGGACACCGGCGTCGGGATCGCGGCCGAGCGCCAGAAGCTGGTGTTCGAGAAGTTCGTGCAGGGCGACGGCAGCACGACCCGGCGATTCGGAGGCACCGGGCTCGGCCTGGCCATCTCCAAGAGCCTCGTCGAACTCATGGGCGGCATCATCGGCATCCACAGCGAGGGCGAGAATCGCGGGACGCGGGTGTACTTCTCGCTGCCGCTCTGGCGCGACGAGCAGTCGCCGGCGTCCCCGGCGCAGGGGCCCGCCGACGACCGGATCGAAGGCGCCGCGGGCGATCCGCTGGTGCTGGTGGTGGAGGACGACCCGGTGTTCCGGCGATTCGTCACCGCCGTGCTGCAGCGGGGCGGCTACCGCACGGTGGAGGCCGACACGGCCGAGTCGGCGTGGATGCTGGTGCGGCGCCTCCACCCATCGGTGGTGGTGCTCGACTACGCGCTCTCGTGCCAGGACGGCGCGGCGTTGCGCACCGGCTGGGACCTGGCGCAGCGGATGACGAGTGAGGTCGAGACGCGTCACATCCCGGTGGTGTTCGTGACCGGCTTCGACGGCGAACTCAAGCAGCGGCTGCAGGCGACCGCGTTCGCCCGGCGTCCCGAGCACCTGGTGAAGCCGGTCGAGGCCGGGACGCTGATCGCGAAGATCGGCGCGCTGACGAGCGAGGTGACGCAGCGCCCGGTGCGGGTGCTCATGGCGGACGACGACCCGACGGTGTCCGCCTACATCCGCAAGGTGCTGCCCGCACAACGCTTCCTGCTGGAGGTCGCGAACAACGGCGAGGAGTGCCTGCACATCCTCCGCACCCAGCCGAACGCGTTCGACGTGCTGCTGCTGGACCTGATGATGCCGGAGGTGAGCGGCTACGACGTGCTGCGCGAGATGACGCTGGCCGGCCTTTACCCGAACCTGCCGGTCATGGTGCTCACGAACTTCCCCGAGCCCCGGAACTCCGAGGAGCGGCGACTCCTGGAGCAGGGCCTCGTCCTCGACGTGGTCGCCAAGACCGCCGTCCACGGTGATCCGCAGCTGCTGCCCAAGGTGCTCGACTGGCACTTGAGGGTCGCCCGCGGAGAGGCCGGCGACGACCTGGACGACGGCGAGACGCCGATGCGGCGGGCGGCATGAGGCACGTGCTCGTGGTGGAGGACGACGCCCACAACGCGGTGCTCTTCCAGAAGATCCTCGAGAAGCGCGCCGGCTGCCGCGTGACCGTGACGGAGGACCCGGCCGAGGTCATCGAACTCGTGAGCGCCGGCGATGTCGCGCTGGTCGTGCTGGACGTCTCGCTGCGTCACTCCCACTGGCAGGGCCAGCCGGTGGGCGGGGTCGAGATCTGCCGGATGATCCGGGCCGCGTCCACGCGCCGGATCCCGGTGCTGCTCGCGACCGCACACGCGATGCGCGGGGACGCCGAGCAATTGCTCGCGGACAGCGGGGCGGATGGCTACGTCTCGAAGCCCATCATCGACCACGAGCAGTTCGCCGAGCGCGCACTCGGCCTGATGGAGCGCCCGGCATGAAGCCGATCCCGGACATCCGCATCCTCATCGTCGAGGACGACCCGTTCTTCCAGCGCGTGCTGCTGAAGCGCCTGTCCGCGGAGGGCTACCAGGTGCAGGCCGCCTCGGATGGCCGCGAGGGCATGAAGGCCATCGTCACGTACGAGCCGGATCTCGTGATCTCGGACTGGATGATGCCGCAGGTGGACGGCCTCGAGCTGTGCCAGTCGGTGAAGACCGGGCTCAAGGAGGCGGCGCCCTACTTCATCCTGCTCACCGCGAAAGGTGAGATCAGCGACAAGCTGCTGGCGCTGGACACCGGCGCCGACGACTACCTGGTGAAGCCCTGCGACCAGGGTGAACTCATGGCGCGCGTGCGCGCGGGGCTGCGCATCGTCCTGCTCACGCAGGACATGCGGCAGGCCGCCGTGGACCTCGCGCGGCTGAGGTCCGAGGTGCAGTGGGTGCGGGGCGAGCTCGGCCGGCGCGGGGTCGTGTGGCCCGAACCGCCCGGTGACGCGGCCAACGGGAAGAAGGTCGCCTGATTTTGCGGTGAGCCGCGGCCGGGTTAGCTTCCGGCATGCGCATCCTGCTGCTGGGCGGCTCCGGACTGCTGAGCGGCTCCGCGCGCGACGCGTTCCTCGCCGCGGGCCACGACGTCACCGTGCTCTCGCGCGGCGAGCGGCCGCTGCCCGCGCACCCGCGCCTGACGGCGGTGGCCGCGGACCGCCGCGATCCCGCCTCGCTCGCCGGTGCGCTCCGCGGACGGCACTACGATTTCACCGCAGACTTCCTCGCGTTCGACGGGGACGACGTCGCTCGCCTGCTCGACGTGGCGGGATTCTCGCCCGGGCGCTACGTCATGATCTCGAGCGGCCAGGTGTACCTGGTGACCGCGGACCCGCGACCGCCCTTCCGCGAGGAGGACGCCGACGCGCCGCTGCTTCGTGAGCCGCCCGTCGGTACGCGCGCGCATGCCAACTGGATCTACGGCATGGGGAAGCGCGCGGCAGAGGCCGCGCTCGCAAGTGTCGGGCTCGCGCGCGGGCTGGAGACCCTGGCGCTCCGGCTGCCGGTGGTGCAGGGCGAGGCCGACGGCTCGAACTCGCGGCGCCTGTGGGGCTGGCTCGAGCGCATGCGCGACGGCGGTCCGGTGCTGCTGCCCGAGGCCGGCGTCCAGCGGGTGCGATTCGTCCACGCGCGCGATGCCGCCGCGGCACTCGTCTCGCTCGCCGAACGGCCGGCGTGGCCGGCGCTGCCCGCGCTCAACCTCGCCCAGCCGAGCGAGTGCACGTTGCGCGAGTTCCTGGAGGCGGTCGCGCGGCTGGCCGGGATCGCGGTCCGCTTCGTTCCGGTCGGAGCGGACGTGCTCGCCCGGGCCGGGCTCGACGAGGACTGCGCGCCCTACTGGGGACGCTGGTGCTCCCGGCCCGACCCCTCGCGGGCCATCGGCGAGTTCGGGCTCGCCACGCAAACGGTCGAGGAGTACCTCCCGGGGGTGGTGAGCGCCCACCTCGCGCAGCCGCCCGCGCTCTCCCATCCCGGGTATGCTCACCGGGCGCGGGAGCTGGCGCTCGCCGCCCGGCTCATCGGCTGAAGCCCCGGCCACTCGAACCTCGGCCCCGGCTCCCGCGCGCTTGACCGGTTGTGAGGCCGCGCTTACGCTCGTCCGCCGCTGCGCGCCCGGCCCCGCCGCGCCCACGGCCCCGATTCCGTTCCTCGGTAGCTCAATGGTAGAGCATTCGGCTGTTAACCGAAGGGTTGTAGGTTCGAATCCTACCCGAGGAGCCAGTTCCCCGGACCCCCGCGCCGCGACATCGCGCGGGGGTTCGGCTTGGCCCGCCTGCGGTATGCTGCGCGCATGAACATGCCGCAATCGAACCCGCCCGTGCGCGCCGGCGGACTCGGCGTCGCGGCCGGCATCCTGGCCGGTCTCGCGGTCGCGGCGGGAGCGTTCGGCGCGCACGGCCTGCGCGGAAGGCTCGACCCCTCGGCGCTCTCGACGTTCGAGACCGCCGCACGCTACCAGTTGATCCACGGCCTGGCGGCTGCGTTCGCCGCGGACCGCGCCGGACGGGAGGGTGGAGCCATGGCCGCGCGCGCCGCCGCCGTGTTCGTGGCGGGCGCCGTGCTCTTTTCGGGGAGCCTCTATGTCCTCGCGCTCGGCGGCCCGCGCCTCGTGGGCGTGGTGACGCCGCTGGGTGGTCTCGCGTTCATGGTGGGCTGGCTCCTCCTTGCCTTGAGCTTCCGCGGCCGCTAGCGCGTCGTTCCGGCTTGGACGCCCGGATTGGCTCCGCGGCGTCGGGCCCGCTCGGGGCGCCTGCCTCACCCGCCCACCTTAATGTCAAGGCAAAGCCAATGAAATGCCCTTGAAACGTCAAGCGAGCTCTGGCACTCTCTCCAGCCATGACCGTACCCGGGCCTCCCATGGGCCGCGGATCGGATCTCGAATCGAATGGCGTCCGTCAGATTGCGATACGCCGGCCGATAAACGGGTGAGGCGTGCAACGCATGCCGAGCCGACTCCCCTGGCTCACCGATATGCTGGTCGATCCTGCGCGGGCCGCGCGCGGACACGAGGGCCGGTCGCTGTTGGACCGGCCCTTCGCGTTACTTCCTGACGTGCATCGCCTGGCCGGGCGGTGGACGCGCAATTCGTCCGCGGCTGTGGCAATGTCCGGGGCATGCACACCCTCGCCGGCGGCACGGACGTCCTGGCGCTCGCGCAGCGCGCGCTCAAGCGCGCCCGTTCACCCGTGCGAGAACTTCCGGAACGGCTCCTGCTCGTGGATGTCGAGCACCAGCGCGCGCACCTGATCGAGCACGGAAAGGTCGTGTTCTCCGCCCCGGTCTCGACCTCGGCGAAGGGCATCGGCGGCGACGAGGGCTCCAATCGCACGCCGCCCGGCTGGCACCGGATCCATGCCCGGATCGGCGCCGGAGCGCCTCCCGGCACCGTGTTCGTGAGCCGCGAGCCCACGGGCGAGGTGTGGCACGGCGAGAAGCGCGCGGAGGAGCTGATCCTCACCCGCGTCATCACGCTCGCCGGGCTCGAGGCCGGGATCAATCGCGGCCCTGGCACGGACTCGCTCGAGCGCTACATCTACTTCCACGGCACGAACTCCCCGGAGCAGCTCGGGCAGGCGGTCTCGATCGGCTGCATCCGGCTCGACAACGCCGACATCGTCACGCTGTTCGACCGCGTGCGCGAAGGCGACCTGGTGGTGATCGTGGAGCCGGGGGGAAACGACATGCCCGCACCGCTCGCGGCGGCCCGCTTCCACTACGCGGGCGTCGGGGGCAGCGGCATGAGTGCGCTGGCGCAGTTCCAGGCCATGCTCGGCGGGCACGCGAGCGGCAGCGACCGCGGATTCGACCATGGCGAGCGGGCGGAGGCGCGCGCCCAGCTCGAGCGGCTGCACGTCCGGGTGTGGCCGCAGGACGGGAGCGGCCTCGCCGGCGACTGCGGTGCGCTCGTGGTGTCCACGGCGGTCGAGGAGACGGTGCCCGACGTGGCGGCCGCCAGGGCGCGCGCGCTGCCGATCGTGCATCGCTCCGAGATGCTGGCGTACTGGGTGAGCGAGTTCCGCTCGGTGGCGGTCTCGGGCACGAGTGGAAAGTCCACCACCACCGCGATGGTGTTCGAGATCCTGCGCGCCGCGGGCCGCGATCCGTCGGTGATCACCGGCGGCGACCTGGTCACGCTGCAGGAGCAGGGCTACTGGGGCAATGCCTGGGCGGGGGGTGCCCATCCGAAGGATGGGTCCGGCCCGCTCGTGGTCGAGGCGGACGAGAGCGACGGTTCCCTCGTCCGCTACCAGCCGGCCGTCTCGGTGTGCCTGAACCTGTCGCGCGACCACAAGAGCGAGGACGAGGTCGCGGCCATGTTCCGCGTGCTCAAGCGCCGCACGCGCGAGGCGTTCGTGTGCGGCGAGGAGGGCATCCCCGACGATCTTTTGGATGGCGCCCTCCGGTTCGGGTTTGGGGAGCGCGCCGACGTGCGCGGCACGGATCTCGTGCTCGAGCCCGGCTCGACGCGCTTCCGCGTCGGCGGCGTCCCGTTCACGCTGCCCGTCCCGGGCGCGCACAACGTCGAGAACGCGCTCGGCGCCATTGCCGCCTGTCGGGCACTCGGCGTGGAGCTCATCGAAATGCCCGCGGGGCTCGCCCGCTTCCGCGGTGTCGCGCGGCGCTTCCAGTCGCTCGGCACGGCCCGTGGCGTCGAGGTGGTGGACGACTTCGGGCACAACCCGGCCAAGATCGCGGCGTCGCTCGCGACCGCGCGACTGCGCAGCAAGCGCGTGCTCGCGGTCTACCAGCCGCACGGGTACGGGCCGACGCGCTTCCTCCGCGAGGGC
>CAYSWZ010000157.1:0-13620 GCA_964434945.1 uncultured bacterium | reverse complement strand
CGCGCCGTCCTGGAACGTGACGGCGGGCAGTGCACGTACGTGAGCGAGAATGGCAAGCGCTGCGAGTCACGCATGCGCCTCGAATTCGACCATCTCGAGCCGGTCGCTCGTGGCGGGCAGGCGACTGTCTCCGGGATCCGGCTCCTGTGCCGAGCGCACAACCAGCACGCAGCGGAGTGCACATTCGGCAGCGGGTTCATGCAGCGCAAGCGCGAGCGAGGTCCAGCCGGCGCAGCGCGCGCCTGATCCAAGACAGCATCGCGCCCCGGGCCGGCTTCCGACCCGGGGCGCTCGAGGCTCCTGTTTCTCGTGACGGCAAACGATCTATCTGCGATCGCTCTCCGCCGCCGTCCCGCGCACCGCGGCCTGGGCGGCCGCGAGACGGGCGATCGGGACGCGGAACGGCGAGCAGGACACGTAGTCGAGCCCGATGCGGTGGCAGAACTCGACCGATGCCGGGTCGCCGCCGTGCTCGCCGCAGATGCCGAGCTTGAGCTTGCCGCGCGCCTTGCGTCCGCCCTTCACCGCCATCTCCATCAGCGCGCCCACGCCCTCCTCGTCGATCGAAACGAACGGGTCCCGCGGGAGCACCTTCTTGTCCACGTACTCGGGCAGGAACGTCCCGGCGTCGTCGCGCGAGAACCCGAACGCCATCTGCGTGAGGTCGTTCGTCCCGAACGAGAAGAACTCGGCCTCGCGTGCGATGCGCTCGGCGGTCACGGCCGCACGCGGCACCTCGATCATGGTCCCGACCAGGTACTTCAGCGTGACGCCCTTCTGCTTCATGGTCTCTTCGGCGACCCGGCGCACGATCGCGGCCTGGTTCGCCAGCTCCTGCACCGTGCCCACGAGCGGGATCATCACCTCCGGGATCACGGTGCCGCCCTTCGCCGTCACCTCGCACGCCGCCTCGAAGATGGCACGCGCCTGCATCTCGGTGATCGCCGGGTACGTGATGCCGAGCCGGCAGCCCCGATGCCCGAGCATGGGATTGAACTCGTGGAGCTGCTCGACGCGCTGCAGGAGCTCGGGCATGGCTTTCTTCAATTGTGCGACGGTGAGGCGGTAGTTCTTCGCCATCGCCTTCTTCTGGGCCGGGGTCGCGTGCGGGAGGCGGGCAATGTCCACCATGAGTTCCTCGCGCTTCGGCAGGAACTCGTGCAGCGGCGGGTCGAGCGTGCGGATCGTGACGGGATGACCGTCCATGGCCTTGAACAGCCCACGGAAGTCGGCGCGCTGGAACGGCAGCAGCTTCGCGAGCGCCCCGGTGTACTCCTTGAGCGGCCCGGCCAGCGACTTCCTGAGTGCCGCAATTTCGGCCTTCAGCGACTTGGTCTCGGCCGGCGAGCCACCCCCCGCGAGCGCCTTCTCGCGGGCCTCGAGCTTGTCCTGGATCGCCTTGGCCCGCGGCGCCGCCATGATCATGCGGACCACGTGCCCCAGCCGGTCCTCGGCGAAGAACATGTGCTCGGTGCGGCAGAGCCCGATGCCCTCGGCGCCGAACTCGCGCGCCTTCAGCGCATCGCGCGGGACGTCGGCGTTGGCGCGCACACCGAGCCGGCGATGCTTGTCCACGATCGCCATGAAGCGGCCGAACTCACCCGAGACCTCGGCGTCGATCGTTGGCACGGCGCCCTTCAGCACGCGGCCGGTGGAGCCGTCGAGCGTGATCCACTCGCCTTCCTTGATGGTCACGCCATCGACGGTCATGCGCCGGGCATGTTCGTCCACGTGCACCGCGCCGGCGCCGGAGACACATGGCTTCCCCATGCCGCGCGCGACCACGGCCGCGTGCGAGGTCATGCCGCCGGTGGCGGTGAGGATGCCCTGCGCCGCGTCCATGCCGTGAATGTCGTCGGGCGTCGTCTCCTTGCGAACGAGGATGACGCGCTGTTTCGCCGCGCCGCGCTCGGCGGCGGTGTCGGCGTCGAACACGGCCTGCCCCACGGCCGCACCCGGCGAAGCGGCGAGACCGGTGGCGAGGAGCTGCACCTTCGCCTTCGGATCGAGGCGCGGGTGCAGCAGGTGGTCGAGCGAGGCCGGCTCGACACGCAGGATGGCCTCTTCTTCAGTGATCAATTTCTCGGTCACCATGTCCACGGCGATGCGCACCGCCGCCTGCGCCGTGCGCTTGCCGTTTCGGGTCTGGAGCAGGAACAGCCTGCCCTCCTGGATCGTGAACTCGAAGTCCTGCACGTCGCGATAGTGGCGCTCCAGGCGCGTCGTGATCTCGTGGAGCTGCCGGTAGACCTCCGGCATCTCCTGCTCGAGCCGGGCGATGGGCAGCGGGGTGCGCACACCGGCCACGACGTCCTCGCCCTGCGCGTTGGTGAGGTACTCGCCGTAGAACAGCGGCTCGCCGGTGGACGGGTTGCGCGTGAAGCCGACGCCGGTGCCGCTCGTGTCGCCCATGTTGCCGAACACCATCGCCTGCACGGTGACCGCGGTGCCGAGGTCGTCGGGGATGCCGTTCTGCTTCCGGTAGTAGATGGCGCGATCGTTGTCCCACGAGCGGAACACGGCGTCGCGCGCCATGGCGAGCTGTTCGCGCGGATCCTGCGGAAAGTCACGCCCCGCGCGCTTGCGCACCGCGCGCTTGAACTCGAGCGTGAGCTGCTCCAGGTCGGCCGCGGTCAACTCGGTGTCGAGCTTCAACTTGCGGCGTTTCTTCGCGGCGGCGATGAGCACCTCGAACTCGTGCTTCTCGAAGTCCATCACCACCGCGGCGAACATCTGGATGAAGCGCCGGTAGCAATCCCACGCGAAGCGCGCGTTGCCGGTCTTCGCCGCCAGCCCGTGAACCGAGCGGTCGTTCAAGCCGAGATTCAAGACGGTGTCCATCATGCCGGGCATGGAGAACTTCGCGCCCGAGCGCACCGAGACCAGCAGCGGATCCGCGGCGTCGCCGAGCTTCCGCCCGAGCGTCGCCTCGAGCCGCGCCAGCGCGGCATCCGCCTGGCCGGCGAAGCCGACGGGCAACTGGCGACCGTGTGCATGATAGTGGCGGCACACGGACGTGGTGATCGTGAAGCCGGGCGGGACGGGCACGCCCGCGTTCGTCATCTCGGCGAGGCCCGCGCCCTTGCCGCCGAGCATGTCCTTCATGTCGCCACGGCCCTCCGCGCGGCCGTCACCGAAGAAATACACGAAGCGTTCGCCCGCGGTCGGAGTCGGGCTCTGGTCCGGGGTCGCCTCCACGGCGGCCTCGTGTTCGGTCGTACTCATTTCGGGTTCCTCCCGTGTTTTTTTCATGAAGGCAAGTTCACTTCACGAAAGCCGTTTCGCATGTCACGAACAAACTACTCCACTCCACGAATCTGGCCGCGCGCCACGATCGGGCGGCGGAAGAGCATCGTGTCCACGGTCCCGTTCACGGTGAGCCGGCGCAGGATCGTCTCGGCCGACTTCTCACCGTCCAGCTCCCGCGACTCCTGGCGGGGCCACCACACCCCTTCGACCTGGATGAAGTCCGACCACAGCCGGCGGTCCCGCCACACGCCCTGCGGCGTCGGCAGCACCTCCACGGCGACGACCCGGTGGTTCGTGGCGTCGAGCGACAACCGGGTGCGGCCGCTGTGCGGCGCCACGAACTCGACGCGGTCGCAGGGCTTGCCGTCGAGCTCGCCCTTGTCCACCGCGACGGGGTCGGCGGCGGGCGCGCTCGCGGCGCGCAGCAGGTGCACCACGTCGCTGTCGAGGATGCCGCGCAGCGAGGCCAGCGCCGTCGTGTCCGAGGGCACCATCGCCGCGGAATCCCCGACCATCGAGAGGGCCCAGCCGCGCGAACCGTCCAGCACCTGTCGGTGCTCGAGATCGAGCAGGCGCGTCGTGTAGGCGAGCCGGTCCGGATCCACCCGAAGGTAGCGGACCTCACCGGTGAGCTCGCGATCGGCCACCGTCACCTTCAAGTCGCCGTCCATCTCCGAGACGCGGGTGGCGGCGAGCTTGGCCGCTCCGCCGTGGGCCACGACTGCGGCGGCGATCAACTGCTTGCCGCGCCGGCGCTGTTCGGGCGTCACCCTGGCCGCGGCATCGCCCATGCCCGGCTCGCCCTCGGGAGCGAGGGTCTCGACCTCGCCGAGCGAAGCGAGCCGCCCCTTCATGCGGTCCGCCGGACCCGCGAGCAGCAGCGTGTAGCCCGACTGGATCGCGCGTGCGAATCCGGCGCAGTCGGCGGCCCGGAACGCGGCGGGCATGCTTTCGAGCTGCCCGGCGGGCAGCCCCGCGCCATCGCCGGCAAGCCACGACGCGAGCACCTGTCCGAGCGTCTCGAGCGACAGCGGCCACGCCTGCGCGGTGCGACGTCGCGCCGCATCGAGCGCGCCGCCCGCCGGCGGGGAATCGCCGAACGCGCGGAGCACGGCACGCACGCGTGCCGCCACCGCCGCGGTGGACTCGGGACGCGCACTCGCGGAGAGGAGCAGCAGGCTCGCCTCGCGCCCGGGCACGAGCGTGGAGTGGACGCCGGCGGGCAGGAGCCCGCCCTCGAGCGCTTCGCGTGCCACGGCCCAGCCGGCGTACGCCGCATCTCCGCGACCGGGGCCCACGAGCGCGGCCCGCACCTCGGTCGAGGGGCTTCCCGGCAGGTCGTAGAGGAACGTGCCCCGGCGGGGCGCCGGCGGGACGGCCGGCAGGTCCGCCACCGTCGTCCCCTCCCAGCGTCCGAACCATTCCGCGGCGGACGCGAACGCGCGCTCGGTGTCGATGTCGCCCGCGATCGCCAGCACGGCGCGATCCGGGCGCCAGTGGTCGCGGTGGAACGATCTCACCTGGTCGCGGGTGGTGCCGAGCAGTGCTTCGAGGCTGCCGCGCATGCTGCGGCCGTAGGGGTGCGCGCCGAACGCCAGGGCCGTGGCGCGCTCGTCGGCGAGCGTGGACGGATTCTGCGCCTGCTGCCCCAGCTGGCCCGCGATCTGCCGGCGGACGGCCTCGAAAGCGTCGTCGGAAAACAGCGGGTTCACGACCGCGTCACTCATGAGCTCGAGCAGGCCGTCGAACTCCTGCACGCGACAGCCCGCGGCGAGCTGCCCGGCGTCGCGCGTGACGTTGACCACGAGCGTCGCGCCGAGCGTGTCGAGCTCGGTCGCGAAGTCCTCCGCGGACCGCGAGGTGGTGCCCTGCCGGAGCAACTGGGCGGTGAGGAACGCGAGGCCGCCGTGGCCCGGCGCCTCCGCGGTGAGCCCGGCGGGTACGCTCAGCTGGACCTGGACGATCGGCAGGCCGGGGCGCTGGAACACCACCACGCGAACTCCGTTGGGGAGCGTGCGCGACACCGGCGTGGGCAGCGGAGCCGCCAGCACGGCGGTGGCGGAAAGGGCGAGCACCGCCGTGAGTATCGGGAGCACGCGCCTCACTGGCCGCCCCGTGGGGCTGAGGGCAGCATCCACACCGTGGCGCGCCCGGCATCACTCATGACGCGCGCCGCGACCCGGCGGAGGTCGTCGGCCGTGAGCCGGTGAAGCTTGTCGAGCCGGCGGGCCGCGGCGCCGGCGTCACCCGCCAGCACCTCCGCCTCGCCCAGCGCCTGCGAACGCTGGCGCGCCGTCTGCAGTGCGAACAGCGCTCCCGCCTCGAGCTGGCGGCGCGCGCGCTCGAGCTCGAACGTCTCCGGCGCGGTCTTCGCGACGGACGTCGCGGCGTCGAGGAGTGTGGTCTCGACCGCGGAGGAGTCCGCCCCCGGCGGCACCACCGCCATGGTCCAGAGGAGGGAGCCGTCCTTCTGCGCGGTGAAGCCGGCCTGCGCGGCGACCGCGAGATGCCACTCCGTGACCAGCGAGCTGGCGAGCCGCGCCTGCGGGCTGCCCCCGAGCCAGGCCGCGAGCAGCTCGAACGCGGGCGCGTCGGGGTCGCCGGCGCCAGGGCCGCGCCAGCCCACGAGGCAGAGCCGGCCCTGCGAGTCGATCGGCTCCACCTTGCGCGTCCCGGCGCGGGGCGTCGCGGCCACGGGTGCCGCGGGCGCGGCCACGCGGGCCTTGCCCTCGAACCGGCGGCGGACGAGGGCCAGCGCGCTGTCGGAACGGAATGCGCCTGCCACGGTGAGAACGGCGGAGGATGCGGTGAATCGCGCGCGGCGCCAGGCGTCCACGTCCGCGGGCGTCAACGCGTCCGCACCCGGCGACGGCGGCGCGCCTGTGCGCGCGTAGGGGTGGCCGGGCCACGCGGCCGCCCACAGGAGCGCGAGCGCACGCGCGACCGGCGTGCGCTCGGACCTGGCGCTCTCGGCGCGGAGCGCGGCGCGCTCGGCCGCGAGGTCGGCCGCCGAAGTGGCGTTCCCCGGCATGCGCTCCGCGACGAACGCGAGCGCGCGGTCGAGCGCGTTCGCCGGCACCGTGGCGGAGAAACTGGTGAGGTCGGGCGTCGCCACGAGATTGCCGGAGCCGCCCTCCGCCGCGAGCGGGGCGAGCGGATCGCTCGCGCCGTTCCGGAACCCGAGGCGCGCGGCGAGGAGCGCGAGGCCCGCCTGGGCCGGCTTCTCGTGTCGCGCGCCCGAGGGGAACCACACCGCCACGTCCACGGCGGTCGCCAGCGAATCGGGGGCGAGCACGACGCGCATGCCGTTCTTGAGCGTGACGCGCGTGGCGTCGAGCGGGCCCGCGTGCGCGGAGGGGACCGTTGCGCCGGAAGCCACGAGTGCGAGGAAAAGGACCAGGACGAACGCCGGCCCGGGAGCGCAGGGCCTGAGGGAGAGGTTCATGCGTACGACATTCGCGGTCCGGGCGCCATCCGTCAACGCAGCACGATGACGCGGATCGCGTCACGCCTCCCCGCGCCGTCCATGGCCACGAAGTAGAGGCCCGGGACGAGCGTCCGCCCGTGGGCGTCCTCGCCCCGCCACGGGAACGAGATCGAGCCGCCCGGCGCGAGCGAGCCCGCGGCCAGGTCGCACACCACCCGCCCGGCGGCGTCGAACACGCGCACGCGATAGGCCGCGGCGGGCGAGTCGAGGCCCAGGCTCAGGCTCACGGTGGCCGTCGGCCCCCCGTGCCGGAGCGGGTTCGGGCCCGTGAAGTGCAGCGCGAGCGGGCCGTTGTTGTCCGGCACGTGCAGCGTGTCCGGCACGTAGCGGAGCGCGGC
The DNA here is from genome assembly GCA_964434945.1 of uncultured bacterium. Lineage (GTDB taxonomy): Bacteria > Eisenbacteria > RBG-16-71-46 > RBG-16-71-46 > RBG-16-71-46 > JAIOPA01. The sequence continues at coordinate 6,546 of CAYSWZ010000157.1, read as the reverse complement.
GAGCCCGTCGGGAATGCCCCAGCCGAGGAGCGTGTCGGGCAGCGACGCGTGCGAGGCGGTGCGCTTCAAGGCCTGGATGATCAGCACCGGCGGCCAGTTGGGTCGCGCCTGCATGAGGCAGGCCACGAGCCCGGCCACGAGCGGCGCCGAGTACGAGGTGCCGTTCGCACGCTCGTAGAGATTGGGATCGCCGTACGGATCCGCCGTGAGCACGTCCACGCCCTGGGCGGCGAGGTCGGGCTTGATGCGCCCGTCGTGGGTCGGGCCCTTGGACGAGAAATACGCGCGCACGCCGAGCGAATCCACCGCGCCGACGGACAGCAGGCTGTCGCCGTCCGCGTCGGACGGGGCGTTGATCTTGTAGCCCACGCGCGGGTTGATGCCGTCGTTGCCCGCGGAGTTCACGACCAGGATGCCCTTCGCGGCCGCGATCTCGGCTGCGCGCGTGACGATGGCGGTGTGTCCGTCCAGCATCGGGTAGGTGATGTCGGTGCCGGCGCTGTCCGGGAACAGGTTGTAGCCGAGCGACGAACTGATGATGTCGGCGCCGAGAGAATCCGCCCACTCAGCGCCCATGCCCCAGTAGACCATCTCGATCGGCTTCTCGCTGCCGCTGTCTTCGGTCCGCCCGAGCAGGATGTTGGCGCCGTAGGCGGGCCCGATGTACACGCCGGCCTTCCGGCCGGCGAGCACGCTGAGCGTGGTGGTTCCGTGCTCGAAGAGACTCGGGAAGAACACCGTGTCCTGCACGTCGAAGCCGCCGCGGATGAAGTCGCGCGTGAGCCCGTACGAGATGGGCCGGAGCGCCTCGTGCTTCCGGTACCAGTTGAACCCGTCGTCGAGCATGCACACCATGACCCCGGTGCCGATGTAGCCCGAGTCGTGCACCGCCGGGACGTTGAGCCGCTGGAGCTGCGTCAGCGTCTGCCCGTAGAGGACCTCGATCGCCGACGGGCGGGCGAGGCGGCCCGGCAGCGCGGGCCCCGGCCCGGACGGGACCGCGTGCGAGGGCTCGGGCTCCCGCGGCAGCGCGAGCTCCACCGGCGTCACGTGGCGGACGAACGCCAGCGAGGCCAGCTCGGCGAGCTGCGGGCCGGCGGCACGGACGGCGACGCGGTTGAACCAGCGCGACTGGCCGTAGACCTCGAAGCCGAGCGCCTGGACGGAGCGCACGTAGCCGGGATCGAGCGGCAGGTCGAGCCAGTCCACGAGCGGCGTGACGTGGGCCTTCTCACGCCGGTGGCGCGCCGCGGGCGTCAGTGCGCGCTCGGCTGCCGCGAGCCGCTCGGCCAAGTCCGCGGGCCCCGCCTCGCCCTTGTCCGCGAACTCGACCCACACGGGAACCGGCTCGCTCCCGGCCTGCAGCGCGGCCGCGAGGCGCGGGTCCAGGCGCCCGGCCCAGCCCACGCCGGACGCGGCGGCGGGCGGGTTCGAGAGCGGCAGGAGGAGCACGGAGAGCGCGGCGAGGTGTCGGGCAGGAAGACGCATGGCGTTGATTCTACTCCTGTCGGGCTCCTGCCTTCAGCCTCGCGCCTCGGCCGAGACCCCGGTCTCGACGTGCGCCTCGAGCCAGCCCACCGTGAGGCCGGCCGCATTCTCGACCGCCGTCCGGCGATGCGCTCCGAGCGAATCGAGCTCGCCCGGCCGCAGCGTTCCAAGCGCCACGAGGAGTTCCACCGCGGCGGGCCCCACGGCGCGCATCGCACCGTCCTCGCACTTGATCGCGATGCCTTCGCCGGTGCTCGAGTCGGCTGCGAGCAGCAGGCCCTCCGCCCCGCTCTTCGCGACGAGCCGACCCGGCGCGGCGAGCATGAGGTCGGTGGCGAGGCGCCCCTCGCCCTCCACCACCACGGGCTCGGACATCATCGCGCGCCCGATCCGCTGGAGTGCCCGCGCCCGCGCGTCGCCGCCCCGGGCGACGGCACCCGCGAGCCGCGCATAGCCCTGCGCCATGCGCGTGAGCGGAACGCCGAACACCGGCACGCTGCAGCCGTCCACGCCGGTGAGCACGCTTTCGGGCGCGACCGCGCAGCACTCGGCCACCGTCCGCAGCATGAGCTGCTGCAGCGGGTGGCTCGCCCGCTCGTAGCCGGCCAGCGGCCAGCCCTCGGCGAGGCAGAGCGCCAGCATGCCGGTGTGCTTTCCCGAGCAGTTGTTGTAGATCGGCCCGCGCCGCGACGGGTCTTGCCGCACGTCTTCCAGGGACTGCGAATCCTGAGGGTCGTGGTAGCCGCACGCGAGCTGCGACTGCGAGAGCCCGAGCCGGTCGAGCAGCCCCTGCACCAGCGCGACGTGCGCGCGGCTCCCGGAGTGCGACGAGGACATGATCGCGAGTTCGCGCTCGCTGCATCCGAGCGCGTCGGCATGACCGCGCTCGACCAGCGGCAGGAGCTGGAACGGCTTCGCGGCCGAGCGGAACGAGGTCACGCCATTCGGCTCGGCCGAGGCCGAGCGGACGTTGCCCGATCCGTCCGCGACGACGCACTGCACGCGGTGGCGCGACTCCGCGATGTCCCCGCGGACGACCACCACTTCGACTTGCAGGCGCATGCGGATCCCGGGCTCGGACAGGCGGGTCGGCCCGCGCCGGAGCGCGGGCCGTCGCGGCTCAGAGGATGACGACGAACCGATTCTGGAAGTGGAACGTCCCCGATTCGACCCGGTAGATGTAGATGCCGGAGGCGACCAGGTTGCCCGACGCGTTCTTCAGGTCCCAGCGCTCGAAGTCGCGGACCTTGTCGTTGTGCTGGATCTCGCGCACGAGGTCGCCGGAGACCGTGTAGATGCGGATCTTCGAGACGGACGGCAGGTTGATGAAGTGAATCTCGTTCCCGCCGGGCTGGTCCCAGGTCTCGTGGCCTCGATACGGGTTCGGCACGACCAGCACCTTCTCGAGGTTCGGGGCGGGCCCGGGCGTGGGCTCGATCGGTCCGGTCAGGTTCCGGAGCTTGTTGTTCAGGTTCGGGCAGGTGTTCCGGTTCGTCGGGTCGGAGCAGCGCGCGAAATTATTGAGCGTGTCGGGCACGAACAGGTCCTCGTAGTCGGGATCGGTCGTGTTCCTCTTCTCGATCGTGATCGAGTACCAGGTGAGGAAGCCGTCGTGCGGGCCCGGGGGCGGGACCAGGACGAAGATGCTGTCGCTTCCCGTGATGCAGCGCCCGTCCGGCGTCCGATGGCGACAGATCTTCTGGTACTGCCCGTTGGAATCCGGATCCACGAACGTCAGGAGGCTGTCGTTCACGACGCCGCCGTTGCAGATGTAGGGCAGCGCGTAGCTGCGGTTCGCCACCGCGAGGTCCGGCTTGCCGTCGCCGGTCAGATCGCCGATCACCAGTGAGGACGGATTGGCTCCGGTGGGGAAATCCGTCTTCGCCCCGAAGCCGCCCGTGCCGTCCCCGAGCAGCACCGAGACCGAAGCGGCGCCCTCGTCGGCGACGGCGAGGTCCGGCTTCCCGTCCGAGTTCAGATCCCCGATCGCGACCGCGCGTGGCGCGAGCCCGGTCGGGAACGTGGTGGCCGGGGAGAACGTGCCGTCACCATGGCCGAGCAGCACGGACACCGTATTGTCGCCACTGTTCGCCACGACGATGTCGGCGAACCCGTCTCCACTCACGTCCTGGATCGCGACGCCCGCGGGAGCGTTCCCGACCGGCAACTGGCTCCCGGGCCCGAACGTCCCGCCCGGACCGCCGAGGAACACGGACACGGTGTTGGACCCTCGGTTCGCCACCACCATGTCCCCCGCGCCGTCTCCGTTCAGGTTGCCGATCGCGACCGCGCTCGGGGCCAACCCGGTCGGGTAGTCCGTCCTCGGCAGCAGCCGGCCGCGCGGTGACCCGAGAAACACCGAGACCGTGGCCGAGCCCTCGTTCGTGACGACGACGTCCGGGTGCGAATCGAGGTTCAGGTTCCCGGTCGCGACGGCCGAGGGCTGGATCCCGGTGGCGTACGACGTGTCCGTGACCGTGAGGCCGGCCAGCAGGACGGTGACCAGGTTCTGGTCACGGCTCGCGACGACGATGTCCGAGACCGAGTCCCCGTCCATGTCCGCCGTGGCCAGCCCCGCCGGGATGCCCCGGGCATTCTGCTGCCCGGTCAGGACCACGCCTCCCGACGCGAGCCCGACGTAGAGGGAGACCGAGTTGGAGCCCTGGTCCGCGGTCGCGAGGTCGAGCCGGCCGTCGCGGTTGAAATCGGCAGTGGCGATCGACAGCGGCGCGACGCCCGAGATCACGTCCCGGCCCGCCCCGAACGTGCCGTCGCCGTTCCCCGTCAGGATCGAGATGTGCGAGCTGCGGGCCACCCTCGAGAAGTTCCACGTCAGCTCGCTGCCGGGATTGAGCGAATAGCGGCGGATCAGAGTCGCCGCACCGCTGTCCGCGGAGTTGGTCATGCGGTAGATGCGATAGCCCCCGAAGTCCGGGCGCAGCTCGGTCGTCCGGTCGCGCAGGAAGCGCACCGTGATCTCGCGTGACGCCACTTTCAGGCTTTCCGCGAGCGGGCCCGCGAAACTGCCCGCGCAGCGGAAATTGAACTGCCCGCCGCCCGCCAGCGTGCTGTCCTGCCACTGCCCGGCGAGCGACCACACGGGGATGTCGGGAAAGTTCGAAGCCGCGTGTGCCGGGCGCACCGAGGCACTGGCCGCGACGGCCAGCACCCAGGCGCAGACGGCGGCGCGGAACACGCCGCCGGGTGCGTTCATGGACATGAGTTACTCCCGCGTGGTGCTGGAAGGCACACGCGCGCTGACGGTTCGTTGCGCAGGCGTGACGATGCGCGCGGGCGAGGAGCCTCCGTTCTTCATGAACGGCGCAATCGAACCGCGGTCGATGGGCTGGCGTTGCAGGCCCCAGAGATCCTGAAGCACGAAGTCGATGAGCTGGATGCAGTCCTGCCGGGCATAGCTCCAGAGGCTGAAGCCGGAGAAGATGAACTGGTGGGCCTGGCTGCCGTGATAGTACGTCATGGTCGGGGCGTCCTCGTTGCCCGCACCCCTTCCCGGCATCGGGCTCCCGAGGAAGATGACGGCTTCCGAGACCATGAGCGTGTCGAGCACCACCTGTTCGTGATCGATCGAGGGATCGGGGTCCACGTCTTCGAGGATCGAATTACCTTCGAGGAGGTACTCGGACGGGTAGCTGGTCTGGTAGAACAGGCCCGCGCCGGCCGGCAGGCGGGTCGGCGGCAGCGGATCCGTCGCGTCCGACTTCCAGCGCATCTCGGGTGGCAGCTTGGAATAGTTCGGAGAGTAGAGCGTCGTGAGGGAGTACCGGTCGAAGTGCGACCACGGCCGGTTGAGCACGGTGAACGGAACGTTCCGCACCGTGTCCAGTCCGCCGCCGACGCTGCGCAGCGTGTCGTTCGTGTAGTCGTAGCGGAACGTGTGGACACTGCCCTTGGTGACCGCCAGGCTCGACTGCCAGTGCGCGCCGTCGTACATGATGCGGCTCGGCGCCAGTTCCCCGAACTGCACGGCGCTCGAGAACACCGTGGTCTGGCCGCGGTTGTTGCTCCCCTTGTCGAAGTGCCGCAGTGACGCATACGCCGCGCCGCCACCCGCCAGCCACACCCGACCGCCGAGCTGGGTGTAGGCCTCGAGCGTGCTCGCATGGCCCGGCTGGCTCATCGAGTAGAGCGCCGTGACCGGGAAGATGAGCTGGTCGAGGTTCTCCGTGAGCTGCGCGCCCTGGTCGTCCACCAGCCAGATGAGGTTCTTGTACCGGCCGATGTTCGCCAGCAACACGCCGTTGGCGGGGTTCTCGAGCCCGAGCCGCGTGCCGAGCGTGTCGTACGAATAGCCCGCGAGCAGGCCAGGCTGGCTGTTCACCCCGGTGGTGGGGTTCTTCGTGCAGCGCCACGGGACGTTGCCGCGAGCGAACATGAACGTGTCGAACTCGGCGCGCGCCGGCCACGGCTTGGTGTAGATGAGCGGGCAGCCGCCCGAGAACTTGTCGGGCTCCAGGCGGGTGTCGTCAATCACCAGCAGCTCGTGGTCGAACGACGGAGTCACCGCGGTCATCTTGAGGATGCCGAGGCTCTTCTGGCCGTTGTTGTCACCGCACTCGAGGTAGAACCGGTGCACGCCATCGTCGAACCCGCGCAGCGTGGTCAGGTTCGGCATGGTGGGGCTCGGCTGGCTCCAGTGGATGTAGTCGTTCGCCTCGTCGCTGCGCGGCGTCTGGTCGTTGATGTTGCCGTCCACCATCCAGCGGAAGTACTGGATCAGCGAGCCCGGGGACGGGAACGCCTCCCAGTTCACGTCGATGGGCCGGTGCGACGGGACTTCGATCGGGATCTCGCGCAGCGGATCGGCCGAATAGCCTCCCGAATCGTAGGTGAAGTCGATGTACTGGTTGAAGATGTGGATGCGCGGGCCGTTCGAGCTCGCGAACCCCGCCGAGAGCTGCAGCATGTTCGAGTTGAGGCTGAAGACCGGCGAGTAGGCGCCCGCCTCGTCGTAGCCGATCAGCACGAACATGTAGCTCTTGCCGGGGGTCAGATTCGTGAACTGCACGAACTGCGTGTCCGCGGCCGTCGAATCCCAGC
>CAYSWZ010000156.1:0-33172 GCA_964434945.1 uncultured bacterium | reverse complement strand
GTACTTGACCGGCTTCTGCGAGAACTGCCCATCCACGTCGGAGCCGGTCCAGTCCACGCGCACGGACGGAGTCACCTGCGCGAACAGGAGCGCGCTGGGGGTGGGATTCAGGATCTGCACCGTGGGCGCGATCGTGTACGCGTAGAACGCACGGTACTTGTAGGGCGACCTCGCCCCCCGGTCGTCCACGGCCCGGATCACGAACACGTGCGCGTCCGACGCGGTCGGCGGCTTCGTCCCCTGGATGCTGTCCGGCTGGGTCGCGCGGAAGAAGATGATCTCCTCGTTCTTCCTGGTCGAGACCCAGCACGTGTCACCGTCGTTGCACTTCGTGGTGTCGCGGACGACCCTCGAGGGCGGATCGACAGCATACTCGAAGTGGTCCACGCGTCCGTCGGGATCGTTGCCCGACCAGTCGATCCGCTCGGCGTAGAAGTAGGGGTTGCTCGTGTCCCTCGACACCGGGGCGCTGGTCAGCTCGACGGTGGGCGGCACGTTCGGGAAGAGTTCGCCGCCCCTTTTCCCGCTGCAGCTCCACAGGCCGATGGCGCCCGCGAGGGCCAGCGCACCTGCGACGAAGGGCTTGCGCAGGGAGTTCGGAATCATGGCTGCCTCCTGCCTGGATCCGATGGTGACCCCGGTCATTGGGTCGTTCGGTTTCGTCCGTGCTGCCAGGTCGAGATCGCGCCGCCAGCAGCATCCGAAATGCGTGGGGGCAGGAGTTGCGCGTCCGCGGCGGCACACACGCGGCGACTGACGAGTGGGCCCTTCGGCCGACCGGCTGGTGGGGGGCGAGGGCCATCAAGGATCGGGGCCAGCGGAGCGCTTGCGCGGATCCCAGGGGACGGGGCGATCGACATCGAATCTCTCCAGCCTCAGCCCGGTCCGCCGGCCATGCTAGCACCGCACCCATCCGCCGGTAAGCGATATCTGCAACCGGACTCCGAGGCTCCAGGCAGGCCCGCGATCTCCGACCCGGTTCATCTCCGCCGGGTGAGTCCTCGCTGGTGGTTGCGTGGGCGCGCGAATGCGCGCGAGCCCTCGTCTCGACTCCGGGAAGAGGAGAGATTCATGCACGCGCATGCTCGGGCGCCCGGCGTTCCCATCCCAGGCGATGCGTGGGCCGGCGTTGGGCGTGAATGGATGTTCAACCCGCAGCTACGGCCGAGAGTGCGCGACCTTGGCTGGAGTGATCCAGGGCAGCACAGCCACGCGTGCCCGCGCGACGCAGCCGCTACGACCGGCCGCACTCGCCCTCCCCTTCAACGGTTTCGGCGCCCCGAAGGACGCCGAATCGGCGATGGTAGCGCTACGGGGATTCGAACCCCGGTTTGATGGCTGAGAACCATCCGTCCTAACCCCTAGACGATAGCGCCACAGCGAGAAGACTGGCTGCCCGGCAAGGATTCGAACCTCGACTAACAGGGCCAGAACCTGTCGTGCTGCCGTTACACTACCGGGCAGTCGAGGCCGGGCAATTTAGACGCTCGCTCGGGGTTCCGCAAGTTCAACCGGTCCGTGCGCGCGCTCGCGAAAAGCGCGTCAGGCCCTTGCCGCGAGCGGGGATTCCGCGCGCCAGCGTTCCGCGGCCGCGTTGAGCCGCGCCACGGTGCGCTCCGGCCCCAGGAGCCACATGACCTCGAAGATCCCCGGCGCCGCCTTGCGCCCGGTGAGCGCCACACGCGCGGGCGTGATGAGTTCGCCCGGCTTGACCGCGAGCTCCGCCGCGAGCGCGCGCGTGCCGGCCTCGAGCGCGGCCAGCGACCACTCGGACGCGCCGGCGACGCGCGCCGCGAGGCGCTCGAGCTTCGCGTCCGCGCCGGATCTCGAAAGCAGATCGGCCCACGCCTCGGGGTCCATCGCCGGCGGGTCCTCGAGCACGAACGCGCCCACGTCCGCGGCCTCCGCGAGCGTCCGCACGCGATCGCCGAGCGCGCGGACGAACGCCGTCCGCCACTCGTCGCTCCGGTTCGAGAGATCGTGGCCGTGCGCGGCGAGGTATCCAATGACGCGCCGCACGCGCTCGGGTTCGTCGAGCCGCTTCAGGTGCTGGGCATTCACCCACTCGAGCTTCTGCACGTCGAAAACGGCCGGGTTCGGGTTCACGCGCTCGAGCGTGAACACCTGCTCCAGCTCCGCGAGCGTGAACAGTTCGGTCTTGCCATCCAGCGCCCAGCCGAGGAGGGCGAGGAAGTTCACCATGCCCTCGGGCAGGATGCCCAGCTCGCCGAACTCCTCGACGCTCGTGGCTCCGTACCGCTTGGAGAGCCGCTTGCCGTCCGGGCCGAGGATCATGCTGGCGTGCGCGAACACCGGTGGGGTCGCGGCGAGCGCCTGGTAGAGGAGGAGCTGGCGCGGCGTATTGGAGATGTGATCGTCGCCGCGGATCACGTGGGTGATCCGCATCTCGAGATCGTCCACGACGCAGGCGAAGTTGTAGGTCGGCAGGCCGTCCGAGCGGACGAGCACGAAGTCGTCGAGCACCTCGCTCCGGAACGCGATCCGCCCGCGCACGACGTCGTCCCACGCGAGCTCCCGCGCGGCCGGAAGCGCGAAGCGGAGGATCGGGCGATCTCCCGCGCGGATGCGCGCGGCGCGGTGCGCCGGGCTGAGCGAGCGACAGCGCCCGTCGTAGCGCGGATCCTCGCCGCGTGCGAGTTGCTCGACGCGGCGGGCCTCCAGCTCCTCCGCCGTGCAGAAGCACGGGTAGGCGTGCCCCGCGGCTTCGAGGCGAGCCGCGTAGCCGTCGTAGAGCGCACGACGCTGCGACTGGAAATACGGGCCGTGCTCGCCGCCCGCTCCGGGGCCTTCGTCCCAGCCGAGCCCCAGCCAGCGCAGGCCGGCGAAGATCGCCTGCACCGAATCGTCGGTCGAGCGCGCCGCGTCGGTGTCCTCGATGCGCAGGATGAACGTCCCTCCCATCCGGCGCGCGTGGAGGTAGTTGTAGAGCGCGGTGCGGGCGCCCCCCACGTGCAGGTAGCCGGTCGGGCTCGGGGCGAATCGGACGCGGACGGACGACATGCCTGACCTTCGCTGGGATCGGGTGAGTGACGGCGTGAGACGGCGAGCCATACACGCGAACGCGGACGAGGGTCAAGCGCGACAGCGCGGGCGGCGTCGCACCCGGAAAGACGACGGGCGGGTCCCCTCGAGGGGACCCGCCCGCGTGCGGCGCCCGTGACTACTGGAGCACGACCATCTTGTGCGTGATGTTCTTGCCGGCCAGCGAGAAACGGACGAAGTACACCCCGCCGTCGACGGGACGGCCGCGCGCATCGCGCAGGTCCCACTTGGCCGAGAAGCGGCCCACGGGTGCCATCCCGGAGTCCACCGTCTGGACCCGGCGTCCGGAGAGGTCGAACACGGCCACTTCGTACGCACCGCCCGCCATCGCGGACGGCACGCCGAACCACATGCGCGCTCCGGCGTTGGTGGCGTGCGCGGGATTCGGGGACGGCGGCGCGAACTCCATCACCGAGACCGGGTTCTTGTCGCTGCCCGGTCCGCCGTCGTCCACGCCCACGAACAGCGGCGAGTTGGCGAACCCGGTGCGGCGCGCGTCGTGGTCGAACATCGGCCACGGCGGCGTGTGGCCGGGCGAGAACGGGAAGTCGTAGTCCCAGATGTAGACGTTCTTGTCCCAGCCCGCCAGCATGATCTCGGTCTTCCCGTCCTTGTCGATGTCGCCCAAGGCGGGCGTGCCGCGGATCTCGCCCGCGAGCTGGATCGGGAAGCCGGGCAGAACGGAGGCGTCCGCGCCCGAGAACGCGTAGAGGAGGCCCTCCTCCCCGCCACACACGACGTCGGGGAAGCCGTCGCCGTTGATGTCCGCGACCACCGGGCTCGACTCCGAAGCGCTCGAGGTGAGCGTGCTGTAGCGCACGTTGACCCACGGGGCGAGCGGCGTGCCGTCGCGGTTGAACACGTACACGCCACCGTCGGTGCTCTGAAACACCACGTCCAGGAAACCGTCATTGTTCATGTCGGCGAGTGCCGGCGACGGTGTCCTGCTGTTGCCACCCGATTTCACGTGCTTGGGCCAGCCCGGACGGCGCTGCCCGTTGGGTTCCAGCACGTAGAGCGAGTCGCCCGCGGTCGCGAACACGATCTCGGGGGAGGTGTCGCCCGGTCCGTCCAGGTAGCCGATCGACGGGGAGGAAACGATCGAGGTGTTCGCCGTGAACGGGAAGCCCGGCACGTTCGTGCCGTCCCGCTTCCACGCGTAGAGCTTGGAATCGAAGCTGCCGTAAACGATGTCGGGGAAGCCGTCGCCGTCGATGTCGGCGATGGCGGGTGAGCCGTAGTTCACCGGCTGGCCGAGCACCTTGAACACACCCTGCGTCGCCGGGTTGTTGTCGCCGTCCATCCACTCCTGGCCGTTCTCGCGCACGATGTAGAAGCGATTGCCGTTCGAGCCGAACACCATCTCCATGTGGCCGTCCTTGTTGAGATCGGTGATCGCGGCCGAGGACCAGATCGGGTCGGGCGTCTTGAACGGGAAGCCGGGGCGCATCTGTCCGTTCTTGTCGAACACGTAGAGCCCGGTCGAATCCCAGCTCGGAGCGATGAACGACATGCCCTCGCCCGGCGCCAGCGTCGACATGGACGGACCCGCCGCGAAGTACGCGCCGCGCACCGAGAAGTCGCCGAGCGTGGTGCCCTGGCCGTCGGCATCCACCGGAGCCGAACCGTCCGCGTTGAGCACGTAGAGCACCTCGGAGCCGACCGCCAGGGTGCCGTTGGTGCTCGAATACGGGAACTCGTACGCCACCGACGACGGCGTCGTACCGCCGGTCGGAACCGGGAAGATGGCGTGGTTCGGCGGGTTCGTGCTGACGCTGACCGTGTTGGCGAAAAGCGACTCGTTGCCCGAAGAATCCACCGAGGTCACGCGGTAATAGAACCGGGTCAGCGCCGGCAGCCCCTCGTCGTGGTAGTAGGAGATGAGCGCCGTGGGCACCAGGTTCACCTTGGTGAACGGGCCGCCCGAGGCCGTGCTGCGGTAGACGTTGTAGCCCCCGAGATCGGCGGGTTGGAACAGCGCCGGCGACTGGATGATGAGCTGGACGTCACCCGTCGAGCTCGAGGCGAGCGCGGCCGAGCTCAGCGTCAGGGTCGAGGTGCCGGAATTGTAGGAAACGACCGTGCAGCCGTCGAGGAAGTAGCCGCCACCGTCGATGACGGTGTCGCCCGGACTGAGCGTGGCGAGCGCGGCCTTGATTCCCGCGGGCGCGGTCGTGAACTTGCAGGTCGTCGTGTTGAACACGGCGGTCCCGCCCGTGAGTATGGTGTTGGCGCTCCACGTCAGCTTGACGGCCGAAGCCTCGCCGACCGCGGCCAGGGTGAAGATCGGGGACGGGAACGTCAGGTCGATCGTCTGGAGCGAGCGGACCTGGAGCGCGTCGCTGATCTCCAGCTGGAACAGCGCACCCGCCCCGAGCACGGTGAACACGAACGAGTCCCCCTGGCCGGTCGAGTAGCCTGCGATGTCGCCGATGGTCACGACACTGTCGGTGACGGTGGCGAGGCCGTTCAGGCAGCGGAGCTTGGCGCTGACGCTGCGGGCCACGCCGCTGCCGATGTTGCGCACGCTCGGCGTGTAGGTGGCGGTCTCCCCCGTCGTCGGCCGGCCATCGTTGTTGCCGGGCGATTCGGTGATGGTCTGCTCGTAGTGGTGGAGGTCGGGCGCGCGCACCGTGAGCTGGAACGCTTCGCGCCAGCTGTGGCTGCCGTCCCAGAGCACGAGCGAGAACGGGATCTCGCGCTGGTCGGGAACGTTGGCCGGCACCGAGATGCGGAACGGCGTCACGGGATCGCCGGTGGCCCCCGCGGCGATGCTGCCGTACGTGCCGTCCGCGTTCACCACCGTCACGTACGCGTCCGTGGTGCTGATCGTCGCATGGACAGCGCCGTTGGTGGGGGCGCCACCGCGGTTGCGGAGCCCGACGCGCAGGTCCACGGTCTCGCCTGCGTCCGCGAAGCCGTCGGAGTTGCCGTTCGTGCCGCCGACATTGTCGTCGTCCACGGTGACCGCCGCTTCCGAGACCACGGCGGAGCCGGAGGTGGTGACGTTGAGCGTGGCCTGGAACGGCTTGGAGTTGTAGGCCGTCACGGTGAGCGTGAACGCGCCGGTCGAGTCGGGCCGGAACGGCAGCACGACGTTTCCGGCACCATCGGTGAGCCCGCTGCGGAAATCGTCATTCGCCTTGTAGGCGGTGACGGTCGCCCCGTAGAGCGGCAATCCGCCGGTCGCGACGTGCACGCTGAGCAGCGAGTCGCCGAGCGTGACGGTCGACGGCGCGGTCACCGCGAGCGTGCGCCAGCTCCCGTTGTACATGCGCAGCTCGGGGTCGCCCAGCTCCAGCAGCGTCATTTGCGTCCAGCGGTTCACGCCGTCGTAGAACGAGAACGCCACGAACGGCAGTTTCTGGCGCGCCTGCAGTTCGCCCACTGCCGAAACGCTGTCCTCGAAGAACAGGCGGAAGTACTCCTGCTGGTAGGCGCGGCCGGCGGTCGGGAAGTCGAAGCGCGTGGAACCGATGACCGTCACCGAGCCGCCGTTCGGGTTCTTGAGGAACGCCTCGCCGATGCATGGGAAGTCGATGGCGCTCGAGGTGCAGTCGATCGCGTACAGGTTGAACAGCTTGGTGCCGTTGGTGAGGTTCGAAGCGTCGGCGTTGACGAGCGTCCCGTCGGCGCACTCCATCGAGTTGCGGTAGCCGTGCCCGACGTGCATCGCCAGCCCGTAGCCGAGGTTCAGATTGGTCAGGACCGCGGCCTTCGATTCGGGCAGTGCGCCCGGACGGTACGAGGGATCGGTGTAGTTCTCGTACAGGCGCGTCACGCTCAGGCCGGGGTTCGTGTCCGTGAACGGCAGGATGTCCTCGGCCAGCTGCGCGCCGTCGAGATCGATGGCGCCGCCGGTGTACGGCTGCGGGAACAGCACCTCGGCGAACGTCAGCCAGCGGTTCTCGTATCCGCCCGCGGGCGCCTTCTCGTACTGGAGCGTCTTGTTGACGAACGTCTGCGCGTCCGACGCGCTGCTCACCGGGGCGCGTCCCACGTAGACTTCGGGCATTAGGTCGGCGTTGTCGCCGGGAGTGAACTCGTCCTGGAACGCCTCGCCGAACTCGGAGTTGCCGTCCGCATCCCAGTTGCCGTCAAGGCAGGAATAGTAGATGTCGGCCGCGATGTGCTCGACCTGGTAGAAGGAGACGTTGAACGCCAGCCGCTCGGGGATCACGTCGGTGTCGCCACCGAGCAGCACCCACTTGGTGCCCCAGCGGGCGTACGCGTCGCGGATGAAGAGCCGGATGCGCTCGGCGTCATCGGCGGCGGCGGGGTACTGCTGGCGGATGAACGACGTGGTGCGCACCACCGCCGGCACGCCGGACTGCGTCTTCCAGTCGGCGAGCTGCTGGAACTGCGACGCCATGGCGTCGCTCGTGACGATGACGTACTCGACCGGGCTCCCGAGTATGGAAGGCACCTGGAGCGGCATGAACGGCTGGGCCTTGGGCTTGGTCCCGGTCGGGCTCGCGGAATTGCCGGAGATCGACACCAGGGCCCGCGTCGGCACGCCCGTCGGAAGCTCGTCCTCCCACTCGCGCACGATGCGCTCGCGCTTGACCGCCGGCGCCGCACCGTCCGCGAGCGTCAGGCGGAGCTTGAGGTCCGTGATCCGCTCGAGCCGGCCGCTCTGCGGATTCCAGCGGGTCGGGGCGATTCTCAGGTATGCGACGTTCCGGCCCCTGAGGCTCCCCTGCATGCCGACCGCCGCCAGTTGCTCCGGCTGGGACGAGGTGCTCGTGAAGTAGCGCGCGTCGGGCGCAGAGCGCTCGTCGATCGCCGCGCCCGGCCGTGCCGAGAGCGCCGCCGGGATCCGCACGCCATCCCGCAGCAGTTCGCTGGTGACCGACAGCACCTCCACCCCGGTCACCTTCATGCCCTCGGGCAGGTCCACGCGCTCGGCGAGCCAGGGCAGATCGGGGCGGCCGGCAGCATACTCGTGCGTCCCGCCGGCTGCCTCCACGAGGGTGTAGCCGTTTGCGGACGACAGTTGCACGCGCGCCGGATCGGGCCGTACGTCGCGGTCCAGCGTCAGTGCGAAAGCCGCGGACGCCTGCACCAGGATGGCGAGAACCACGAGCGATGCGGTGGAGCGAAGACGCATGACGATGCTCTCCCAGGGTCGTGCGAGCGAATGGATCTCAGGCGATGGATGGGACCGAGGGCCAGCATCCTGGCCACGGCGGGCGCGTCGGGTCTCGATGTGGGGTTCTGAGGGTGCCGGACTCCCAGACTGCCCCCAGACGATAGGCGCGCACCCCCTAGGGGGTCAACGAGTTCTCGCACCCGCCCCGGGGGAATTCACAGTCGTCCACCCCGGGCCGAAGGCAGGGTGCACGAATGGCCGGGTCCCCGCGTTGCGGAACGCGATCCGCCATGGGATCGAAGCGATCGGGAGGACGACGCGGTCCTGCGCCAGCCGAACCTGCGCGAAGTCCGGGTCGAACCCTGCCACGGCTCCCGGCGCAGCGACCCAACGATCGAACTCGCGCGTTCGCCATCCGGTGCGAAAGCTCCCGACGGCCGGGCCGCGGATCGGCATGACGAGGAGCGCGAGGTCGTTCTCAGCGCCGGACAGCAACGATTGGGACTCGACGAGCTGCGCCTGCGACGCGGCGGCGGCGAGGGGCTCCGCCGTTGCGGCCGGTCCGCGGAGCGGCCGGAGATCGGCATAGTGCCCCGCGCGCGCCCACTGTCCCTGGAGCTTTCGGGCGATCTCCGCTCCCGAGAGATCGGCATCGTATGCGAGCGCGAAGTGGAACGATTCCGGGCGCTGGCTCTTCCCGCCCGCCGCCGCGAGGCGCACGCGACGATCCTCGGGCGACTCGAGTCGTGGCCATTCGTAGTCGGTCCGGGCGCCGCTCATCCAGCGCCGGACCGGCTCGCAACCGGCACCCAGCTCGGCGAGGAGTTCCTCCCGATTGATGGCGCTCGCAAGCGTCTGCCGGATCTCGACGGACGTGAGTGGCGGCACGTCCGCGCGCAGCACGAGCAGCAGGCGGCGCGCGGGTTCGGCGCCGTGGCTCTCGAGCGACCAGCCGGGGGGGAATGGCTGTTGCGCCACGCCCGGGGGCAGCGGCCAGATGAGGTCCGCGTGCGCGAGCCGCATGACCGCTCCCGTACGCGCGGCCCCGGTGAGGAAGTGGACGTGCAGCGTGTCGCAGATCGGCGTCACGCCCGCGATCGGCCGGGCGGCGACCAGCGTGAGCGAGCGCCCGGGATTCTCGGCCGCCACGCGGTAGGGACCCACGCCCACCGCGTCACCCCAGACGCCACTGCGGCGCTTCCACGGCGTGGAGACGCCGGGCACGGCGAGCTTTTCGAGGAGCCGCCGGTCGGGCCGCGCGAGTTTCAGCACGAGCGTGCGCTCGTCCGGCGTCGCGATGCCGAGCGCGGGGAGCGGCCGGCCCGCACGCACGTTCTGCACGCCCGCGACCGCGGCGAGGAGCCAGGCGCGCGTGGCGTGATCCGTGCGCGCGAGCCCCGCCTCGAGTGCCGCACGGAAGTGTTCGCTCGTCACGGGCGTGTGGTCGGTGAAGCGGAGCCGGTCGCGGAGACGGAACGTCCACGTCAGGCTGTCGTGCGAGCACCCGATGGAATCCGCGAGCGCGTTGCGGATGGAACCGGAACTGTCGCGCTCGACGAGGCCCATCGAGAGCTGGCGCTCGAGCGCCCAGCGGAGCGCATCGGGCGGGCCGTCCGGATCGAACGCGGGCGCCGGGTGACCGGCGACCCAGTCGGCGCTGCTTCGCGCGGCTGGCGCGTGCGGCGCGCAGCCGCCGAGCGAGAGCGCGAGCAGGACGAACGAACCGAGTCGTGTGGCGAGGCGCGAGCGTGGGTGGGCGGGCATCGCGCACAGTCTAATGGAGCGGGGCGGCGCGGGCACGCGGTGGCCTCGCGTGCTAGCGTGAGGCGCATGGCGACGCGGACCCCGATCGACACCACGCCAGGCGCAGCCGCGCCCGGCGCACCGCCTGTCGCTTCGCCGGGTGCTGCGCCGGGTACGTCGCCCAACGACTCGCCCAACGACTCACCCAGCATCCTCGGCCTCGACCGGCTCCACCCCGAGCAGCGCGAGGCCGCGACCCACGGCGAGGGCCCGCTCATGATCGTGGCCGGCGCCGGCACCGGGAAGACGCAGGTGGTGACGCACCGGATCGCGTGGCTCATCTCGGAGAAGAGGGCGCGCCCGGAGCAGATCCTGGCGCTCACGTTCACCGACAAGGCGGCGGCCGAGATGGAGGCGCGCGTGGACCAGCTCGTGCCCTATGGGCTCGTGGGCGCCACGATCGCCACGTTCAACGCCTTTTGTGACCGGCTGGTCCGTGATCACGCGGTGGAGTTGGGGCTGACGTCGCGGCTCAGGGTGGAGTCGCAGGCGGAGATCCTCGTCTTCCTGCGCGAGCGGCTGTTCGAGCTGGGCCTCGAGCGCTACCTGCCGCTCGGCCAGCCCGACACTCACCTCGGCGCGCTCACGGGCCTCTTCGACCGCGCGCGCAACGAAGACGTGTCGCCCGAGGCCTACCTCGCGTTCGCGCAGCGGCTGAAAGCCGAGGCCGGGACGGACCCCGAGAAGCTCGATCGCGCCACGGCCGAGCTGGAGAAGGCGCGCGCCTACGGCAAGTACGAGGCGCTGCTCCTCGAGGCGGGGCGCCTCGATTTCGGCGCGCAGATCCGGCTCGCGCTCCAGCTCCTCCGCGAGCGCGCGCACGTCCGGCGCGAGGTGCAGGACCGCTGGCGCTGGATCCTGGTGGACGAATTCCAGGACACGAACCACGTGCAGTTCGAGCTCGTCCGCCTGCTCGCCGGCGAGCGCCGGAACCTGACCGTGGTGGGTGACGACGATCAGAGCATCTACCGCTTCCGCGGCGCGAAGATCGAGAACCTGCTCCAGTTCCTGGACATCTACCCCGATGCGAAGCAGGTCCTGTTGAATCGGAACCATCGCTCGGGCCAGCGCATCCTGGATGACGCCCACCGGCTGATCCGGTTCAACGACCCGTGGCGGCTGGAAGCGCAACGCGGCTGGGACAAGCGGCTCCTCGCCGAGCGCACGGACCCTGCGACCGGCGGTGTGCTCCAGGGCAGGGTCGAGCACCAGGCGTTCGCCACCGGGCGGGACGAGTCCGAGTGGGTCGCCGGTGAGATCGCGACGGCGATCGAGGTGGGTGTGGCACATGCGAGAGACTTCGCGATCCTGGCACGCTCGCACGGCAGCCTCGACCCGTTCGCACTCGCGCTTCAGGCGCGCGGCGTGCGCTTCCGCCGCGCCGGCACGCGCGGGCTCTACTCGCGGAGCGAGGTGCTCCTGTGCCTGAACATGCTGCGCACGATCGCGGACCCCGACGGCGGCGCGGTGCACCAGGTGCTGGGCGATCCGCTGTTCGGCGCCGATGGGGTCGACCTCGCGCGCATCGGGCACAAGGCCAAGCGGACGAACCGCGGCATGCTGCGCCTGGCGGTGGCGGCGTGCGCGGCGGGTGCCGGGTCGGGGGACGCGTGCACCGCCGCGACGCGCGACGCCGTGCAACGCTTCGCCGCGCTGCATGCCGCGCTTTGCGACACCGCCGTCCGCCGGCCGACCAGCGAGGTGCTCTACCAGTTCGTCACCGAGAGCGGGCTCTTGACCGCGCTCACGTCCGACGAATCCGCGGAGTCGCTCGAGCGCGTCCAGAACCTGAACAAGCTGTTCGGCATCGTGGCTCGCGTCGGCCCGCTGCTGAAAGAGGACCGGGTGAAGTTCTTCATCGAGCATCTCGACCTGTTGATCGAGATGGGCGACGACCCGGCCGCGGCGGAGATCGAGACGGACGAGGACTCGGTGAGCCTCCTGACGGCGCACGGAGCCAAGGGACTCGAGTACCCGATCGTGTTCATGGTGCACCTGGTCGAGCAGCGCTTCCCGCTCTACCGCCGGGGCGAGGGGCTGGAGTTCCCGCCCGAGCTGCGACCCGCATCGCGCGTCGAAGCGGCCGGCGCCGAGCCCTCGGAGGAGCACTATCGCGAGGAGCGACGGCTTTTCTACGTCGGTATGACGCGCGCGAAGGACCGGCTGGTGCTGACGAATGCCGCGGACTACGGCGGCAAGCGGGTCGCGAAGCTGTCGCGGTTCGTGGCCGAGGCGCTGGATCTCCCTGCGCCACCCAAGGGCGCGAAGGCCACGTCGGCGCTCCAGTCGATCGCGCGCTACGCGCCGGTGGCCGAGCCCGCTCCCGCGCCGATCGCCGCGATCCCGGCCGGCACGCCGCTGACACTGTCACACGCCCAGATCGACGACTGGCTCACCTGCCCGCTCAAGTACCTCTACGCGCACGTGGCGCACGTGCCGCTCGCCGGCGATCCGTCGTTCATGTATGGGAACGCCATCCACCACGCTCTGAAGATCTGGCACCAGCACCACATCAAGGGACTTCCCGTCCAGGTCGAGGACATCATCGCCGCGTTCGAATCCGCCTGGTCGAGCGAAGGCTTCCTGACGCGCGAGCACGAGGACCTCCTGCTGGAGCAGGGCCGGGTGGCGCTGCGGAAGTTCGTCGCCCGCGACGCCGCCTCGGGCGTGACGCCGCTCGCGGTGGAGACCGATTTCAAGTTCAAGGTCGGGGACGACATCGTGATCGGGCGCTGGGACCGGATCGACGAGCGCGACATCGGGATCGTGCTGGTGGACTACAAGAGTTCGGACATCGAGGACGCCGACAAGGCCGAGTCGCGCGCGAAGGAGTCGCTGAAGGACGGCCAGCTCGGGCTCTACGCGCTCGCCTACTTCGAATCCCGGGGCGTGATGCCCGCGGCCGTGGAGCTGCAGTTCGTCGGCACCGGCACCGTGGGCACCGCGGCGGTGAAGGACGAGCATCTCGAGCGGGCGCGCGCGCGCGTGCGCGAGGCCGCCGCCGGCATTCGCGAGGCGCGCTACCCGGCGAGACCCGACCAGCGCAACTGCGGGTATTGCTCGTACCGCATGTTCTGCCAGTACAGCGCGGCCAAGCGCACGTGAGCACGAGCGACGCCCGAGTGCTGTGCGAGGCCGCGTGCGAGTTCGCGCGCGCGGCGGGCGCCATCCTGCTCGAGGGCTACGGTCGCGTGCACTCGCCCGAAAAGAAGGGCCGGATCGACCTCGTGACCGAGTTCGACCGCCGCTCGGAGGCGCTGCTCCTCTCGCGTATCCGCGAGCGCTTCCCGGAGCACGCGATCCTCGCGGAGGAATCGGGCGTTCACGCGGGGACGAGCCCGCGAGCCCATCGCGCTGGAGGGGCCGGGGCCGCCGCGCAGGCTCCCGTGCGGTGGATCTGCGATCCGCTCGACGGAACCACGAACTTCGCACACAACTATCCGTTCTTCTGCGTGAGCGTCGGGGTCGAGGTCGCGGGCGCGATGGCCGCCGGCGCGGTGTACGACCCGGTCCGGGAGGAGCTGTTCGCAGCCGTCGTGGGCTCCGGCGCGACGTTGAACGGGCGGCGGATCCGGGTGAGCGCGATCACGCAGGTCGAGGATGCGCTCCTCGTGACCGGGTTCCCGTACGACGTGCGCGAGCACCCGGAGCGCCACCTGCCGCTCTTCCAGGATTTCCTGCTGCGCGCCCAGGGCGTGCGCCGCGACGGCTCGGCGGCGTTGAATCTCTGCTACGTCGCCATGGGCCGCTTCGACGGAATGTGGGAGGGCAATCTGTCGCCGTGGGACATTGCCGCCGGCTCGCTGATCATTCGCGAGGCGGGGGGCGTGATCACCGGCTACGCGGGCGAGGCGCTGCGGCTTGACGGTCGCCGCATCGTGACCGCGAACGCGGGGCTCCACGCGCGGATGGTCGAGGTGGTGGCCCTCCACCCGGAGGCCGGAGTCGTGGCGGGCTGAAGTCGGGCCGACCCGAGGATGCCGGCGGCCGCCTCGAGGACGCGCTCGCGCGACCCGCCCGATGTCCGAGTTGGACCGCCTCCCCCCACGGCCGTACGCTGAAGCGATGCGGGCCTCCCACGGGAACCGTTCTCTCTCTTCGGCGTTGATCGCGGTGGCGTTGCTCGTGCCCTGGGCGACCCAGGCCATGCCACGCTGGGTGCCGCTCGCCCCGGAGCCCGTCCACGGCACGATTCTCGACACGCGGCACCGGCGACTGGTGGCCGGGTCCGTGACCTGGTCGCTCGCGGGTGAGCCCACACCTTCCTGGACTCCCGTGCCGGACGTGCAGTTGGGTGGCGTCTACGACCCGAAGCGGAATCGCCTGTGGGCGTTCCAGTTTCCCTTCAACGTCTACCCCGCAAAGCTTCTCGTCTTCGATCTCGACAGCCCGGAGCTGGGATGGCAGCAATTCCCGTTCGCGGGCAACCCGCCCTACGACCTGAACGCATCCGCCGTAGCGCTCGATCCGATCCGCGATCGCATCCTATTCTTTGGCGGCTACGCGGGCATGGTGGCCGTCGCGGGAGTGTTCGTCCTCGATCTCAACGGGGCGGGCGGGACGCCGACCTGGGTTTCCCCGGCGATTGCCGGAGTCGGGCCGACACCGCGTGCGAACTCCTCCGCCCTCTACGATCCGTTCCGCGACCGCATGCTGCTCTATGGAGGGAACGACGATGGCGGCACCCACATCTTCGATGAAACGTGGAGCTTGTCGCTCGGCAGTCCCATGGCGTGGACGTTCCTTGTCCCCCAGTCCGCGGTGGCGTACGCGCGCACCGAAGCTTCGGCGGTGCTCGACAGTCTGGGGCAGCGGATGATCGTCATGGGCGGGATCGGCCCCGGCGGCGGCCCGTCCCCCGACCCCAGTCGCGCCTACAACGACATGTGGGAACTGGATCTTTCTGCGACCGTCCCGGCCGACTCGGCCGTGTGGCATCCACTTCCGGCGGCGCCTGTGTCGCCCGGGGTCTTCGGCGTGAGCTGGGTCGACACGGCAACCAATCGGCTGCTGCGCCTTGGTGGACCTTCGCTCTGGGCTCTTCCGCTCAGCGGCAATCACCCCACGTGGACCGCACTCGTGCCCGACTCCTTGCCTCTCCCCACACGCTACTCGCACGCCGCGCTGCTCGATCCCGTTCGTGACGAATGGGTCACGGGGCTCGGGTCGCCCGGAGACCTGTGGGGCCATGGACTGTCGAGCGACAAGCCATGGAGTCTCCTGCCCGTCACCGGCGGCCCGGGAACGCGGCTCGGCGCGGGAATCGCGCGGGACGAAGAGGGGGGCCGAACGCTGGCCTTTGGAGGGCGCAACGGCAGCGACCCGCCCGCGCTGTTCTCCGATCTCTGGGCCCTGGGGGACGGCGCCTCGGCGTGGACGCCGGTCTCACCGGCCTCGACGCCGTCGCCCCGCGCGGAAGCGCTGACGCTGTTCGATTCGGCACGTCGCCGCCTGATCGTCCACGGCGGTTGGTACACATCGCTCGGCAGGACTCGCGTCCGCGCGGACACATGGGCGTACGACGTCGCCAGCAACACGTGGCAATCGCTGGATGCCGTCGGCTATGGCGGGCGCTGGGGCGAAACCGGCATCCATGATCCCGTCCGCGATCGAATCGTGGCGTTTGGCGGGGTCGATACCCTGTCCGGCTATGCCGACACGCACGTTCTTTCGCTTGCGAGCGGCACCTGGTCGAATCTGCCCACGTCGGGCACGCCGCCGGCGGCGGTGCGAGGGCAGACGTTCCGCGCCGCGTACGATCCCGAAGGTGATCGCATGCTCGTGGTTGCCGCTGCCGATACTTCGTTGAGGGTCTACGCGCTGAGCCTCGGTGCGAGCCCGACGTGGAGCGTGGTCGACGTCGACGGGCCGCCGCCGCCCACGCGACAGAACTTCGCCGCGGGCTACGACGCTGCAGGCAAGCGATGGCTGGTCACCGGCGGTGGCGATCCATCCGGGGCGGCGCGCGATGCCTGGGTGCTGTACCTCGACCCGGACGCCTCGGTCGATGCGCAGCCCGCAACGCAGGAGTTTGCGACCGATCACCTGCATGTGGTGTGGCAGGAGCGTGGCGCTCCCGTGCCGCAGTTCTCGGCATACCGCCGCAGCGGCGGCAGCGACTGGCAGGCGTTGGCGACGATCGTCCCGAATGGTGATCGCCAGGTCGTGCTCGACGATTTCGCGGTGCATCCTGACAGCACGTACGACTATCGCGTCGGCGCGATCGTCGGGGGCAGTGAGCGCTTCTTCGGGGCGGTCACGGTGACCTCGACGGCTGGCAGGCCGCCGGTTTCGGGCCAGGGGCTGCGCCTCGCCGCCCGACCCAACCCCGTCACCGACGCGCTCGACCTGCAGTTCACGCTGCAGAGCCCGGCACCCGTGCGCGTGGAGTTGCTCGACCTCAGCGGCCGCCGGGTATTCGATCGATCGCTGGGAACCCTGGAGTCCGGCGATCACGTGTTCCGGCTCGCGCCACGCGGCGCGCTACGACCGGGGCTCTATTTCGCGCGGCTCACGGAGGGTGCCTCGCATCTCGTCACGAAGGTGGTCGTGGCGCCCTGACAATGCGCGAACCGCGCGGTCTCTAAGGATTCTCACGCGGAGCCGGTGAACTCTCGAGCCGGGAGTTCGCTCACCTCGATACGGCGGCCACGCTGCACCGTGGACTGCGCGGGCGGCTGGGTCGGGCGCGTGACCGTCACCTGTCTTCTTGTGCTGCCCGGGAATGCAATTCTAACTCGGACGTCCGCGGAATCATCTCACGCGCGCTTACGCAAGAACACGTGGGTCGCGCGTTCGCCCGCGACGGCCCTGGCGCACTCGTAGCCCAGGGCACGCGTGTCGATGTCGCGGAGGAGATGCTCCCCCGACCCGAGCAGGACCGGCCGGATGGCGAGATGCAGCTCGTCGATCAGCGCGGCGCTGAGGTACTGCCGGATCGCGGCGACGCCGCCACCGAGGCGGACGTCGCGGCCGCCGGCTGCGGCGGTGGCCTGCTCGAGGGCGGCGTGAATCCCCTCGGTGACGAAGCGAAACTCCGTGCCTCCCGCCATCGGGAGCGCCGCCCGCGGGTGATGCGTCAGCACGAAGACGGGCGTGTGATACGGCGGCTCGTCACCCCACCAGCCCTTCCAGCGCTCGTCGGGCCACGGGCCTCGCACGGGACCGAACATGTTGCGCCCGAGGATCCAGGCGCCGATCCCGGCGAGGCCCTGCTCGGCGATCCCGTTGTCCACTCCCGTCTCTCCATCGCCCTCGCCCTGCATCCGTCGCCACACCCGGGTGTGGAAGAACCACTCCATCAACTCGGGACCCCGAACGCCGAGCGGATTCTGCAGATCCTGATCCGGCCCGGCGCCGTAGCCGTCGATGGAGATCGTGAAGCTCTGGACACGAAGTTTCGACACGACGGGAATGGACCCTCTCCGCTACTGGCCGGCGCCGCTGCACACTCCCGGCATCGCGTGCGGGATCGTGCTCAGGTATTCATAGATCGAGCGCAGGTCGCGTTCCGACATGTTGCGATACACGGGCCATGGCATCACCTGGAGAAGGTCATGCGGCGGTTCCGTGTCGTGCCCGGTGCGCAGCGCCTCCACGAACTGGTCCGCCGTGATACCGGCCGGCTTGCCGCTGAAGTCCGGGGTGATGTTTCGCGACGTGAACGGGCCGAACTGCACACCGCCCGCGAGATAGTTCATGGCGTTCACCTTGCCGTGGCCGTTCTGGTAGGGACTGTTGCCGGGCTCACAGGACGGACACGTGTGGCAGTCGTTGCAGCCTGCGACCGCGTTCACGAGCTAGCTCCCGAGTCCCACGCGCGCGCGGTTGTGGCCGCCGACGTTGAGCGTGACCGGCGCGATGGCGAAGCCGATCTGGACGCGGGCATCGTTCTGCAGGTCGCTGTCCTCGTCGTGGTCCCGGTCGTTGCCCTGGCCGCCGATGTGGACTCCGCCGGATTGCGCGGGCCGCGGCAGAGCGGCAATGAACGAGGAGATGCCGAGGAGCGTTGCGACGAGGCCGAATGCGAGCCGCCTGGCGAGCATGGGGAGCCTCCGGAGGAATATGGTGGGCAATGGATGACATCGACTCGGACCGCCCGTGAGCCGGCGGTTCCGCACACTCCACAACCGGGCGTCCGCGGCTCAGCAAGGACGGGCGCGCGATGATGCCGGAGCGCCGCGCGCGCTTCAAGACCTTCCGGAGCGCGAGGGCGGGCGGGACGCGGCCTCCGCCGGCTACGCCGCTTGCTTCCCCGGTTCCTGCGCGATGCGGGCGCGGATCCGGCCCACGAGCGTGCGCATGTCGTACGGCTTGGTGTGCACCTCGTCGGCGCCGAGCTCCAGCGCCAGCCGGCGATCCGTGTCCCCGGAGCGGGCGCTCAGGATGAAGATCGGGATCCGCTTGTAGCGCTCGTCGAACTTGAGCGCGCGGCACACCTTGTAGCCGTCCATCCGCGGCAGCATCAGGTCCAGCACCATCAGGTCCGGGAGGTGCTGCCGTGCGAGCGCGAGGCCCTGCTCGCCGTCGGTCGCCTGGATCACCTCGAAGCCGTCCGCCTCGAGCCCGAACTTGAGCACGGTCAGGAGATCCGGCTCGTCGTCCACGATGAGGATGCGGCGCTTGGGTTCGGACATCCTGCCCTCGCATGCGGTGCGGATCCGATGGCGGACCTCCCGGAGGGTATCGGCAGTCCGGAGGCGCCGCTGCAGGGTGAAATGCCCCGGCGGCCCCGGCTACCTCGCGTCGGGCTCGCGCGTGAACTCCGCGTACCGGTGCTGCTCGTCGCCGGTCCGCACGTCGCGCACGGTCACGTCCAGCCGGTACCGGCCCGGCGGCAGCGTCTGCACCGACATGCTCACGAACTGGCGTCGCACGCTGCCCTGCACCACGTCCTGGCGCGTCGCGCCCAGCGCCTGGCCTTCGTTCCGTGGCGACAGCCAGCGCTGGAGCCACATGCGCGTGTCCCGCTGCGCCGATCGGACCGAGGTCTCGTACTCGAACCGCCCGAACCCGCCCGGACCCTGCGTCAGGTGGTAGACCTCGAAGTACGCGACGAGAGGCTCGCCCGGCCGCACGCTGCCGGACGGGTTCGGATCGAGTCGAACCGAACCCTCCGGTGCCACTGGCGCGCCGCATGTCACCACCACGTCGCTCATGGCGAGCGAGCTGTCGGGAGCGTCGACGTGCAGCACGTCGCGCGTCGCGCCGCGCCGTCCGCCTCCGCGCACGCTCAGGCCGACGCGATAGTCCCCGGGAGGAAGCTCGGCCGTGAAATCCGCGACACGCAGCGTCGCCGCCTCGCAGGCCGACGGCGACAGCGTCCGCCGCACGCGCGCCACTTCCGTCAGTGTGCTGTCCAGCACGACGAAGTCCGCGGCCAGCGTGTCGGCGGGCCCGCCCGGCGCAGCCACGCCGGCGAACAGGCGCGTCCCGCCCGAGCCGCTCTCGAACGTGGCGAGCTGCGACTCGATGTGCAGCGGCTTCGCTCCCGGCGGCAGGAGCGGGAACACGCCGCGGCCTCCCGGCGTCACGACCATGCCGCCCTGCATGACCACGGCGGGATCGGGGCGCGGGTCCATGTCCGTGTCCATGGAAACGGGCAGCTCGTAGCGTTCCGACAGCATCCGGTCGTTGAGCACCACTTCCATGCCGAGCGAGCGATAGGTCCACACGAGCATGTTGATCGGGAAGGCCACCTGGCCACTCAGGGCGGTGGTGCCGTACATCCTCGCTCCGTAGAGGCTCGCGCCGACGGGATTGTAGGTGGCGAAATCGGGCGGGCCGTAGCGTACGTACACCTCGCCGCGCTCGTCCCATTCGCGCCGCACGGGGTCGTAGTAGAGGAAGTAGGCCTGGGCCACGCGCGCCCAGTACTCGAGTTGCGCCTCGTTCTCGGGCGTGGCGATGTCGGGATCGTGGTCGCGCCAGAAGCGCCGCGCGTAGTCGGCGCGCCCGGCCGGGGACAGGCGGTTGTATTCTGCCGTGTCGCGCTCGGTCGCGAGCGGCGCGAAATCCTCGAAGCGCTCGCGGACGCTGCGCCGCACTCGCGAGAGCGCGATTCGGAACAGGCTGTCGCTGCCCGAGACGTCGCCCTGGCGCCAGCGCGTGGAAGCTGCCGCAAGCATGGATTCGGCACGTGAACGGTCGGCTCGGAGCGCGTGCTCCGCGGCGGCACGCGCGTCGGGCAGGTCGTCGCGCTCGATCTCCAGCGCCGACATCATGAGCCACGCGTCCACGTTGTTGGAGTCCAGTCGTCCGGCTTCGGCATAGTGCTGCACTGCACGGTCGAGCGAGGCGCGCTCCAGGTACTTGAGCCAGTCGTGCCGCCACGCCTGGCCGAGGCCGAAACGCGCCTGGGAGTCGTTCGGCGCGAGCGCGACGGTGCGCTCGAAGCGCTCGCGGGACTCCTTGATGAACCCGGCGTCGAAATAGGCGCGCGCCAGCGTGATCTGGATGTCGGGGCGCTCCGGCGCCAGCTCGGAAGCGCGCTCGAGGTCGGAGATCGCCATGCGGCGGAACTCGATCGTGTGGAGCGCCAGGCGCCGCTCGGCCCGCTCCAGCAGGCTCGTCGCCCGCTCCTCGCGGGAGAGCGGCAGCGCCGCGGCCGGCAACGGGGGCGCCACCCACCAGGACGCCAGGACGAGTGCGGTGTACAGCAGGGCTTTGCGCGCGTTCATGCTCGGGATTCTGGCTGGGGCCCCGGGCCGGGCCACGGCCGGGGCCGGCCGAACGCCCGGGATGCCGGAGCCGGCACGAGTATCGAGGCGGCGCTCGGGCCGGGTCAATAGCCGGTTGCATGTCGCTGCGGACAGGCTGCTTGACGCCCGGGCGGGCGGCGGCGATATTGCGAGACGCGTGAAGACTTCCTCAACTGTTTCATGCTTCGCCGTCGCCGGGCGACGTTCGGGGGCCGGGTTCCGAAGGCCCCTCCCCGTGCGACGAAACCCCGTCTGAAGGAGCCCGCCATGCCCCCGCGCTCGCAGCGCCACCGCGCCGCGCCCACCGTTCCGGCCATCGAGCCGGGCGAGCGGGCGCGCCGCGCGCTCCAGGACCACGCACACGTGGAGCGCCTGTCGCGCATGTTCCGCGCGCTGGGCGACCCGACGCGGAGCAAGATCGTGTACGCGCTCTCGCTGGGTGAGCTGTGCGTGAGCGACCTGGCCGAGGCGCTCGGGTCCTCGCTCTCCGGGACGTCCCACCAGCTCAGGATCCTCCGCGACCTCGACATCGTCCACGTGCGCCGCGCCGGCAAGAGCCAGCTCTACACCTTGAACGAAGCGGCGTTCGGGTTCTGCTCGCCGCGCGTGTGCCAGGCGTGGAAGTCCGCGCTCGCCCCCGACGCACTCGTGCGTCCGGGCGAACGCGCGTAGGCGCCGGGCGTGTTCGAGGCTCTCGTCATCACGCTGCGCGAAGGCGTCGAGGCGGCGCTCGTGCTGGCCATCGCCGCCGGGATCCTGCGGCGCGAGGGCCGCGCCGACCGCGTGCCGGCGCTGCTCGCCGGCGCCGGCGTGGCGCTCGTGGCCTCTGTCGTGCTGGCCGTGCTGGCCACGCGCATCAGCTACAACGAAGAGCTCGTCGAGGGAACCGCCATGCTGGTCGGTGCCGCGTTCGTGCTCACGCTCACCTGGTGGATGTGGCGCGCCGCGCCGCGCATGAAGCAGGAGATCGAGGCCGGGCTCGCGCGCGGCAGCGGCCAGGGGTTGTGGGGCGTCGCACTGTTCGGTTTCGTGATGGTGATCCGCGAGGGTTTCGAGACCGCCGTGTTCCTGTCGGCCGCCGAGTTCAACTCGAGCGGGCTGCAACTCCTCGCCGGCGCGCTCATCGGCCTCGCGCTCGCGACGGTGTTCGGTGTGCTGTTCGCGCGCGGGACATTGAAGGTTCCCTTGAAACCGTTCTTCTCCCTGACCACGGCGGTGCTGCTCCTGATCGCGTTCCAGCTCATCGTGAGCGGGCTCCACGAGCTGTCGGAGGGGAACCTGCTGCCCGCCTCGCGGGCGGAGATGGCGCTGGTGGGTCCGCTCGTCAAGAACGAGCTGCTGCTCTTCACGCTCACCCTGACGCTGGCCGTGGGCTGGATGCTGCTCGGCGCGGGGCGCGCGGCGCCGCCGCCCGCCGCGGGCGCGAGCGGTCCGGAGTCGCGCCTCGCCCGTGCCGCGGCCGCGCGCGACGCGGGCTGGCGGCGCGGCCTCGGCATGCTGGGGCTGCTGGTCGTGGGTGTGCTCGCAGCCGCGTTCGTCACGCGCTCGCGCATCCCGGGCCCGGAGCCCGCGACAGCACTGGCCGAGGAAGGGGACGGCGTGGCGTTCGAGGCCGGCGCGCTCGCCGACGGCCGCATGCACTTCTTTGAAGCGAACCTCCCGTCCGGGAGCGTGCGCTTCTTCGCCATCCGGGTCGGGACCGAGATCCGGACCTGTCTCGATGCCTGCGAGATCTGCGGCCCCAAGGGCTACTTCATGCAGGGAGGCGCGGCCGTGTGCCGCAACTGCACGTCGCCGATCGCGCTCTCCACGCTCGGACGCGGCGGCGGCTGCAACCCCGTGCCGCTCCCCTCCCGGCGGGACGGCGCACGCATTCTCGTGAAAGCTCTCGACCTCGAGGCCGCGACCGCCAAGGGGAAGGGTCGCTAGCCGTGCTCGGGCGCCTGCTCCTCGGTTCGCTGCGCGCGCGACGCTCGCGCGTGCTCCTGTCGCTGCTCGCCGTCACGCTCGGCACCGGCGTGGCCACGGCGCTCGCCACGCTCGCGCTGCAGGTGGGCGACGACCTCGCGCGCACGCTTCGGGCGGCGGGGCCCAACTTCGTGCTCCGCCCGGAGGGCGCCGCATGGCGGCCCGAGGCGGGCGGCGACACGCGCGTGGCGCGCGCGGGCGTGGCGCTCCCGGAGGGAGCGGTCTCGGCGATGAAGTCCACGTTCTGGAAGCACAACGTGCTCGAGGCCGCACCCGAGCTGGACGTTTCGCTCCGCGCCGGCGGCCGGTCGATCGAGGCCACCGGGACGTGGTTCGCACGCGACGTGGCCACCGAGGACGGCCCGTGGCCGACCGGGCTCTCGCGGCTCCACCCCATGTGGCGCATCACCGGGGCGTGGCCCGCGGAGAACGGGCAGGAGATCGCGCTCGGGAGCGCGCTTGCGCGGAGGCTCGACGCCCGGGTCGGCGAAAGCCTGGTCATCGATGCGGCCGGAGGCCGCGAAACGGTCCACGTCTCGAGCGTCGTCGAGGCCGGCGGTCTCGACGACCTGCGCGCCTGGCTGCCGCTCCCGCTCGCGCAGCGGCTGGTGCAACGCCCGGGCGAACTGGACCGCGTCGCGCTCTCGGCGCTCGTGCTTCCCGAGACGCACGCGGTCGCGCCCGATGCAAGCCGTGACCCGCGCGGCTTCGAGCGCTTCATGTGCACCGCGTACCCGGCCAACGTGGCGCGCGACCTGGCGCTCGCGATCCCCGGGACCGAGGTGATCCCGATGACCGAACTCGTCGCCGGCGAGGCCGCGGTGGTCCGGCGACTCCACCTGCTCATGCTGCTGCTCGCCGCGGCCGCGCTCACCGCATCGGCGCTCGGACTCCTCTCCACCACCACCGCGACGGTGGTGGAGCGGGCGCGTGAGTTCGGCCTGATGCGCGCGCTCGGCGCCACCTCGTCGCAGCTCGCGGTCCTGCTCCTCTCCGAGACGCTGCTCGTCTCGCTGGCGGGAGGCGGTCTGGGCTGGCTCGTGGGCACCGGTGCCGCCGCGGCGATCCGCGGCCACGCGTTCGCGGCGCCGGTCGCGGCGCAGCCGCTGCTCCTGCCCGCGGCGCTGCTCGTGGCCGCGGCGATCGCGGTGGCGGGTACGCTCGCGCCGCTCCGGGTCGCGCTCCGGTTCGATCCGGTCGAGGTGCTGCGTGGCTGACGCGCGCCTGCGGATGGAGGCGCGGCTCCTGTGGGCGTCGCTCTGGCGGCGGCGGGGCACGGCCTCGCTCGCGGCACTCGCCGTGGCCATCGGCGCCTCGGTCGCGGCCGCGCTCATGCACGTCTCGGGTGACGTGGGCGCCAAGCTCACGCACGAGTTGCGCTCGCTGGGGCCGAACCTGCTGCTCGCGCCCTCGGACGCGAGCGGGGAGCGCTACCTGGACGAGGCGACGGTGCGGGCACGGCTCGCCGCGGCGAACGTGAGCGGCATGCCGGTGCTTTACGCCACCGCGCACGCCGGCGCCCACGCCATCCCGATCGCCGGCGCGGACCTCGCCGCGCTCGTTCGCCTCCACCCCTCGTGGAAACGAAGCGGGAGCCCGGTGGGTACGCAGGCGGGTGTGGCGCTGGCGCGCCGCCTGGACCTCTCGCCCGGCAGCACGCTCAGGCTCACGAGCACGCTCGGTGAACGCTCGCTCGAGGTGCGGGTGAGCGGCGTGTTCGAGTCCGGCAGCAGCGACGACGAGGCGCTGTGGCTGCCGCTCGCCGACGTGCAGGCGATCGCCGCACACCCGGGCCAGGTGAGCATGGTGCAGGCGAGGGTCGGGGGCGGGCTGGGCGCAGTGGAACGGGCCGCCGCCGCACTCGAGCGCGGCGGCGGGATCCGCGCGCTGCCGCTCCACGCGCTCTCCGCCACGGAGCAGGGCCTCCTCGACCGCATGCGCCGGCTGATGCTGCTCGTCACGCTCGCGGCGCTCGTCGCGGGCGCGCTCTCCGCCTACGGCACGCTCACCGATCTCGCGCTCGAGCGGCGGCGCGAGATCGCGCTCTTGAAGGCCATCGGGGCACCCCGGCGGCGGATCATCGGCCGCTTTCTCGCGGAGTCGCTGGCGATCGGGCTCGCCGGCGGCATCGCCGGCTGGATGATCGGCGCATCGTTCGCACTGTTCATCGGCCGCGAGGTGTTCCACGCCACGCTCGCACTCCAGCCCGGCGTGCCGCCGCGAATCGTGTCGCTCGCCGTGCTCATCGCCCTCCTCGCCGCCGCAGGACCGATCCGGTTCGCGCTCGCGGTCGAGCCGGCGCGCGCACTCCGGGAGGACGGATGAGCCGGCCGGGCCCGGGCGACCGCACGCTCGTCCGCCTCGATGGCGTTTCGCGCCACTACGGGGCGTTGAAGGCGCTCGATGGCGTGGACCTCACGATCGCGCGCGGCGAGTGGCTCTCGGTGATGGGCCCGTCGGGCTCGGGGAAGAGCACGCTCATGCACCTCCTCGGCGCGCTCGACACGCCGACCGCCGGGCACGTGTGGGTGGACGGCATCGAAGTGAGCGCCCTGAATGAGACCGGGCGCGCGAAGTTTCGCCGTGAGAAAGTCGGGATCGTGTTCCAGCAGTTCCACCTGCTCCCCTACCTCACCGCGCTCGAGAACGTCATGGTGGCGCAGCACTACCACTCAGTGGCCGACGCGCCCGAGGCCCGCGCCGCACTGGACCGCGTCGGGCTCGGCGATCGCGCGAGCCACCTGCCCGGCCAGCTCTCGGGAGGCGAGCAGCAGCGCGTCTGCGTCGCGCGCGCGCTCGTCAACCAGCCGCGGCTGCTGATCGCCGACGAGCCGACCGGCAACCTCGACGAGGACAACGAGGCGAAGGTGCTGACACTGTTCGAGGAACTGCACGCCGAGGGGCACACGCTCGTCACGGTGACGCACGCGCTGCGCGTCGGGCTCCTCGCCGATCGCCGCATCGAGCTGGCGCACGGCCGGCTCACCGACCTGACCGTGCCGAGCCAGGAGATCGAGCGGCGCTACGACGAAGTGCTGATCCAGCTCTGGCTCGCCGACGAGCGGCGTGCGGCGCTCGCACCCGAGCGCGTCCGGTTGCCGGATGTGGTGGACGCGCGGCGCACGCTGAAGGGCATGCGCGAGAGCGGCCTCCTGGCCCCCGGGTTGGAGATGCTCGCGTTCACGCCCCGCGGCCGGAGCCGTGCCCGCGACCTGATCCGCCGCCGGCGGCTGGCCGAGGTGCTGTTCTCCTCGGCGCTCCACCTGCCCGAGCACGAGGTCGAGCAGACCGCCTGCCTGATGGAGCACGTCATCGACCCCACCGTCGCCAACTCCATCTGCTCCTTCCTCGGGCACCCCCGCCGCTGCCCGCATGGCCGCCCCATCCCCACCGGCGATTGCTGCGAGCTTCCG
This sequence comes from uncultured bacterium, assembly GCA_964434945.1. Classification (GTDB taxonomy): domain Bacteria; phylum Eisenbacteria; class RBG-16-71-46; order RBG-16-71-46; family RBG-16-71-46; genus JAIOPA01. The sequence continues at coordinate 7,133 of CAYSWZ010000156.1, read as the reverse complement.
ATCGTGCACGGCTGACTTGCCGGGCTGCGCACGTGTACAATAGAGCGCCTGCGCTCGCCTGGACCCCCGATGACTCCCCGCACCTCGCACCCGCTCACGCTCGCCGCCGCCGCCCTGCTGCTGGCCTTTCCGCTCGCGGCGCTGGCCGACGGTGTGCCGATCGGACCGACTCCCACCGAGGCCCAATCCTGCCCCACCGTGGGTTCCGACCTCGCGGGCGGGGCCATCGTCAGCTTCAAGACCGCGTCATTGAAGGTCGGCGCCGTTCACGTGAACGCCGCGGGCGCGCCGGATGGCGGGTTCGGCTTCGGGCCGTCCACGCTCCCCGTCTCGCTCGAGGCGGGCGAGCCGCTGCGAACGGTGGTCGCCTCGGTCTCGCAGTTGACGGTCGCCTCGGACCGGGCCGCGGCCGCGGCGCCTGCGCTCACCCAGGTGCTGAACGGCGGCGGCCCCAGCGCCGGCTTCCCGGTCGCGCTCGCGATGCCGCTCCGCCATCCGGCGATCGTGCCGGGTGCCGCCGGGCGGACGCTGCTCGTGGCCAAGGACGACGACGCGGTCTCTTTCTGGACCCTGCGCGCCGCCATCATCCGCCCGAACGGGACGGTCGCGTTCTCGATCCAGATCTCCTCGCTCCTCGAGTTCTTCAATGCGGACGCCATCTCCGCCTGCAGCGACGGCGCCGGCGGACTCATCGCCGCGATGCCCTACTACGACTCGAACTCGACCGGCAGCAAGGACATCGCGATCTGGCGCATGGCGGCGTCCGGGGCGCGGCCGTGGGGCAACCAGCCGTACCCGCTCGTGAGCGCGTCCGGCGACCAGACGGACGTGCACGTGGTGCCGGACGGCGCGGGCGGCGCGCTCCTCGCGTGGACCGATCCGCGCGCGAACACGCGCTCCACCGACATCTTCGCGCTGCGGGTGGACTCGACCGGCACCCGCGTCTACGGCTGGAACTTCTATGGCACGCCCGTGTGTGACGCCCTCGGGGCGCAGAGCCAGCCCCGCATCACGCCCGACGGCACGGGGGGCATGTGGGTCGTGTGGCTGGACCAGCGCCTGGGCATCGAGGGTGACCTCCGCTACTCGCACGTGCTCGGGAACGGAACCCTGGCGGCCGGCTTCACCACCGACGGCACGCCGCTCTGCAGCGCGAGCGGCGCGCAGGGCGAGGCGGAGATCGCGGGGGACGGAGCGGGCGGATGCTTCGTCGTGTGGCGCGACGACCGGAGCGGCAACGCCGACATCTACGCGCAGCACATCCTCGCGAGCGGGCTCGTGGCGCCGGGCTGGGCGGTCGACGGCCGCGCGCTCACCACCGCGGCCGGCGTGCAGGACCAGCCGTCGATCGCCTCGGTCGCGGGCGGGAAGGCGGTGGTGGCGTGGCGCGACGCGCGCACGGCCACGCCGCGAATCTACGTGGCCGGTGTGTCCGACCCCGCGACCACGGACGTGACGCCGTCTGACGGCGCCGGGCTGCGGCTGAGTGCGTGGAGTGTCGAGGGCCACGCGGCGGAGGTGAGGGTGACGCTGCCGGCGGGGGCGCCCGCGGTGCTGGATCTGCTGGACGTGGGCGGTCGCGTGCGCGCGAGCACGAGACTCGCCGGGCCCCTTCACGACGAGCCGGTCTCGCTCGCCCCCGCTGGCAGTCTCGCCTCGGGCGTCTATTTCGCACGGCTGCGTCAGGGCGGTCGGTCGGCGCACGCACGTCTCACCGTGGTGAGATGAGCCGCGTGACGTGGTGACGCTCGCGACCGGGAGCCCGCGCGCCACGCGATCGCTGGCCGCGGCGCGCGCGGAGGAGCCGGAGCTCAGGATCCTCGACACGCGGCGGCCGCAAGTGTTCGCGCTCGGCCACCCTGCCGGGGCGGGCCGGCTCGGCGCCGGGGAGTTCGCCACGCGCCGGATGGAGCTGCCCGCGCGGTCGACGCCGATCGTGGTGGTGGACGACGACCCCGCCGTGGCGCTCGCCGCCGCCCGGGCCCTGGTCTCGACCGGCTACGAGCGGGTGCAATGGCTCGACCGGCCGCTCGCCGAGGAACCGGGCGGGCTCGCGAGCCGTGAGCCCGCCGCCCGCCTCTGGTCGGCCCCGCCGTTCCTCGAGCGGGTGATCGACCGCTGCCCGATGGGCCGCGCGCTCGACCTGGCGTCAGGCTCGGGGCGGGCGGCCGTCTACCTGGCGATCTCCGGGCGCGACGTCGAAGCCTGGGACCTGGACGCCGACGCGCTCGCCATGGCGGGAGCGTTCGCGGCGCGTCACGGGGTGCGGATCGAGCTGCGAAGGTGCGACCTCGAGGCCGGGCCGTTGCCGCTCCCCGAGCCGGGCTTCGACCTCATCGTGGTCGCACGCTACCTCCACCGCGAACTCTTCCCATGGCTCGAGCGGGCGCTGGCGCCGTGCGGAGCCCTCGTATACGAGACGTTTCGCGCCGGGCAGGAAAAGTTCGGCCACCCGCGCCGGCCGAGACACCTCCTCCAGCCGGGTGAACTCGCGCGCGCGTTCCCCTCGCTCGTCGTGGACGAGTACGAGGAGACTCCCGAGGACGAGGCGCCGGTGATGGCACGCCTGCTGGCGCACCGGCCGGGCTGAGGCGCGAGCGGACCGCGGCGTTTCACCCCCGGGTCGCGGCGCGCGACCGACCCACCCTCCTCGGAGGAGACCTTGCCCACCTTCACCTCGCCCGCCGTCCCAGCGGCGGCACGGGGTGGTGCAACCGGGACCGCAGATCTCCTCCGGACCTTCGGACCGCTCTAGTGTGCGGTCCGCTTCACCACGACGACGTCACAGGGCGCGTGAGCGACCACGTGCGACGCGACACTGCCCAGCAGCAGCTTGGAGAATCCCGTGCGACCGTGCGAACCGACGACCAGAAGGTCGGCGTTCTCGGAGCGCACCGCATCAACCAGGGCTTCCCGCGGATCGGCTGGCGGGACCTTGACGGACGTGACGAACCCGGCCCGGCGCAGCTCGTCCTCTGCCTTCATGGACAGCTCTTCGTGGTGGCGAGTGACCTCCTCGATCAGTTCCGTCGGGTAAGGCATCGAGGGGGCGTATACCTCGGCATAGACGCTGACCGGTGTGCGCACCGCGGACACGACCGTGACCTTGGTGTTCGCCGGCCACTTCTGCCGGATGATCCATTGCAGTGCGGCTTGCGCGTGCGGCGAGTCGTCGTATCCGAGCACGATCTTCATGGCCACCTCCCGGCCGTTTTCACGGCCTGTACAAGCTTTTGGGCGCATGGGACGTGCCAGCCGGCGGGAGCCCGGGCATCCTCGGGAAGCGATTGCGCCAGAACGTTCGCCGCGCACGCCTTACGTTGCCGGCGCCCGCCGGCGGCGGGTTCTCGGTGACAGCCCGGCAGGAGGACTGCCAGCTTGGCCGACTCGCGCGGCAGGCGTCTCAGTGGTGCGCGGGAGCCGCCTGCGGCGACTCGAGCAGCGCGACGCCGCTGCTCGCGTCGAAGAGCAGGATGCGCTCGGCGTTCGCGGCGAGCGCGGCCTCGGCGCCGAGCGTGGGCACGGGCCCCGAGCCGACGCGCGAGACGAGCGAGCCGACCGCGCTCGACCAGTGGACGAGTGTCTCGTTGCCGAGCGGCTCGACCAGCTCGACGCGGGCGCGGATCCCGGAGCCGTCTCCGGCGGGGGCCAGGTCTTCCGGCCGCACCGCCACGGACACGGCCCCGCCCCGGAGCGAGGAGGTGGCGGCCCGCTGGAGTCCGCCCATCGCGAGCTTCGTTCCCGCCACCTCGAGCCAGCCGCCGTCCGCGCTCACCGTGGCGCCGAACTGGTTCACCGGCGGCGAGCCGATGAATCCGGCCACGAACGTGTTGGCCGGCCTGGAATAGAGCGTGCGCGGATCGGCGACCTGCTGCAGCTCGCCGCTCTTCAATACCGCGATCCGATCGCCCATGGTCATGGCCTCGACCTGGTCGTGCGTCACGTAGATCATGGTGGCGCCGACCCGGTGGTGCAGGCGGCGGATCTCCGCCCGCATCTCGACGCGGAGCCTCGCGTCCAGATTGGAAAGCGGCTCATCGAAGAGAAACACCTTCGGCTCCCGCACCATCGCGCGCCCGAGCGCCACGCGCTGGCGCTCGCCGCCCGACAGCTCGCGCGGCTGGCGCTCGAGGTAGCGCTCCAGACCCAGCACGCCCGCGGCATTCTCGACCCGGCGGCGGATCTCGTCCTTCGGCAGCTTCCGGAGCTGGAGCCCGAAGGCGAGGTTGTCGAACACGCTCATGTGCGGGTAGAGCGCGTAGTTCTGGAACACCATGGCCACGTCACGGTCGCGAGGCGCCACGTCATTGACGAGCCGGCCGCCGATCCGGATCTCTCCTTCGGTGACCTCCTCCAGGCCGGCGACCATCCGCAGCAGCGTGGACTTGCCGCAGCCGGACGGACCCACGAGGACCAGGAACTCGCCCTCGCCCACGCCGAGCGTGACACCCTTCACCGCGTGCCCGCCCCGGCCGTACGACTTGCCGACGCCCGCGAACTCAACCCCCGACATTCGCCTTCCTCCACCGCCGCCCGGCGAGGTCCACCGAGATGTACGCCACCAGCATCACCACCGCCGCCACGACCCACCACGCCAGCTTGGCCTTGAGGACGTGGATGAGCGCGTCCGGATCGGACAGGAGGCGCGGGTCGCTCCCGAGCACCTCCTGGCCGAACCGCGCCAGTGCCCAGCTGAGCGCGAAGGAACCGAGCACCGTGCTGACGCTGAAGGGCCCGAACGGCATGCGCGCGGCCCCCGCGGGCAGCGACACCACGTGCCGGACCACCGGCAGCAGCCGACCGAAGAATACGCCGACGACCGAGTAGCGGTTGATCCACGATTCCGCGAGGAGCCACTTCTTCTCGGGAATGAACAGGAACCGGCCGTAGCGGAGGATCAGCGGCCGGCCGAGTTGCCGTGCCACCAGGTAGGAGACCGCCGAGCCGAACCACGAGCCCAGCGTCGAGGCGATCAGCACGCCCCAGAACGAGAACGAGCCGCGCATCGCCCAGTAGGCCGCCGGCGGCACGACCACCTCGGCGGGCAGCGGGATCACCGTGGAGCCCAGGGACATCATGAGGAACACGCCGAGATAGCCCTGGTCGTGCACGAACTGCATCCAGAGGGCGAACCAGTGGTGGAGCATGCGTGAGAGTTCCTCGGGGGCCGCGGGCGCTAGCGCGCCGGGGCTCCGGCGGCGGCGGGCACGCGCTCGGCCCAGGTGAAGTCGTCGCCGTCGGCCACCGGGCGCGCGAGCGCGGTGTCGGGATCGTGCTCGAGCACGATCCAGGCCTGCTCCCTGCTCGCGCGTTCGAGCACGGAGCGCTTCTCCGCCATCGTCTCGATGGCCGCGACGTCGTAGCCCATCACAAAAGGTATTCGCACGTGCGCCGCCGTCGGGATGAGGTCAGTGACGAAGTACGCCGCCTGGCCGCCCCCTTCCACCCGCACCAACTGTTGCCCGCGCGTGTGCCCGTCGACACAGATCGTCTCCACGCCCGGCCACGGGCGCTGCGGCCCGTCCCACAGCGTGAGCACGCCGGCCTCCATGAGCGCGTCGAAGTTCTCCGGCAGGTACGACGCGCGCTCGCGCGGGTTGGGGGCGTGCGCGTTGTCCCAGTTGCGCCGCTGCACGTACCAGCGGGCGCGTGGGAGCCACGGCCGCAGGCCTTCCGCCGTGCGCACGGTGGACCCCCCGGCGTGATCGAAGTGGAGGTGGGTGAGAACCACGTCCGTGATGTCGCCGGGCTCGAGCCCGAGCGCAGCCAGCGAGTGCTCGAGCGAGGGTTCCGGCTCCACCCGGTAGATGTCGCGGAACTTGTCGCTGACCTTGTTCCCGAGCCCGTCGTCCACGAGCACGGTGCGGCCGTGGCCGCGCAGCAGCATGCAGCGCATGGCGAGCCGGATCCGGTTCCGCTCGTCCGCGGGATTCGTGCGGCTCCACAGCGGCTTTGGCACCGATCCGAACATGCTGCCGCCGTCGAGCCACAGGTAGCCCGCATCCACGGTGTCGAGTGTCCAGTCGCCCAGCTCGAGTGTGCGCATTCCGGGTGAAGATGCGCGATGGCGCGGGGCGGGGTCAACCACGCGCGCCCGCGAGCAGCTCGCGAAACACGACGGGCGCCCGGCGTTGCCCGGGCGCCCGCAAGGGGGTGGTCGTGCGGCGGTTCAGCGGAACAGCGCCTTCACGCGTGCGAACGTCGAGGACACCGCCGGCGTCACCGCGCCGTCCGCCGTCACGGTGAACAAGACGTCGGAGAAGTCGTTGTCGCTGCAGTCCGGGCCGAAGCCGACCGGGCAGCCGCTGTCGGAGTACTCACAGGCCACGAGCCACGTGGTCGGGCCCATCCAGCGCGAGACATCGTAGATCAGTGCCTGCACGTCCCCGTCCCGGGGCTCGTGCACGGCGCCGCGCCCCTCGGGACCGATGTCGTTCAGTTTCCGGTTCGTGAAGTAACGGCAGGTGACGCCCTGATCCGACGGGTCGTCCCCGCCCTGGTGATCGATGTAGAAGCCGAAGTGGGTCGCCGACGCCGGCAGCCGCAACGTCGTCAGAGAGCCGCGCAGCCGCCAGGTCTCGAACACCACGCCGGCGTGCGTGCCGTCCATCGTCGGCGCACCGCCCGTCTCGGCGTACCAGCCCACGGTGGCGTGCGGCGACTTCCGATCCACGAGGCGCACCGAAACCACGTGCGCGCCGCCGTTGGACCAGCACCACGGATCCGGATCGCCGGCGTGCGCGCCGACGTAGTCGGTGTACACGTCCACGCGCCCGGGGCCCAGCAGGTGGTCCACCTTCTTCTGCAGATCCTCGAGCGACCCGTCACGACTGGGCCCGATGACGACCGACACGGGCGAGGTGGCGAACGTGGGCGCCGCAGTCAGGAGCAGCGCGATCGCCACCCATGCGGAGTAGTAGAAATGCCTCATCGATGCGCTCCTGCGAGGGGCCGGAACGTCCATTGGCCGGGGGGTATGACAAGGGGTTCCGGGGCTCCGCCGCCGGGGCTCGCGCAAAGGAGGGAGGGGGCGCGAACGTGGATTGCTCGTCCATGAGTCTGCGGGATTGCATTCCGCGCGGGCAAGGGGAATCGCAATGCAGAATCCGGAATTCTCGCGCGCATTGCACGGC